>CAYTRW010000007.1:0-1437 GCA_964440325.1 uncultured Pseudomonadota bacterium
ATAACTTTAATACTTTTGATACGCTTGTAATCATCGTATACCTTCCATTTTTAGAATAAAATTAACTATAAGCTTTAATACTTTTAACGCGGAGTATAATAATATACTATCAGAATTAATAAGAATAACAAGTCTTTATGAAAAACATTTTTTATGTATAAAAACCTTATACTGAAGTGATTATCTTTAAAATACTCCACAAAAAAGGCTTTTTTTAAGAATGTTTGCATTATAAGAGTAACACCTTGTCAAAAGGCATCAATCCTTAGTATTATAAAAAAGATTATACCAAGGAGCTTATTGTGCAGGATCTTACTTTTAGTGGCAATATTTATATTTTTCATGCGTTTGATATTGGTGAAGAAATCCCTCTCCAACGCATTCAAAAAATGAGTCCGCTTACCATTATTCCACGAACATTACCCAAGTATTTTAAAAATTATCACGCGCCATTGAGCATAGAACTACCGCATCCTCATGCCAATTCTCGGTGCATTGGAGGCAAAATTCACCACTTTGGCGCAATGTCTCTTACCTATAAAATACCCTTTAATAATACCTTTAAACATATTCGCGGCTTGGTAAATCAGTTCTCAGAAGAATATCTTGAGCAAAGTGTAAATGATGCCAAATCTATTTTTAAGCGCATAAAAAAACTTATTACCAATCCAACCTTTTTTCATACGCGCGCATCTCACTTGGTTATCCAGATTGATCCACAACCAGATATTGATATTAAGCAGCTTAAAGAACAGTACAGCAGCATTATCGCTTCTATGCTACGGTTTGAAACAGAAACCCTTTCTGAACATCAAAAAAATGAGATTCTTCAATCCGCGGTTGGATACTTCCGTGGTGATTTTATTGTTATTGATGTGGACGCTTCTTTTGTATACGATGCTGAATATGAAGAGATTTTGGATCTTTTTGAGTTTGCAAACATTCAACAGCTTGAATTGCGCTATTTTGATCGGCTTCTTGATAAAAAATTAAACGCAATGTATGAAGAAGAAGCTCACAAACTTCCGTGGCGTGTTTATCTTCCTTTTATTGGCACCACATTTAATGATCCGGTAACACAGCTTGGTAAACTAAAAGTTGATATTTCTGTAATAACAGAACAGCTTGAAAGCAGTATTAAATTTGCCGGTGAGCCATATGTATCAGAACTGTACGATCTTCTGGTTGAAAATCTTGATTTAAAAAACTGGCGAAACAGCATTGATAGAAAATTAAGCATTATTCAAGATATCCAAACCATTTATCAACACAAAGTTGATATTAATCGTGAAGACTTTTTAAACCTGCTTATTATCGGGCTTATTTTTACCGAACTTGTTGTCGGATTGCTCCATTATTTAAAGTAGTAGTACGATTTTAAATCCGTTCTTAAAAACCCATTCGACGATTTTTTATTACATAAAAAACATCTGGAGG
>CAYTRW010000007.1:1537-54082 GCA_964440325.1 uncultured Pseudomonadota bacterium
TCCGTTCTTAAAAACCCATTCGACGATTTTTTATTACATAAAAAACATCTGGAGGACAAACGGAAATAAGATTACTTTGGTTATGAAAAAGAAGTAGTAAAACCTAGATTTATTATGCATATTTAAGCGACTTTGTTTTATAGGTTCTGTTGACATTTTAAAGATAAGTTATTTTTATGCCCGTTCGCCCTGAGATGTCTCCCATAGGGAGATCGTCGAATGGGTCCACGAACGAACCACCAAATGAAAACAATTATAAATATAAAGGAAGCGTCCGCTCAAACCCATTCGACGATTTCTCTTCGAGAAACATCTGGAGGGCGAACGGACTATAAAACCTTTTTAATCCAGTTATTATCTGATTTTTCTTAAATGAACTCATATTGCGATGAAATGTCAACAGAACCTAGCCATTCTTAAAAAGCCGTTCCACGATTTTTTATTACATAAAAAACATCTGGAGGGCGAAACGGAGATAAGACAAAAAAATGGTAGAAAAGATTTTAACAAGGCTTAAGTAAAGTAAACATTATTAAAGACGTATCAATATTTTCGAGATTTACATTTACTCAAATTTTTAAAAGAGCTTTGATCTCCTTTTATCATCGCTTCTTTTTTTTGCACGACTCCAACCTTTAATTTGTCGTTCTACAACAAGCGCTTGATCTCTTCCTGAAAAGGTTTGAATAAAAACTACCTTAATTGGCAATCGTTTTTTTGTATACTTACACATTCCTTCTCTATGTTCAGCTATGCGTTTTTCCAAATCATCAGTTTGGCCGGTATAATATGATCCATCTGAACAAAAAAGAATATACACATAAAAATCGGTCATCATGCATCTTTTGCTTTAAAAAATATCCATTAAAACATAACCATTAATCATGTTTTAAAAATAAAGTCCGCTCAATCAATTACATGATTTTTATTTACATAAAAACATTATACATAGATTCTTGTCTTGTTTCTTGAAGAGAATCTAGTGCAGCATCTTGATTGTTTAAGATAGAAAAAAACAACGCGTTTTTAAAATCCTGCGCATATACCGATTCAGCCGTTTTGCCGCACGGGGGAGTATAAATCTCTTCACTCGTTAACGCCGTTATCACAACCGTTACCGGCAAAAGACATGCTTCAAAAACGGACTTGCCTATTTGCTGCATGTCACTTCTTCTTATTATTGAAACAAAAATATGTGCAAAACTTGGAACAGAATAACAGTTTTGTGCCTGTGCAGAAAAAATACAGGTAAGTAATATTATTGCTAATTTATTTTTCATCGATAACCTCCACCTCTAAATTATTATTTAACCACGCTGACTTTTGCAGGGCGCAAAACTTTACCGTTAATCATATATCCTTTTTGCAGCACTTGCGCAATGCTTCCAGATTCTGCACCTTCTTGTTCAACCTGCATCAACGCTTCATGAAAAAGTGGATCAAATTGTTGATAATTACTCATTTGGACAACATTCCATTTTTTGAGCACATCCAAAAAAGAAGCATGAATCAAAGATAGGCCTTCATATAATGCATCCTGACCTTCCCCTTTTTGTGCAAGAGCGCGCTCAAAATTATCAACAACCGCCAAAAGATCTGCAAACAAAATTGTTGTAAGGGCATCTTTTTGAACTTCTTGATCTCTTAATGCTCTTTTTTTCATATTTTCTACATCTGCAAGCAACTGCATATACTTTGCACGCATCTCTAGATACTGATTTTGAAGCGATTCCAGGGCAGCATTGCTCGATGAATCAACAACTTCTTGATCCTGATGAACTGACTGATTATTCATATTGTCATTAATTTCCATTATCTAATTCCTTACTATAAAAGCATTTTATCTTATTTGATACCAGTATATCAAAAAAGAACTTTTGCTTAAAGAGGCTTTTGATGAGGGTTTTATTCATTTATGGTATCGTATATATAATCACTATTTATTTGATACAGGATTTTATAAAACATGAAAATACGCGCTCCTTTTTTTGTAAGCATTATTATCTTTTCTCAAGCCATTTGTTATGACACTCCTCATTACTATTTACCAACAAGTTTTTTTAACGTTCCCCGCATAGATCGTAATTGTTTAAGCACTTGTGAGCTTTACTTGGAGTCTGGACATGCACACAAGGGATTTGGAGCACACGGGCATCGTTCTTCTCTGTTACTTGATTGCTCAATCTCTCCATACACAAAAAGTGATTTTTCTATTTTGAGCACCACAATCTCAATGACACAAAACCTTACGGACGGTTTTTTTGTTCAGGCAAACCTTCCAATCAAAACATACTCCTTTTTGATAGATAACTCTGCTTTAATACAAAATACACAACACGGGAATAAAGCTATAACCCACTGCTTAAACCAGACAGGAATTGGTGATTTGACCATGCTTTTTGGCTTTACTCGATCAACCATTACCACGAAACAGGCAGATTTTTTTGATTACACGATTCAGATAGGCATTCTTGCACCTACAGGAAAAAAGAAAGACCCTTTTATTATAAATAGCATCCCCTTGGGATATGATGGCAAAACAGCAATGCTCGCAACCATTATTGGCGCAATCGGCTACTTTGAATGGCTTACCGTTGGGATTTTTAATCAAGGAATCTTTTTTATTACCCAAGACCCTACCGGACCACTTATCCATATTGCGCCCTATATTTTGGCCGATCATTTTATCCGTGGACTTTCTTTTGGAATTGCAAGTTCATACATTCAACAGTTTGGAACACCCTCAAAAAAACGCCCTGCTTTTTTACAAAACCATACCAATAATCCTTGGCAAGCTCTCACGGTACATCTTTTTGCAGAGTATGAATTTACCCAAGAAAACTGGAAAGTAGGACCGCGCATTGGAATGGGGTATCACACAATTATAAAAGGGAAAAGCATCTTTAGAACAAAAAATTCATCCATTTTGTTTGGAATGGATCTCATCTGGTAATAATGAAGAAGAAGGATACACATGTTCACTAAAAATAAATAATCCGCGCTTTATGTAATCAATCAATGATTTGAGATACGCTATTTTTTGATATAATTCTTGATCAAAAACATCAAACGTATCAAATAGGGCAGAGATCTCATCTATTTTTTTTCGACACACTAAAAGCATTGACGCTTCAGGTGTTACAGTATTATGTACAATCTGATTTAAACACCAGACTGCATATGAACCATTTCCCAGCGATGCGTCAAGAAACAGATACACATTTTGATCAAGCGGAACATTTTTTACAAAATAGTCTTGTACATACGAGAGGGTATAATGAACCACATTTAAAGAATGCGCAAATGCTTCTGGTAATGTTTCTATTGATCGTTGTACAGGAACAAGAAACAATTGCTTATCCATACACCGCATAAAAAGGGGAAAACAACTTAAAAACAAAAAAAAAGGCAAAAAAAGACCTGCGTTGCTTTTTTTATATATCATACGCGCACCTGCTATATTTTTATTTGTAATTTTTCTATTACAATTTATAGCAATAAAGTTTCCTATTTGGCAAGAAAACTGATTAGTGCGCGTAAAAACTCTTTTATTTGAGTAATTCTTTAAAAAGGAAGATCGTCTTCAAACGGAGGCTCATCTTTAAAGTCAAGACCCCCGCCAACTTCTATCGATGGCAAATCATCATCTGACGATGCATGCAGCGATTTACTTTTTGGCACGCTCGATTGACGCGGCTTTGCCGTTGCAGCACGAATCTTTGATTGCGCCTTATCGATTTCTGCCATCAAATCCTTATCCATGCGAGCAGATCCATCAAAAGAATTTTCAGAACTTGCAGCATCAAAATCTGATTCTGCACCAGCAGCCGTTCCCAAGAACAGAACGCGATCAGCAACAATAGAATGCTTACTGCGTGTTCCACCGCTCTGATCTTCCCACGTATCAAACTTTAAACGACCTTCTACAAGAACAGGGCGTCCTTTTTGCAAATATTGCTTGCAACTTTCAGCTTGAGCTCCCCAGACTTCAATATCAATATAACAAACTTCCTGAACCATTGATCCGGTCTGTCTATTTTTAAACTGACGATTTACCGCCAATCCAAGCTTGCAAATACCCTGGCCTGAAGGAAGTTGTCTATAATCTGGATCACGGGTTAAATTACCCATTATTACTACTCTATTATAACTTGCCATATTTCTTATCCTTATAGCGTAGTGATATCTATGTGTATACAGTACTTTTTAATATTATTTAGTATACTCGGGCATACATTCTTATACAATGCGCTATTGCAATCTTAAAAATGCATAACGCTCTCGCAAGCTATGAATAACTGCGCGCTTATCATCAGAAGAAAATTGAACGGATTCAAGCAAATAAATTTGGCGTAAAAACTGAAGCCGCATTCCATCGGTACGAGGAATCATATATTGCGCTTTTGCTCGCAATTCATGCAATTTATGTAACAGCTCTCCATACAGCTCCTGATTATACTCATTTATTTTTAAACGAATAAGTATGTCTTCAACATCACATAACGCTAATCGTAATGGAGTATAGTCTGTATACGTCATTTTTCCATACATGTTTTTTAACGTATACCAGACTGCTGCAAACGCTAACGTTACTGGCATAATACCGCCAATCGCAAGCGTCATTCTTTGAGATTCTACAACATCTTTTAGTTCTTTCATTGCAGAATTAAAACCTTGAGCAAACGGCATACCTGTTTCTGCTATAGCTTTTTCAGCTTCAAGCTGTTTTTGTGTACAAAGAGCTGGAAGATCCACAGCCCATTTATCAGCATAATACGGAGCAAGACCACTAAACGTTTTTGCAACATGTGTGGTATACTCTGGATCATCAATTCTTTTTAACATGTTTTTAAATTTTGCTGTTGCATCAAACGACTCCGGTGATTGCTCAATATCTTTAAACAACGTTTTAAAAAGTCTATTAAACGGTTTTTTAACATAATCATCAAAGAAAACACCTTTGTTGTTGTATGTAGAAACAATTTTATCAAGTCCTTTTTGTGCTATTTGATCATTGGAATAAACAAGATACCCTGCAAGACCTATACCTACGTACCACAACCAATTTCTCGCAAAATGGCTCGGTTTTTGAGCATTATGGTTTTTTATATCCTGCTCTAATGATTCTTGCAATTTATCAATTTTTAAAAATATGAATCGCATATCTTTTAATAAAAGAGCGTCCTTTAAAGAATTTTCTTCTCTTTTTGAAAAAGAAAAAATTGATTCTCGAACAATATCAACAAGTCCACGAACCCATACTCTTACCGCTTCTGAATCAGAATTATTTGCTTTTAACATTAAAGGATCAAATGATGACACATATTGCACAAAACGCCCAAGAAAATAGTGATACTTCTTTTTGTATTCAGAAATAAAAGAAATCATTTCCCTGATTTCTTCATCTTGCTTCTTTTTTAAAAACCATTTTTGGGGAGATTTATGCAAAAAATAATACCAGTGTCTTCCCTGCAATCCAATCCAATACCTATAAGAAACCGCAAGAATATCAAGCATTGCAAGCGTTTCTGCAACTACAGAATCAACCAAGACCGTCGTTGACTTTAAAAGCAAAATGTCTTTAATCAACCGCAACGCAGGATCTTTTGCATCTTCTTTAAAATCATAACTTGAAAGCACTTTTTCTATCTGCCTTACAATATCTTTTTCTGCCTGCAACCTATTTTGGTCAATTGGCTCTTGCACATCTGCAAGAAGTGCGTGAATCCCTAATACCCCAACCTTGCCTACCATCTTTTTTACATCATCAACAGCAGAAACAGAAAGTTGCCCAACAATTTTTTTATATTGGGTTACAAAAGAGCTATCCGGAACAAAAGAGCTATTTTTTAAAAAACGAATAGAAAGGCCTTCTCGCTCAATTAGATTACCCAAAAGAGTATCAGGAACAAAAAGAATAGTTAAAATAATAATAGATAAAAAACGCTTATTCATAAACTTCTCTTTTATAAAAAAATCTTTCTATATAATTTATATAGCTATTTTACAAAAAAAAACTCTATATGTAAATGGCAACCTCTGCGCAGGCCGCATTAATCAGTCAGGTTTATTTCAATAAGAAATTTTTATCGTTAAGCAAATCTTGAAGTTCAACCTCTAACGATGCAGCAGACTGCTCAATTCGTGTTATTTGTTCGATCTGCTTACTCATAATTAATTCGTCTTCTTTATCTTCAAAAAAATTACAAAGCGAATTAAATAGCTTTTTTTCTGCAAAATCAAGCGATATTCGAACCTCATGAATACTCTTTAATAACCCAACAACCGCCTCTACCGCCTTTTCACGTGCTTTTATCAAAGCAACTTTAGATACTTTTTTAGGGGCATCTGGCTTTGGATTATTAGCTGCTGCGGCAAGCAATAAAAAGATCCCAACCCCCAGAACTATGCCGTATATTTTTTTATATACCTTATTCATCATACTCCCTTAACACGCAATATCCGGCATAGGCATACTGCAAAAGTGCGCCTATCGTAAAAACGGCCCCTATAACAAAAAGAGGATATAATTGACCAAGATATCCATTATGTAAATACGCAAAAAGAACAAACCACAATACTCCCAATTGCATTACGGTTGCTAATTTACCAAAAAGTGTTGGCCGCACCTTCTTTATACGATGCAAATAAAAAAGATATAGAGAGCCAATTATAACACCTGTTTCTTTTAAAAGAATTACCCCCATAAACCACGATGGGATTAAAGAAGGAACATCTTGGTGCCAAAAAAGAGACATTGCTGTAAATAAAACAAGCATTTTGTCCGCAATAGGATCAAGTAATGCTCCAAGTATCGTTTTTTCATTACACCATCGCGCAATGTTTCCATCCAAAAAATCTGTTATCGATGCTATACCAAAAAGCATCATTGCATGATTCCAGTCCGCCTTTTTAATAAAAAAAAGAATAAAAGGAATACACGCAATACGTAAAAGTGTAATACCTGTTGCACGAGTCATTCGTTTTTCACGAGGCGGAAGGTGAATAAAAAACTGCATACCTATCCAATAAAAGGCATAATAAATATTATAGTATTTTTTAAATACGCACCTATAGTATACGCAATAGAATAAAGGGCTTCAATCTAAGCATGGCAAAAAGCACGTATTTATAAGATTGTTCCACCACCCAAACAAAGTTGATCACTATAAAAAACAGCAAACTGTCCTGCCGCTATACCCTGATCTCGCTCTGCCAATATCACTTTATAGATTTGATCAGAAACATGCTCCAAGATGCAATTTATTGTATGCGCTCCATGTCGCAATTTTACGGCAAGTTTTTTATCTACAGGCATTTTGCCAGAAAACCATAAAATCCCCTGTACAAAAAAAGTATCTCTTTGTTTATCATGGTCATAATAATGCCGTGAAAGGACAACTTTATTTTGAGCAATATCTTTTGAAACAACATACCACGGTCCTCCAGAAAGACCGAGCCCTTGTCTTTGCCCTATCGTATAAAACCAATATCCATCATGCTTACCCAATACTGCGCCTGTTTCATACTCAATAAAATCACCGCTTTGCGTTCCCATATGATGCTTGATAAAATCACGAAACTTTATCATTCCCAAAAAACAGATTCCCTGACTGTCTTTGCGATCTTTATTAGGCAAATTTAAACGCTGCGCTTCTGCGCGCACTTGCTGTTTTGTAAGATGTCCAATCGGAAACATAAGACGCGCAAGTTGCTGTGCAGAAAGATACGACAAAAAATATGTTTGATCTTTAATTGGATCGGGAGCGCATCGTAATACAGGCTTGCCTTCAACAACGCTCGTTTGCGCGTAATGACCACTTGCAATATAGTCAAACGTAGCATCAATGTGCTGCAAAAAGGCACCAAACTTAATCTGTTTATTGCACATTATATCTGGATTGGGCGTTCTTCCCGCTTTTATCTCAGAAAGAGTGTATGAAACAACTAAGTCCCAGTATTCTTTTTGCAAAGAAACAATTTTTAACGGAACATCAAATTGTGTACATAGCCGCTCAACATAGGAAAGATCTTCTTGCCATGGACACTCTCCCAAATATGAAAGCTCATCTTCCAACCATATTTTTAAATAAAAAGCGGTTACATCATATCCTTGTTCTTTTAAAAGCGCTAATGAAACAGCGCTATCAACACCCCCAGAAACAAGCACTGCAACACGCACACAAGAAGGCCTATTCATATTTTATTCCTGCCAGCAATATTCGGAGTAGGAAGTAAAACTCCTTTTTAATCAACAAATTTATACCCTTTATTCTTGTTTGATGACTTTTTTTGATATCTATATTAGATTACTATAAATAGTTATTTTGTGTAGCCAAAAAAAGGTACTCTGCATGAATAATATCGAACATATTCAACAGGCATTTATTCAATACCTCAGCGATGCATTTTCTGTGGATCCAAAAGATCTTAGATCATGCACCCCTCTGTTGAATGATGATGCATCAAAGGCTCAATTCGGAGATTTAAGTTCAAACGCACCGCTCGTTTTGGCAAAGCTTCGCAAAGAAAACCCGGTTATTGTATCACAAAAAATAAGCACAGAATTTTCTCATCCCTCAATAGAAAAAGTAGAAATTGCAGGACCAGGCTTTTTGAATTTTTTTCTTACTCAAGAAGCGTGGAAAATAACTGCTCAGGAACTTTTTCAAGGCGGAAAACGGTATTTTAAACCCGATATTGAAAAAAAGAAAAAGTATTCGGTTGAGTTTGTAAGCGCAAACCCTACTGGACCACTGCATGTTGGCAACGGTCGTGGCGGCATCCTTGGAGATGTGCTTGGAAATGTGCTTTCTTTTGTTGGGCACGATGTCGTCAAAGAATATTACATCAATGATGCAGGCGCTCAAGTTAAAAAATTAGGAATGTCTCTTCTTATTCGCTGCCAACAGCTTATGGGGATTGAAGCAGAACTTCCAGAAGATGGATATCAAGGGTCCTACCTGATAGATATTGCGCAAAAATGTGTTTCTGAATACGGCAAAAAAATTCTTGAAAAAGAAGAATCCTTCTTCCAAGAATATGCAAAAGAACACACCCTTGCTCTTATCAAACAAACACTTGAACAGTTTGGCATTCAATATACGAGCTGGTTTTCAGAAACTACGCTCCATAACAACAAATCAATTGATCAGATTATTCATCAATTAAAACAGGCTGATCTTATTTATGAGCATGAAAATGCCCTTTGGTTTAAATCAACCGTTTTTGGTGATGATAAAGATCGTGTAGTACGAAAAGCATCTGGCGAATGGACATACGTTAGTGCAGATATCGCATATATGAAAAACAAAATTGACCGTGGCGCTGACAATCTTGTTATGGTGCTTGGCCAAGATCATCATAGTTTTACCATTCGACTCAAAGCAATTCAACAGGCTCTTGAACTCACAACGCATCCTCTTGATTTTATCTTGTATCAATTGGTACGGATTAAAGCAGGAGAAAATCATGCACGTCTTTCCAAACGAGCGGGAACTATAATTACCCTCTCTCACTTAATAGAAACTGTTGGAAAAGATGTTGCACGATTCTTCTTTTTAAACCGAAAAGCTGATGCTCATCTTGATTTTGATCTTGATTTGGCTCTCAAGCACACCGAAGAAAATCCCGTTTTTTATATTCAATATGCATACGTTCGCATAAAAAGCATTCTTGCACGTGCAGCACAAGAAAAAAGCCTTGATAATATAAGTAGTTCTGATGCACAAAATCTTGAAGCAGATGAACATGCTCTTTTAAAAAAGCTCATCTCTTTAAAAGACTTACTTTTGACCATTGCTACCAATTATCAAGTTCACCTTCTTGCTCACTACTCCGTTGATATTGCACATTCTTTTCATCATTACTATGCAAAGTGTCGTGTTATTGATATGGAAAATATTGCAGCAAGCAGAGCTCGGCTCTTTATGCTTATGCTTGTAAAAAACACTCTAGAAACAACGTTTGATATTATGGGAATAAGCAAACCAGAAAAGATGTAGTTCTTTATTAAAGATCATCAAATACTAACAAAGGGCCCCTTAAAAAAGGGGCCCTTTGTTTAGAAGCATTATGAACTATTTTTCAAAAAACATAATTTGATTAATGCATTACATTTAATCTATGCTGAAAACTATCTATCAAAAGGCAAACTACCTTTTTGAGCGCACCTAGGACTACCTCTTAAGTTTGTTATTATAAGTATACAATCTATCAGCCGCCATTACACCTATAAAAGAAGGAATCATTGCCATTACTGGAATCGCAGGGCGAAAATCCTTATCAATCTTATAGATCATTCCAGTTAAAGTAGCCATTCCTGTTACCATACCGGCCAACTTGCCCCAAGTTTTTGTTCCGTTGTAATTAGCTTTTAAAACATACCTGACTAATCCACTGGCAAGCGCAGTTCCAGCAAATAATGCAACATTTTGTGAGTTATGACTTCTTAACCCAATAGCAAACAAACTTCCAGTAAGCAAAGTTCCAGCAAGCATACCATTAGCAAAATCTTTATGGCTTAAACAACCATGAGCAGTTGAAGCAACCATCATGCTTGCGCATAAAAAACTCAAAATTATACTTTTTTTCATACAAAAATCTTTCATTTAAGAAATGTTCCACATATCTTTATGAACGTAAAGGAAATTATTCAATTTGTCAAACTGTTCTGTGGGTGGGCTTATTTTGAATTTTCTTCCTCACCTTCTTCATTCTTCTCTTTTTTATCTATATCCTCATATCTTTTTTTAACAGTTTCCCAGTCTTCATGCGCTTTTTCTGGGTTTGAAATTGCATAAAGAGATACACCTGCCAACGCAATACGGGCAATTGTTGCTATTTTTCCTGGCGCATTCATAATACCTGCAGCCGTCAATGCTCCTAATGCTGCAATTTTTTTTACAGAATGCTCTCCCATTATTTTTTTAACGACCGTATCCTTATCTGACAATCCACTTAAAAGATTGGATTGAAACTGTTCAAAATTTTGTACGCCATTTGAAAGTGCATCCGCACACAAATCAACTTTTTTTTGTGCTTCTTCTGGATACAAACAACCGTATACAAGTGCTCCGGCAACACCTACTCGAACAACCTTAAGCATAGAACTATTTGTATTACAAAAAGCTGCCATACCCAAAAGACCATACCCTGCTTTTTTACGCAAAGGATGCTGGTTTAAAAAAGTATTTGTTTCTTGCGCACGAGAATATACTTCAAAAGCTGTTTTCATTCCTGCTGACTGTACAAAAAAGTGCATACTTAATGCTAAAAGAAAAAGATACCACTTAGACTGTTTTTTTAAAAAAGTAACCATAAAAATCCAAGGCTCGTATATTATTGTTATACCAATTTGAATATTACAAAAAATGTATTTTTTTGCTGAATTCTTATACTACAGCAACTCCTTTATTATATCAAATATTGCAGATATATTCTTTTTGAAAAGATAATTTTGTACGCATAAATATTTACTTATCAAAAGCTCTCATGATAGGCTCTGGGCAATGTTTAACATCTAGCACATGGGAGTCATGATTTGATAAAAAAAACAGGCAAAACCACTTCACGACACAAAAAATTATATGTCCTTGATACCAATGTTCTCATTCACGATCCCAAATCACTTTTTGCCTTTGAAGGAACATCAGTTGGCATTCCCATTATTGCACTTGAAGAACTTGATGGATTTAAACGCGAAGGAACAGACAGAGGTCGCAATTCACGAGAAGTAATACGAATTCTTGATTCTTTACGAGAAAAAGGATCTTTGCGAGACGGCGTAACATTAGAAAATGGCACCATAGTTCGGGTACTATTTAGTACAGACGAAATACATAAACCTTCAGACTTTTCCTATGACAATGCAGACAATCGCATTCTTTTTATTGCTCATGACCTACAACTGCAAGGATATGACGTATATTTTATTTCCAAAGATTTAAACGCTCGCGTTAAGGCAGATATCTTAGGCCTCAAAACAGAAGATTACCTCAAGGAATATGTTTCACAAGATAACTTTTATCATGGATGGATTACCCTTTCTGTTCCAGCAGTTGAACTAAAACGTAAAGTTCCAGACGCGCTTGAAGATATAAAAAAAGAGCTTGTACCTAATGAATATATTCTTTTAGAGAGCCAACACAATCCTCATAATTACACAATATACCGCTATCTTGGATCTGGGAAAGAGCCTTTTAAAACGGTTCATACACAGCATCTCCCATGGCCTCTTGCTCCACGCAATCCACAACAGATAATGGCCATGGATCTTTTACTTGATGATTCAATAAAATTTGTAAGTCTCTTTGGTCCCGCTGGAACAGGAAAAACATTTTTGGCATTACTTGCCGGACTCTATAAGGTTTTAATGCAAGATGCATACGAAAAAATGCTTGTCTCACGGCCTGTTATTCCTTTGGGTCGTGATATTGGATACTTACCAGGAACAATGGAAGAAAAGCTGCATAACTGGATGATGCCTATCTATGACAATATAAAATATATTTTACACACGATTCAAACAACCAAACAAACCCATGATCAGGAATCACAATATCCTCATCATGAATATGGATATCAAGCCGATGAACATGATATCGAACATATACATGCTCACAAAGAGGATAAATATTCTCATCAACGAAAACATAAAAATGATGCTGAATATAAAAAATCACACAAAAAAAAGAAAAAACATCACCATAAACATCATCACAGTACCAGACACGATAGTCGCAACTTAACGCTTGAACAACTTTTACAATCCGGAAAAATGGAGCTTGAAGCAATAACATACATGCGTGGACGATCAATTCCTTTTCAATACATCCTTATTGATGAAACGCAAAATCTTACACCCCATGAAATCAAAACACTCGTTACACGCGTGGGAGAAGGAAGCAAGATTATTATCGCAGGCGATCCATATCAGATTGATTCTCCCTATTTAGACTTTAGCAGCAATGGCCTTGTTGTTGCCAGTGAACGATTTAAAGGGGAGCCTCTTTTTGGAACAGTATTTTTAGAAACAAGCGAGCGCAGCTTATTAAGTCAATTAGCAAGCGATTTATTGTAACCATAGAGCAAAAAAGAAGAGGGGCTATAAAAGCCCCTCTTCTTTTTTGCTCTTAAATTGTTTTATTTACTTTTAAAAGGTCTGCAAGCCAATAATTTTGCTACGTTTTTATTAGTCCAATTAAACAAACGTGCTCCTTGCAAAACTGGATAAACCTTATAGCAGCAGTCTCCTGCTACTTCCGATGGATTTGCACCGTTTTTTAAATGTTTCACTGTTTGACGAATAGATTTTTTTGATGCTTCCTCAAAAGCTTTTTTAGCCTGAGGGATATTGCGACTAATCAAAAACTGTTTCATTTTATCCGTTAAAGCACACTCAAATAAATCAGGAAAATTTTCTGGATTTATGCCACACTCATCAATAAGAATCGCAGCCAACTGGCAATCACCATTATTAACTGCATAATGCAAAGGACTCTTCCCGTTTTCATCAACAACATCAGATCCCAATTTTTTTATATGTTCAACAAGGGCTTGATTAGAAACGTCATTTGAGCTTTTTTCCCCTTTGCAACGTTCAAAAACAAGCGCTTTTTTCTCTATAGTATCTTTTTGCAAATCAGTATCTTTAAAAAAAGAAACTATTTTTGCACACAAAATAGTAGAAAGACCTGTTTTATGTGCATACGCTGCTGCAGCAGCAACGATCAATGCAGAAATTCCCACAAGTGTTCTTTTTTGTTTTAAAAAAGAACGGTGCTCCGTATCGTCATTTAAATCATTTTGTCCTGGCTGAGTCCAATTTTCCCTTAAATTTCTAAAAGAATTTCCAAAAGCCCCTGAAAAAGCACTTATCGATATAAAAAGTGCTAATGCTATTTTGTTCATTTTTCACCTTATTTTATAAAATAAATATCCATATTAGATTTATTTTATCTTTTTAATAAGTATTAGACAACAGCCTATTAATCTCTCTAATTATTGCAGAACTCCGCACATGTGCTTCTTTTATACGGACTAACCCCTGCATAGGATCCAGTAAACGATTTGTACGCAATGAATCAAAACAATGCCTATAAAGAGATTCTATTTCAGCCACGGAATTGTTTCTTATTAACTGGATTAACATTGATCGTAAAAACTTAAATCGCTCACACTGCCTTTTTGTAAGCGCCGTAACAATCTTTTTTTCAGAAGGAAAATCAAAAGACTGCGTTGCCTGCAATCGCCTTTGACGCGGTTCTCCAATCAGACTATTGTCTATTTTAAGCAACATGCGGTTTCGCGGATTAATAAAAATATTATTAGCATGACAATCTATACACCCCAAAAACAGCTGCATCGCTATGATTTTAAGCAAACAAAACTCATCTATCGGTTCAGAATCTTTTGTTTTATACTGATCAAACCAATACAAAATACCCTCAAAAACACGATTTTTCCAATCACTTTCCCCAAAAAAATAATGATATGCACCATTATCATGCTTTAGAAAACTTGCTAACGGCACATACCAAGAAGGTGCCATCTGAATACACAATCCAGAAAAACGCTTATCGGAAGATGATTCAGAAAAATCGGGAAACGTCATTTGCACAGGAATTCCATTTTTTGCTCCAAAGCGAGAAACAAAAAGCTCATTAGCAGCTTCTTCAGCCTTTCTGGGTCGCTTTATAAGCCAAGCACGATTTTTAAATATAAACCACCCTGTGTATAAACATATCTTTTTGCCACATAATTGCCCCTCTCCAGACCAGGTTTCACGCTTGTATTGATTTGACTGTAAGACATGCATGCCAGAAACAGGCATATCATTAGACCTTGCAGCAAAAGATCCTTCTTTTAAAGAGACTACTCCCAAGAATAAACAGAGAAATCTTTTATTTATTTTTTTAAATATTTCCATAGCAATATCCCCTTTTGATAATAGCTCATGAAAAATATATGTTTTATTTGAAATAAAAATCAATTGTTTTTTAAACATGCAGAGCAAAATAAAACAAATAAACCATTGCTCTTTCTTTGTTGATAAATTTACAATTGAATTATAAAGTGTTAATTGAGAAAAAAATAAAAAAGGATATTTTATGAAGAAAAATTGGATAGAAAAAAGAATAATTTTACCAATCTTTATACTGAATATCTTTTTTGTTTACCCAAAAGTATTTGGAGCCGAAAGACCTTTAATCCCACGATTAAACTTGCCAACCCCTTCTGAATCAACTGATCCTTATTTATCTTCGCCTTTATTTAATAGTCCACGCCAAAGAGTAATTCCACCAGCAGCTCTACCGCAACCAAGCCAATCATCATCTGCAAATACAGATCCTTTTCTTATAACACCTCCTGCAGCAACAAGACCTAGGCCTTCTCTACCATCTTCTCAAGAAGACCCTTATTTGACTGGAGAAGAAAGAGCACATGAAACTCCTTTGGACGCTCTAAGTTCTCAAAGAAGCTCTATTAGATCCACTCTGAATGCTTTGCCCGAAAGAACCCCTCGTACAGCCAGAACTACTCGTACTCCTGCACTCGAGATAGAAATAGATCAATTACGTTCCGCTTTAGAAGATTGTCTTGCTGAAAATGACCATTTACGTTCCGCTTTAGAAGATTGTCTTGCCGAAAAAGCCCAATTGCAAAAGGAACTTTTAAAATTAAAAAATGAAAGTTCTTCTCCAATTGATCACGGAAGGTAAATTTTAATCAAAAAGTTAAAAAATTTTTAGATGATTGATATTAGAAAGAGAAAATATGAAAAAAACTTTTAATCGTTATTTTTTACTTGTGCTTATATCTCTATTTTTTACACCATTTACATCTCAGACTGCATCGGCACCACAACAAGATCCATTATTGCAACAAAGTCCTGTCATCCCTCCTGCTGCGTTACCTCAAGCTACTCCCACTACAGATCCATTAATTGAAGCACATAAAAAGCGATCTACTGCTACAAGCAAATCTTCCAAAAGAAAATCAAGGGCTCATATAAAAAAACTCTTGAGTAAAATACCGCCATTAGCAACTACTACTGAAGATCTTCCTGGGGATAAAACCAATATGAATGATCTCTTACTTGATCTTGATTTTACAGCAGCAGAAATTGCAAGGTTACGAAAAGAAAATAAAGAATTAAAAGAAGAAAATAACTTATTACGAAACCTCATAGAGGAACTTGTATCAGAAAATGATTATATTTTACAACAAATGGAGTCTCATTCGTAATACAAAATAATGTTCAAGCAAATTGTAGAGCAATATTCATCTGCAGTTTGCTTGAACATCGTATACATTAGCTCCACGGATTGCAAGATATAACTCGCTTTACAATCTGTATCACTGCCGTAAAAAATGATTTGTTTTTAAGCTGATATACGGCAAATTCTGTACACCCTACACGATATTTACAATGTGCTGCCCCAAATAATGGACGCAGACCACGAATCATAAATATTAGAAAAAAAGAAGTAAGCTTTGAAAACCTAAAATACCACGGCTTAACTTTTTGAAGCCATTCCAATTTGATAAGCCTGCAATACCATTTTTTTAAGTGCTTCATAGGATAGATCACCAGCTCCCTTACGGGCAATAAAGATACAATCTTTATTCATTTTATAGAGGCTTTCCTGATAAAACAGGGCACGTAATCTTCGTTTTAATTTATTCCGAATAGGAGCATTCCCCACACGACGCGGAATAATCAGTAAAATACGTGCATGCTCTTTTTGACGAGACCCCAACAAAATAGTTACGGCGGATGACGCAATCACCCGCCGACTTTTTTTAAAAAGCTGTTCAATGTCAGACCGACTAAAGGTGCTTATTAACCCAGCAATCGAACTCATAGAAAATTTCTTTCTTAATATGAGCTCACACCAAGACGGGAACGACCTTTTGCGCGACGACGATTAATAATCGTACGGCCATCTTTTGTTCGCATACGTGCACGGAAACCATGTTTGCGACGACGTTTTAGGTTACTTTTCTTATATAATGTAACTGACATACCTGTTTCCTATATATTTTGCTTTTTAACCGAGCTTTATTGTGTATGTCTCGATTATACAAAAGATCACAATTTTTTCAATTATTTTATAACAAATGGGCTAAATATCTCTCTGCTTCCAACGCTGCCATACAACCTGCTCCTGCAGATGTAATAGCTTGACGATACTTGTAATCTTGTACATCTCCTGCCGCAAAAACACCTTCAACAGATGTTTTTACTTCATTTTTTACCTGCACAAAACCCCAATCATTTATATCCAATTGGCCTTTTAAAAACCCTGTATTTGGCAAAAGTCCAATCGCAATAAATGCCCCATCAACGGGCTTTTCTTGCTGAATCCCTGTTTTTTGATCCGTTATAACCACAGAAGAAAGGTGTGATCCATTTCCTTTAAACTCTGATACCGTACTATTATAGATAACGGTAATATCAGGATCGTTAAGCACCCGTTGTTGCATCGCATGTGATGCAGTAAACCTATCCAAAATATGTACGACAGTGACTTTTTTTGTAAATTTTTTCAAGAACGAAGCATCTTCCATTGCCGTATCTCCTCCGCCAATGACCATAACTTCACGATCAAAGTAAAAAGCCCCATCGCATACCGCACACGTTGTAACACCTTTACCCCAGTATTCTGCTTCTCCTGGGCATCCAAGCTTTCTTGGATTGGTTCCGGTAGCAACAATGACCGAATGTGCCTGAAGAACCTTGCCCTTACTCGTCCATAACGTAAAAGGACGATTTGAGAAATCAACCTTTACAATGGATTCAGGCAAAAAACGTGAGCCAAAATGAGCAGCATGAGTACGCATTTTACTCATTAATTCTGTTCCCAAAATTGACTTTTCTCCTGGCCAATTCTCAACATATGTTGTTTTGGTAAGTTGCCCACCAGGCAAATCCCCTTCAATAATAAGGGGGTTTAAATTTGCTCGTGATGCATATACCCCTGCAGTTAAACCTGCAGGGCCTGCACCAATAATAATCAAAGGGTGTACAAAAGATGACACATCAGTATTCATAGTTATTTTTTGGTTAAATGGTAAATGGCATGATTAATTCCTTTTTCAAGCAAACACACTCGCTTTATCTCTTCCAAAGGAACCGGAATTTCATGCCCATTCTCGGTTGATTCAGGAATATCAAAGTATAAAAAATCTTTCATGCGATTTCGTTGTGTAAGCATTAAATAGCCTTTCATATCAAGCGGCGTAACAACCAAATCTTCTGAATGTGCAAACTGATCGACAAATACTAACTCATTTGCTTGCTTTTGGGCAAGCTCGTCAACACGTTGTTCAAAATCAGCCTGTTTTTTATAAACAGTATAATCAGGATTCTCTCTAATTGCACGAAGGAGCTTATTTTTTTGTCGCAACATCATATGAATTGGCGCAACAATTTTGTGCTTTTGAACAAGCAGTTTGAGCGTATCCTCAACCGTTGCACGTCTTTGTGAGATATCATGCCTAAATGAAAACACTTCTATTAACTTTTTATGTAAATCTTTTGCTGTTTTAAGTTTGAAATACCGCTTAAACAATTCAAAATCAAAATACGCATGAGAAACGGTATCAATAATTTCTACTAAAAACGCAAAGTCTGTTTGCAAAATAGTGCTAAAATATTCCTGAAAACCTTGATCTTCTGTTATAAATATATCCCCAATTTTTTTACCTATGAAAAGATCACGCAAACTACTTTCCATCTCTTCATCACCCATTTTAAACCAAAAATGCTGCGTAAACGTATCCATTATTGGTTTTTTTTCTCCATCAAGCACCGTTACACAAAAGAGAACCCAATCTCGCAATGAAATGGGTTCATCTTGATGCTTTTGAGCCAAAGAAGCTTCTTCTGCAATAAAATACTCAACCTGTCTATCAAGATCCTTATAGTTCTTTCGTTTTGGCGCCTTAAAATTAAAATACTTCCAATCTTGAATAGAAATTTTATCAGCCTTAGTACACTCAAAATGAAACGTCACTTCTTTGGTAATATCAAAAGCGATATTTACTAGCCGTGGCGATCCTGCTATAGGGATTTTTCTTTGAATACACTCATCTTTTAAAAAATTAATAACTCGATAATTAAGAAGAAATTGCTTTAAATGCTCTATAATAATATCTTTTTGATGTTCTTTTACATAAGAAAGCGGCACATTTCCAATTGGAAATCCAGGCGATTTTAAATATTTTTGCTGAGACGTTGCCACTACAGAAAAAAGATTATCAACAAGCTCAAGCGGCACCGAAATAGATAACATTCCTACATCACCTGCTTGCACAGCTGTCGCAAAATTATCACAAAATTGCAAAACGGGCTTATTCATCACACTTCTCCTTTTTTAATAGCGCAAAATTACTTTATGTAACGTATCACACTATTAATATCGAGGAAAAGCAAGCGGTCTGGGCAACATAAGACATTGCTCTTTAAAAAGATAAGGAGCCTTTTAAAAGGCTCCTTTATTATTTTTATGGTGCAGGAGAAGGGACTTGAACCCCCACTCCTTTTCAGGAACTGGATCCTAAGTCCAGCGCGTCTGCCAATTCCGCCACTCCTGCACAGGAAATTCTATGGTGGGCTGCCTTGGACTTGAACCAAGAACCCACAGATTAAGAGTCTGTTGCTCTGCCAATTGAGCTAGCAACCCACAAAATCAATCGCTAAAAAGATACCAAAAATAATTTAAAAAGAAAAGCTCTTTTCGCACTTTATTTTTAAATTGAGGTGATATCATCCTGTTTCTTTTTAGCAAGCTGATCTGCCTGTTTGCAAAAATGATCAGTTACTTCTTGCAAGACATCCATCAAGCGATTATAAAAGTTCTCAGAAATTGTCTTATCTGCCTTTGAATCTTTTATAATATTATGAAAATCCTTACGTACATTGCGAACACTTACTTTGCATTCTTCAAGTTTTTTGCCAAGCATTTTTACCAATTCATCACGACGAGTACTGGTCATTTCTGGCAGTTGAATACGAATCACATCACCATTTTGAATTGGAGTTAATCCAAGACCAGAATCGGTAATTGCTTTCATAATAACCGCAACATTCCCTTTATCCCAGGGTTGAATAGTCAATAAACGCGCTTCTGGTGCCGCCAACGATGCAACAGACTTCAAAGGCATCATTTGAGACCCATAACAAAGAATTTGTACATCTTCAATCAAAGATGTGTGAGCTCTTCCTGTACGAATTTTGGTTAATTCATGCTCAAAATGCGTAATGCTTTTTGCCATTTCAACACGCATCGGTTGTTCAAGGCTTTTTATATTATTTTCTTCCAAAACAACTTTATTCATATGTTCCTCAAAAACTAATCCTTGTTCCAAAATTTTCATCTACCGCTGCCTGTAAAAGCGCACCTGAATTTAATAGCGAAAACACTCGGATCATTCGTTTATACTTTTGACAAAGAGCATACGCCCCTTGATCCATAACATCTATACCACGTTCTAAAAGATATTGATACGTTATTTGATCAAATTTATACGCATCAGAATTCTTTTTTGGATCGGCATTATAGACCCCAGAAACATCGGTTCCTTTCCAAATCTCTGTCGCACCCATCTGCAATGCTCTAATAACCGCTGCCGTATCCGTTGTAACAAAAGGAGCACCTGTTCCACCTGAAAAGAGCAAAAGCTCATCCTTGGATAACGCATTTTGTATACTTTCAGCTGAGGGATCAGTTGCGCCACAAAAAGGAAGAGAAAATCCTGAAAAGTGCCTATGTGGGATCGAAAGACTTCTTGCACGATCTGCGATAATCAACCCATTCATAACAGTAGCAAGCATACCAATTTCATGCGCAGCAGACTCTGTAACTCCTATCTGCGTATACCCAGTACTTCCACGAAATAGATTGCCTCCTCCAATCACTATGCCAAACTGGTGAGTTTGTTTTTCATATTGCAAAAAAGCAATATCGCCAAGCAAAGCATCAAGCAACGCTGTGCTCAAAAATCCAGTAACCGGGTCACAAAAAATGCGACCCGTCACCTTTAAAAGAATTCGTTTTTTTGTCATAGCACAATAAAATATGATTTATGCGCCAATTTCAAAACGTGCAAAACGCTTAATTACGATCTTTTCACCCGTTTTGGCAACAATATTGTTTACCATTTCTTCAACTGTAAACTGATCGTTCTTTACAAAAGATTGCTTTAGAAGGCAAACTTCTGAATAAAACTTTTGAATACGACCTTCTACGATTTGTTCAATAATTTTTTCTGGTTTTCCAGATCCTGCAAGCTGTGCTTTTAGTACATCACGTTCTCTTTCTATCATCGCTTCATCAACATTTTCTGGAGCAAGATACAATGGCTTTAATGCAGCAATATGCATACATAAATCACGTGCAAGTTGACGCACATCTTCTGTATTTGCTACAAAGTCAGTTTCGCAATTAATTTCTACTAACACACCCAATTTGTCACCAGGGTGAATATACGCATGTACCACACCTTCATTTGCTTCTTTGCTTACTCGTTTTGCTGCAACAGATGCACCTTTTTTGCGCAAGATTTCTATTGCTTTTTGCAAATCGCCGCCTGTTTCTTCAAGGGCTTTTTTGCAGTCCATAAGACCCAATCCGGTGATTTCTCTTAGTTCTTGAATTAAATTTTTGTCTATTTTTGACATAGTACTTCCACTAAAATACAAACAATAACACTCTGTGTCTTTTAGTTTGCCATAACTATCGGTATTATCAACTAATTTGCCAAATATGCGCTAAAAAGATACAGTATTTACACAATGTCCGCTCATTTTTTTAGGAACATTTATGAATACCCAAAATGATATTTCAGTTTTACGTCACTCGGCAGCGCATCTTCTTGCTCATGCCGTAAAAGAACTTTATCCCTCAACACTTTTTACCATTGGACCAGCAACTACCGAAGGTTTTTTTTATGACATGCTCCCTGAGCATAATTTTAAAGAAGCAGACCTTCCAGCAATAGAACACCGTATGCATGAAATATCAAAACGGAATATTCCTATTGTACATACGCAAATCTCAAAAGAAGAAGCACGCACCATTTTTGCAAAGAATAAATTTAAACTCGAGCTTATTGATGGTATTCCTGGAGATACGGTAGGATTGGCAACGCAAGGTGATTTTATTGACCTCTGCCGCGGGGGACATGTTGCATCAACAGGCGACATTTGTCACTTTAAATTGCTTGGCCTTTCTGGCGCTTATTGGCGTGGAGACAAAAATAATGATGGGCTACAACGCATTTCTGGCACCGCTTTTTTTACACAAAAAGAGCTTGAAGCATTTGAACACATGCGCGAAGAAGCTGCCAAATACGATCATCGAAAGCTTGGAAAAGAATTGGATCTTTTTTCTTTTCAAGAAGAAGGCGTAGGATTTCCCTTTTTTCATCCCAAGGGAAAAGTTGTTATCAATCAACTAATAGATTATATCCGTACTCTTTTGCATGAATATGAGTATGATGAGATCTCTACTCCCATAATGCTGAGCGAATCTCTATGGAAGCAATCTGGCCATTATGATCACTACAAAGAAAATATGTATTTTTGCTGCATGGATGAAAAATCATATGCGGTAAAACCAATGAACTGCCCTGGCTCTATTTTGGTATATCGCAATCGACCACACTCCTATCGAGAACTTCCCATGCGTCTTGCAGAATTTGGCCTCGTTCACCGCTATGAACTTTCTGGTGTTCTCCATGGCCTCTTTCGCGTACGCGCATTTACACAAGATGATGGACATATTTTCTGTACCCCTGATCAGATAGAAAGCGAAGTCCTGGAAACCATCAAATTTATTAAAACGGTACTTGCAAAGTTTGAGTTTAACGACATTCGCATCTATCTTTCAACTCGTCCAAAAAATAGCATGGGCGATGAATCTTTGTGGGAAAAAGCAACCAATGCTCTATCCAGTGCTCTTACCAAGGCAGGATGCGAATTTATTTTGCAACCGGGCGAAGGTGCTTTTTATGGTCCAAAGATAGAAGTTCACATGCGTGACTCGCTTGGTCGATCCTGGCAATGCAGCACCATCCAAGTTGACTTCTTTATGCCAATTAACTTTGATCTTTCATATGTTTCATCAGAGGGCACAAAAGAACGTCCTGTCATGATTCATCGCGCTATTTATGGCTCTATGGAACGATTCTTTGGCGTACTTCTTGAACACTATAAAGGCAAACTTCCTGTATGGCTTGCTCCTGTTCAGGTTGCTCTTTTAACCATAACTGATGAACTTGCTGATTATGCACAATCAATTTATGCAACCTTAAAAAAGAATCAAATACGCGCAAAAATTGACCTTTCTAGCGATCCAATTTCTGGAAAAATAAAAGCAGCACAACTTGAACAGATTCCTTTGATGCTCGTAATCGGTAAAAAAGAAGCTGAAAAAGGCTGTGTAAGTATTAGATATGCTGATGGCAAACAAGAATTTAACGTTGCGATTGAACACGTAATAGAAAAGTGTAAAAACTAAGTTTGTTTTTATACCAACATTCAATTTGTTTTAAAATAAGTCCGTGTCTTTGTTAATTTGCTTAGCAATCATCCAATAGACACGGACTTATTTATTTGTTTTTATCTTTTTGATTTAGGTCCTACTGACATTTCGTAAATTTAACAACATAGCTCAAATATTTTAAATAAGTCCGTTCGTACAAACCCGTTCGACGATTTTTTATCACATAAAAACGTCTCAGGACAAACGGAAATAGAGTAAAAAATTTTATTGTGAGATATATCAACAGAACCTAACAAAAGAATCGCAGTCAATTACGAATGAATTTAAAAATAGATATCACCTCAATTTTGACATCGCTACTTTAAACAAAATTTCACGTGCATCAGACTCTATTTTTCCGGTTCTACAGCCACGGCACAACACATTTTGCACATCTTTAATATATGGCTGTGACAATTCCAATCCTATGCGTCTTCCCATCTGCGCTCCAGCAAAGCCGCCAAAAACCCCAAGAGCTGCAAATCCAAGAGCCATCTCGCCAGCAGAGGCAGAGGGATCGCGAGCTATAACAGGGGCAAACCAAAAAGGAGTAAACCCCAAAGCAGCTCCTCCAACTTTGCATACTCCTACTCTTTTGCTTATCATTTTTGCTGCATGCTGAACTGTTTCAGGAAAAAAACCACACTTGCTACACCCAGCGTATGTACTATTAAAAAAAAAGCCTAATACCACCCAATACATACCTATCTTTTTCATTACATTTTCCTTTTTAAAAACGACTAATCTGTCGCATTACAAAAGCTTCTTTTGATTATTCGCCCAAAACTTATTGTATCTTGCCATGCCGCATTGGCTACAGTAGCCAAAGAATGTGAAGATACAATAAGTCCTGCTGCTGCGCCAACTAATGCCCCGTGCGCAATTTTTTCTAAAAAAAGAGCTTCTCGCAAAAGAGCTATCCGCTCAGGACTAAGTTCTTTTAAGTACGTAGTTTTTATCATTTCCGATGCAAGGTTCCCTCCCATAATTGCACCAAAAAAGGTTAACCCTGAAATTTTTGCAACGGCCGAAACTCCAGCCCTTACTGTTTCTTTTCTTAACAGATGTGGGCACCTATTTTGCGCCTGTATACCACATATGGAAAAATGAGAAAATCCCAGCATATAAACAAAAACAATAATTATAGCGCTAAAAGTCTTCATTACATACTCCTCTTGTAAAACACTGTTTACAAAACAATCTATGCAAATTTTGATTAGGCTACAAGTATACCCACATTAAATCTTTATTACTTTAAGAACAATCAATAGTTTATTTTAGAAGAAAGGCAAAAAATTATAACATCGGTGTTATTTTTTGCAGCAATCGCACATCACCTTGCTCATTTTTTAAAGATATTAATTCATGCATTTTTGAGGGCGTTATTTGCCCGGTAAAAACGATTCCGTTTTGTAAATCAAACAAAAGATCTCGATCAGAATTAAATGAACTTGTTACACGCCCAGAAGATAAGACTTTAATCTGACGGGCAATTTTTGTCATGAGCCCTAGATCTTTACGTGTATGCACATGTATATGCAAATAAATACCCGTATCTTTTATGTAATCATTAAGCAACTGCTTAATATTATAAAACCAAACACGTCTATCATTTACATATTCATTCGTATATTGATGAGGCATTATATGAGCCAAGCAGCCATCGTGTGTTTTGAGATTATATAATACAACAGCAACTCCCTCAGCAATACAAACAGTTGCGAGCAAACCTTCTTTTGCTGAACAAAACTGCCCTTGATTAACCATGGTTGTAAAAGGATGAACCAAAGGATCAAGATCTGCGCGTCGAAAAATAGATAATTCATGCCCAGCATAAGAAAAAAAAGTGATGCCTATAAAACAGCTTGCAAAGAGATGAATAAAAAACTGCATAGTTATTATCTTTAAATATAAAAAAACTCATTTTGCACCTTTAAATAATCATAAAAATAAAAGAATTTTAATAATTACTTAAATTCTGATATCAAGCTACTTTTTTATAATTCTTTTAAATTCAGGACCAGCCCAGCATATTCCTGTAAATCCACCCAGCGCAAAACCACCCATCATTCCCCAACTTGCTAACAATGCTGCACCACATAAAACTGCATTTGGAACTGGATTTGAATGCATACATGCTCGAATTAATCCTGGAATACAAATACCAATTGCAACGCCTGCACCTGCAACAGTCCCTAAAACTGTTGATCCAGCTACTTTGGCTCCCACCCTAAACAACGGAGGCTGCTGATCCCACGCAGCATTAATCAGGGATACCTGCAACAAGCAAATGCATAATACCGTTTTAAAAAATCTTGTATCAAAATAAACCATCAAGACATCTTCCATTTACTCTGTTTTAATTGTTCAAATGCAGCATGCGCAAACGCTGTCAATCCAAAAGCTCTATTCAAAGACGCCGCACCATGACCCACTACAACAGCAAAACCCGCAGCAGTTACCTCAAAAGTGCCAAACAGTATCAATTTTTGAGAGAACGTTATTTTTTCTTGCGTTTCTTTTAAATATTTTGAAGGCGTAACAAGAAAAAAAAGACCCGGAACAGCTCCTACCACTGCCCCCCACTTTGCATAGTTTAACGTTTGAGCCGGTATCGCACTCAGTGATGCATTCATTAAAACAAGTGCCAAAAGCAATCTACTAGACTTTTTAAACATTTGATTCTCCATTTTTTACTTTTAAATTTTATTATCAATCAGAGCTTATCTTTACTTTTTAAGGATATCATGAATACGCAGCATTTCAAGCTGAATTATCTGGCTTTTAAAACGGACTTTTTATCACAAAGATCAAAAATAGGGCATCGTGAACAAAAAGGAGACATTGGCAGGCACACATTCTGTCCCCACATAACAAAAAGAGCACTCAGGTCGCGCCAATATTCTGGCGGAACAATCTCTTTAAGCCTCTTTTCTGTCTCTTGGGGAGTTTTTGTTTTGACAATCCCCAATCGATTAGAGATACGGTGAACATGCGTATCCACGCAAAGCGCAGGAGTATTAAACGCCTCTGCAAGCACCAAGTTAGCCGTTTTTGGCCCAACACCAGAAAGCGTAATCAATTCCTCATACGAGTCCGGAACTTCCCCATTATATTTATGTATTAATTGCGTACAAATATCATGTATAGAACGCGCTTTTACTCGATAAAAACCAACTGGAAATATGATTTTTTCTATAGATTGCAAAGAAAGATCAAGAACTTTATACGGAGTTTGCGCTATGTCAAAAAGACGACAGGAAGCAGAAAAAGAAACAGAATCTTTGGTGCGGAGACTCAAAACACACCCAATAAGGGTCAAAAATGGATCTTTGCCATATTTTTGGATAATAAGGTGAGACGCCGGAGGCGTCATCCCTTTGGTTGCTCTTTTTAATGTGCCCAAAACAGCTAGCATACGCTTCTTTATCGTAATCATATTGCTTAGATACACTACTCTCCAAAAAATCCTAAAAAGAGTTGGCGACCGCCATTATCTATGTTAGGATTGGAAAATAAATTAGTTGCAAGGAGGAGCATCCATGAGAAAGGTGATCACACACACCAAAAGAGAGAGTTTGTACAACGCGCTGTACACATGTGTTACTTTATTGCCTTGATTCATATTTTAACTCCAGTTGTGATCATTTATATGATATTATTTACTAAAAAAAGTGTACAAAATAGTAGCTCCAAAGGCAATATTTATTTGTAAAGTAGGACGATTTTGATTTTTTTTGAACTATTTGCCAAATACATAAAAGACCTTGATCGGGTCATAGATAATTACCATTTTTTATTTGGGGTAAATCTTTTTTCACTCTCTTTAAAAATTTTTTTTTGTTACTATTTTATCCAAAAAACAAAATCCTTTTTTGCCGCAAGCAATCCGCTCAAAAAATTTTTACTCACCCTTTTATATGCAGCATTTATCAGTACCATTATTTGCGATTTAACATGGGTTATAAAACTGCTCTCCATTCTTTTTCCTCAACTATTTGATTATCGTGTAGTTCTTATATTTATTCGGATCGCCTGGGCCTTTGTCGTTATTCATAACCATGCACTTGCACTCTTTATGGAAGCGTTAACAGAAAAACAGGTACATTTTAGCCTGCGGCATAAAATTTTTTTATTACCAAGCTCTTTACTTTTTTTGTTTTTTTTGGGACTCGGAATTTTTAATTTTAATTGCACAAGCAGTCATGAGCTTCCCTATATTCACCATCTTGGACAAAAAATTATCACAACATACTGGATGTTCTTTTTAATAATACCAAGTTTTGTTTTGAGCATTTATAAAGCAAATGTCAAAAAAGTTCCAATTCTACTCAAAAAACAGATAAATATTTTATCATGGGGGTTAATATTCCCTTATTTACTTGGAGAATTTGCACAAGTAAATCCTTTTATTGGAGAATATTTACTTCCAATCACTCAAAGTTACACGTTTTCTGGAGTAAGCACGCTTCTTTTAACATTTATGCTCTATTTTTGTGCTCGAAAAATTATGGGATTCCGCTTTTTAAACTTAACAGATAGCATTGATATCCCTACTCCACATAAAACACTGTTTATCACCATCTTTAAAGACACATTGGATAGACTTGGACAAGTAACTAATTTAAGCGAACTGCAACATATTACAGAAACATTCTTTTTTGATCTTTTTGCCATTCATAAAGGATCTGCACATCTTTATATTAGAGATTGCGATTGCTACACTGAATCACTGAATACACGTAATTCTCAACATAAAATAGAAACGTGCATAGAAGCATTTATTGCTCAACACCCAAAAGCTCTTGATCTTTTTGCACAACACAAAACACTTGTATATCACGATCTTGATTTTTCTAATTTTTATGAACAGGATGAAACTCTTACTCTGCTTCTTTCATTCTTAAAATCTATTCATGCACATGTTTTTGTTCCCATTTTTCACAACAGTAAACTGGTCGCCTATATTATTGTAAACACTTCTGTACGAGGTCTTTATAACAGTACAGAACAACATGAAATGATCGCTTTTGCTCAATATTTGGGTAGCATTATTGATTTATTAAAAACACGCAATTTAGAATCAATCCTAGAACATGAGCATTTTCTTGAAAAACAATTGTATCAAAAAAAGCAAGAACTTTTACAATACCAAGAAGTTATTCATTCATTTATAAAAAATAAAAATAAATACAAAGAAATTGGCATTCTTTTTTATAAAAAGCGTTTTTTCAGTTTTGGAAATCAAGCAGCAAAAGAGATGATAAACTGCAATCCAAACCTTCATCAAGGACCACCTTTTTCACGTGCGTTGCGAAAAATAGCAAGCCAAACAGAGGAATATAAAACCCCCCAATCAACCATGATACAAGATTCTGATGGACGCCAATTTGTCATTTTGGCAGTCCCGCATCTTGAGCAAGATATGGTCATTATAACTATTTCTTCACCAGATATTTCTGACATATTAAAACATAAAATTGATCTTTTACACGATCAAACGGAATGGGATTACTTGTTGTATCTTTCTACCACACAATCCGGAAAACTAATTAATGAACTTATCCCAGGAAATAGTGAAACTCTTGTAAACTTTAAAATATCGCTTCTCAAGGCATCTTTATGCAAACAAGCACTTCTTTTACAAGCTCCCGATGACGACCTTGATATGATTATTAATCTTATTCATCATGTAAGCATGCGCGATCAGCTGCATGTTCTTGACGCAAATAAAAGCACTGAACTTTCTATTAATTTATTTGGAATTCACCCCCTTTTTGACACAACAAAAATATATCAAAAACCTCTTTTAGAAAAACTTGATAAAAAAGGAACCCTTTTTATAAAACAAGTACATTTACTCGACTTTGATACACAAAACAGACTTGCTGAATTTATAAAAACGGGTTGGTTCACTTTGCTTAAATCCGATATAAAAAAGAATGCTGATGTTCGAATCATGTTTTCAACCACTCAAAATCTTTCAAAGCTCGTTCAAGAAGGCATGTTTAGTTCTTTGCTTTTTGCTGAATTAAAAACAGCTAGCATTTCTACTCCTTCATTACTAACCCTTTCTGAACACGAATTTACTGAACTTATTGATGGATTTGCATGCCAAGTTGTTGATCATTCAGCGTTAAGTCCACTTCTTGCTCTCAATGATAAAGAAAAAGGGAAAATAGCGTCTAACAGGCCTGCAACCGTCTTTGGACTTAAGAAAAAAGTTCAAGCTATCATCACGCAAAAAACAAAAGAGATCCCTCACGAAAAAAGCATTATTAATCCGGCTTTTTTGGAAACTGATATTGATCTCATTGAAGCTGCACGTCTTGGAAAACAAGCATTGAAAGATCCAAAAATACTGGGTATGCTGATGATCAAATTTAATAAAAATCAGAATAAAATTGCTACATTTTTAGGAGTAAATCGATCTTCAATCAATCGTCGGTGCAAGGAGTTTAATCTGGTGTAGTGCCGCTAAAAAAGGGCAAGCAATGAATAGAGCAATGTGCATAGAAAAAATAGAATCCTTTTTACGTCACATCAAAATTGAACGCAACCTCTCTGTAAATACCTATTTAGCCTATGAATGCGATCTTCGGCAATTTATAACTTTTTGGGAAACACATGCTGAAAAAGATTCGCTTGAGATTAGGCGTATAATAGAACGATATTTAGTAGCACTTTTTTATAAAAAAATAGATAAAAGCAGCATTGCTCGAAAATTTTCTTGTTTTACTTCTTTTGAACGTTTTTTAGCAAAAGAAGGAATCTTTTTACATCTTAATCTTTCTCGCCCACGCATAGAAAAAAAACTTCCTATATATCTTTCAGAAAAAGAGATTACTCATCTTTTAGATGACGTAAAAAAAGAAGACCTTCCCTCTCGCCATCCTGCTCGTGATTGCGCTATATTGGAGCTTTTATACGCAACAGGAATTCGATGCTCAGAACTTATTGCAATCAAAATGGGCGATATTGACATGCAACAAAAAACGGTTCGCATAATGGGAAAAGGGAAAAAAGAACGGATCGTTTTATTTGGAAACCAAGCAAAAGAAAAATTGGAAAAATACATAAAAGAAGAACGCATTGGATCTTCTACCCCTGATGAGCATTTATTTTTAAGTCATCATCATAAAAAATTAACCAGCCGATCCATTCAACGAATTATTGCAATGTTTCGACCTTTCTTAAAAGGAAGTAGACCTATAACTCCGCATAAAATAAGGCATACTTTTGCAACACATTTATTAAATCAGGGAACAGACTTACGCATAGTACAAGAATTATTAGGACATGAAAAACTTTCAAGCACTGAAAAATATACCCATGTTTCATTAACTGATTTAACAAAACTTTGCAATGAAATACATCCCATCAAAGAGGTTCTTTCTGATAAATCCTAATGATCCACAACCATAATCCACACGCAAAAGAAATTAGCAAAAAAATATATACGCTCCTTGCATGGCTTTGCACAGGAATTTTTTTGTTATACATTCGCCTTTTTTATTTACAAATTATCTGCGCAGACCATTTGCGAGCTCGAGGAAATAATAATTTTTTACGCCTTGAATCAATACCTGCATCACGAGGAATAATAGTTGACTGCAATGATAAAATACTCGCTCTTAATAGACCCATTTTTAATATTTATTGGGACGGAAGTAAAAAAAATAATACCGAGAAAGAGCTTGAAAACAATTACCAAGTCATACGAACTATATTTCCTGAATTAAAAAAAGAACCGCATTTTTATGCTAAGTTACGACGCGCTACAAGACAAAAAACAATTATTACTATTGCACAGAATGTTTCGTTTATTCAATTGTGCCAAGTTCAAGAACAACTTTCTAAATGCGCAAACATTACTATTGAATCCTGTGAAAAAAGACACTATCCTCACAGCACAAAAACAACTCATTTTGTCGGATACGTATCAAATCAAGATGCAATAATTCAGGGCCAAGCAGGCCTTGAACGTCTCTATAATCAACAACTTACGGGGAAATCAGGCACTCGACTTAAAACAATAAATTCCGTAGGTAGCATTATAGAAGATCAAACTATTCAAGAACCAATCGCTGGCAAAAACCTTAAAACTACTCTAGATATCGATTTACAAATAATGGGAGATACTGTTTTCCCTGACCACTTTAAAGGTGCTTTACTTTTAATGGATCCATCATCAGGAGCCATTCGTGCTCTCATTTCAAAACCTTCATTCTGCCCCCATCTTTTTTTGGATCCTATCTCTTCAGAAGATTGGAAACGCCTTCAAGAAAATAATCCTTTTTTAAATCGTGCATTAAATGCATATCCTCCTGGATCAATTTTTAAATTAGTAAGTGTTAGCGCAGCCTTAGAACAAGGAATTATACAAGAAGATGACTCTTGGTTTTGCAAAGGTTATCATCTATTTGCCAATAGACGGTATTGGTGTCATAAACATAGTGGTCACGGCCTCCTTGATACCGCTCATGCAGTTGGACAATCTTGCAACATTCTTTTTTTTGAAGTTGCAAAACAAATCTCTATTGACATCTTTGCAGACTACGCACACCGCTTTGGACTTGGTTTTAAAACAGGATCTTTATTTACAGAAAAAGAAGGGCTTGTTCCAAATACCCAGTGGAAAAGAGAAAAAAAAGGAGAACCTTGGTGGCCTGGAGAAACACTATCTGCAGCAATTGGCCAAAGCTATCTCCTTGCTACTCCTATTCAAATTGCCCGCATGGTAGGAAGTATTTTTACCGGATTTCTCATTCAACCACGTATTTTAGAGGATGAACCATTATTATCAATTCCATTAGATCTAAAAGATCGAACAATTGCCTTTTTAAAAAAATCAATGAAAAGTGTAATCACTCATGGAACAGGGAAAAAAGTAAATACGCTAAAAGATTTTGAATTATATGCTAAAACAAGTACCGCTCAAATTGGAGCGCTTGGAAAACAGGTCATAGATAAATCATTTCTTGAGCACGGATGGTTTGTTACTTATTTTCAATATAAGCAAGAAAAACCACTTGTGCTTGTTGTATTAGTTGAAAACGCAGGATCAGCACAAGTTGCAACTACTATTGCACGAGATTTTTTAATTGCCTACAAGCGTCACTGTGATATAAATTAAGATTTTATAGATCATAAGTTTTTCTACAATCTATAACGTACATACTTTAAAAAAAATTACCTAAAAAAAGAACTAATCCATGAAAAAAACGATTCTTTTTTTTGATCAAATGACACTATAGAAATTTGCGCATCAGACTTTTGTTTTTTTATAATTGAAAGAGTACATCCTTCCTCTACTTCTATCTGACCTTCAATAATTGAATCTTCTAATATCAATGTAATTTCTTTTTTTTGCATAAATGGTTTATAAAAAATAAGCTTCTCTTTTATCGAGCTATTTATAAGTGTAAATTCATTTGCCGTAACTGTTACATTATGCAAAATAGAGTCTTCAACTAAAGCAACTCCTGAGATGGAAGCTTCCTGAAAAAAACTATTTTTTATACAAGAATTTCCAACGATCGAAAGACTTTCAAAAGAACATTCTAAAAGATCCGCTTTTCCTATAATAAAAAAAGACCGCCCTTTTATTTTTTCCCCTACAACATTACCAACAACAACAAAATTATCAACAATAATATTTTGCGCATCGATAGGCCCAATAATATTAATATAATCAGCTGCAATATCAGTAAGTTTAGCTTTCCCAACGCATGATATTGAGCCAAAACACTTATCTTTTAATACAAGTGACCCAAACACATTAATATCATCTTTATTGATATTTCCATCGGCAAATAACTGAATACTAAATAAAGAAAAAACAATAACTCTTTTTACATGATTATTCATATAAATTCCTCCTTATACTATGAATAATCAAAAAAAAACGAGCACACAGATTTACTCCGCAGTGCTCGTTTTTAAAATATGGTAATAAGAATTTATTTTACCAAATCTTGCTTTTTCAAGGCTTGTGCAAGGCGGCTCATTTTACGAGCAGCAGTATTTGCATGCAATACGCCTTTTCCTTTAGCCCGTGCAAGCTGTGCTTGTACTGCATTTAACAATACTTTAGCACGAGCAAGATCTTGCATTTTTAATGCATCAGTAAAGCTACGAATAGCTGTTTTTATTTTTGATTTACGTGCAGTATTCACAGCACGCTTTTTTTCTATTTGTTTAGTACGTTTTTTTGCTGATTCAATATTTGGCATACAATAAACCTTTTGATTTTTATACTACTTTTTGAATTTTTCCTGCCTTCATGCACTTGGTACATACTTTTGCAAGCCTCACAGATCCGCTTGCATCACCGGTAATGGTAAAACGTACACGCTGTACATTTGGATATACCCAACGCTTTACTTTGTTATTAGCATTACTTACCAAGTTTGCTACCTGAGGCCGTTTATCACAAATAGCACATATTCTTGCCATTAAAGGAACCTTTCATTATCTTTTCTTATCAAAATTATACAATATACTGTACCCAAAAAAATGATCTTTTTCAACTATAAAACTCTTTAAAAAGAAGCATTTTACCATTAATCGATTAATTTATGGCTAATACGTGGAGTTATTCCAAGCAACTCATACACTTCATCAGCATACATCGTTTCTTTTTCAAGCAGTGTCTTTGCCAAAAGATCAAGCTTGTCCATATTGTCTGATAAAAGCTTTTTAGTATCCTGATAGTACTTTGCAATAAGATCTTTTACAACACCATCAATAAGCTCCGCAGTTTTTTGAGAGTACTTATAATCCTCATAATTTTGGCTATAAATTACCAATCCCAATTCATCAGGAGCCATACCATAACTACAAACCATGCCTCGCACAATAGATGAAACTTTTTCAAGATCATTTGATGCGCCCGTTGTTAATTTTCCAAAAACAAGCTCCTCAGCAGCTCTTCCGCCTAAAGCAGACATCGCAAGAGCAATCAACTGTTCTTTTGAATGCAAATACATATCTCTCTCTGCTATAGAATGTGTTACCCCAAGAGCTCCTCCACGCGGTATAATGGTAATTTTATGCAATGGATCAGTCACTTCTGGCATCAATAATCGCACTAATGCATGGCCTGATTCATGATATGAAATTGTTTTTCTATCTTGCTCAGTAAGAATAGTACTTTTACTTTCTTTGCCCAGAATAACCTTATCACGCGCTTCTTCTATATCATGCATAGAAACCGCATCTTTTTGAGCTTTTGATGCAATAATCGCTGCCTCATTTAAAAGATTAGCCAGATCTGCGCCAGAAAACCCTGGTGTTCCTCGAGCAACTTTATGCAAATCAACTGTAGTATCAATTTTAATAGGTTTTGCATGCACTTTTAAAATCTCTTCGCGACTTTGCAAATCAGGGAATGGAACCAAAACCCTACGATCAAATCGACCTGGACGCAAAAGAGCTTTATCAAGAACATCTGGCCTATTGGTAGCAGCAAGCACAATAATCGGTGATGTAGAAACTTCAAACCCATCCATTTCTGTTAACAATTGATTTAAAGTCTGCTCACGCTCATCATGACCACCACCCATGCCACTGCCACGATGTCTTCCTACCGCATCTATTTCATCTATAAACACAATAGCGGGAGCATGCTTGCGTGCTTGTGCAAAAAGGTCACGCACACGAGAGGCGCCTACACCTACAAACACTTCTATAAAATCTGAACCACTAATACTAAAGAATGGGCAATTTGCTTCCCCTGCAACCGCGCGAGCAAGAAGAGTTTTACCATTTCCAGGCTCTCCTATTAACAAAACGCCTCGCGTAATTTTGGCACCCAACCGCTCATATTTTTGTGGATCTTTTAAAAAATCTACGACATCCTGCAACTCTTCTTTTGCTTCACCAGCACCGGCAACAGAATCAAAACGCTCTTTAATCATTGAAGGCAAAAACATTCGTGCACGACTTTTACCCATATTAAAAAGTCCAGCTCCTCCACCATTATTATTTGAAGAGCCTCCACGCACATGACGAACGTAATACCATAATGAACCCAAAACTGCCATTAAAGTAATTATAATGAGAAAATACCAACTTGAAGCATAAGTATTTGCACCAGAAACAACCATTGATACATTATGCTTGCGCAAAAACTGCCAATCTTGAGGATTTTCAGCAACAACGGTCTCAAAACGCGAGCCATCGGTCATCTTTCCTCGTACATCCTGCCCTTCAATAAAAACCTCTTTTACCTGATTTTTTTCTACTGAATCAAGAAACGCCGAATATGGAATAAGCTTTACATCTCTACTAACATCAGTAAGCCAAACAAGAACAAACAATGTTCCCATCGCTATGAAAAGCGCTCCAATAACAGAACGCGGTCCGCCATTAAAAAAAGAATTTGGTGTTTTTTTTGATCTCTTCATGTATCTAATCCATTAAAATGGTTTTTTCATTATTCAAACACACATATTTTCAGTCTTGCACTACAGGAAGCACCGCATAAAGAGGTGACCATGATGGATAACTACAATGCTGATCTTCTGGTGTTATAAAAAATTGCTTATTTGTGCTCAAGTGTAACATAGCAATTCGATTTTTACCAGTCCAAGATACCCCATAGATCAGATAGTTCCCGCAGGGCGACCATGAACACTCTGCCTTATCCCCTTTATCATGCGTTAACTGGGTATGCTTTTTTGAAATCTCATCGTATATCCATAACTGCATGACACCTTTAGTTTTCCGTACATACGCTAACAATCGTTTTTTAGCGCAGTATGCAGGCGCTGTACAAAAGCCCCCTTGTGTAACAAGGTCACTTTTTTTTGACAATAGACTCATGCTATAAATCTGCGGCAATCCTGTTTGGTCAGAACAAAAATATAATGAATTTTCATCATACCCAAATACAGGAGACATACTATTTTTTTCTGTATGAGTAAGTGATTCAACTATTCCTTTATGATAACAAAAAAGCTCGCAATGCCCTGTTCCTCCTGATGCACAATACACAACTTTGCCACTTTTTTTACAAAACGCAGGCAACATAGTTATTCCATCTTGACTAGAAACAACCGTACGTTTTTTATGCATATCAACACTCATTAACTTTACATTTGTTGCTGCATACTCTGAATACCACAATCGTGCATAAGCAGGATCTTGATTCCAAACAGGCACAACACTGATTGTTGGCAAAGTAATCAGCGGCTCAGAATATGATCCATCATAATCTGCAATATAAATATGTTGTAGTCGTTTGCCTTTTTTATTTTTAACTACTTTGCAATAAGCTAATTTGGAAGAAAAAAAAGGATCCTGTCCCGTAAAAAGTGGCCACATCCTATCTGCAAGAGCATGCGCCCATATACGAGGATGTTTTCCTTTTTTTATATACCGTTTGCCATCCTTTAATGTTGCTTGCAACGTATCATACACTCGCCACTCAATAGCATTATGCTCTTTATCTGAAGTCAAAAATACAACAAGCATAAATCCTTTTTGAGCATAATTAGCAATGTCTTTTTTTGTAGGATTTGTTGTAAAACGCTCTACAAAAACATCCCATTGCTGACTAAATGAAAAATCTTTTATCAAAAAAGGCACTGTTTCTTCAAGAACTTGATCAGGAGAAACAAGTACAATCAAAAGAGGCATTTTTGCCATTTTTACTGCCGAAAGATGCAAATGGGCTTCTGGAGTAACGGCTTTAACACTACTTATTATCCCTACAAACAAAAAAAACAATCTCAAAAAAAGTATTATCATGATGCACTCCGTTAGGCATGAAACGTAATAGTAAAGGATTTTCCACGACTCCATCGCGGCATAATAGTTTTTATAATTGCCGCACGTGCTGAAAGATCATACATCAAAATTCCCGATGAACTTTCAATGGAAATGTGCTGCAAAATACCTTTTAAATCAACAAAAAAACTTATTGTGCATGCTATATCTTTTGGCATGCCAACCGGCGCACTCCATTCTGCAATAATCTGTCTTTGGAGTTGAGAAAACAATAACATTCGCTGATCTTCTGGTTGCATATTTTCAACATCTATCGCAGAGTGGCTATTCTCTTTTTCTGCTGTTTTAACTACCTTCTCAATTGTTTTTTTTAGCTCATCCTGAGAAGCACTTGCTTCTTTAGGCGGTTGCTCTTTATTTTTTTTTAGCTCTTTTTCTATCACTTCTTTTTTGGGCCCACTGTTTTGAACAACTTCTTTTTTGTTTTTTTCAGTAACCCGATTTTCAACCTGTGTAGCCTGTTTTTTAACTTCTTCTTTTTTATTTTCCTGCTTTTTAGAAACTTTTTTGACGGACGCTTTTTGTTTTGACACTACTGCACTAGCCACGGAACTATTTTTCTTTAGTAAAAACAATGCAGTGTCAAAAATAACAGGAACCTGCTCATGTGCACGAACTGCTGCTTTAAAATAAAAAAGATTTGATCGATAGCACCAAAAAAGAAGAATTCCAATCGTACCATGGATTAAACACACAAATGAAAGTATTCTTCCCCATAAAAAAAGGTGCTGTTTATACGTACTTATTTGTAGCCAATGCAACGTATTTTACTCCACCGATAGTTTTTAAGGTATCTACTAATTCTATAACTGAGCCATAGGAAACAGCCTGATCAGCACGAACAAAAATAGTATGTTCACTATTTTCTTGAACAGTTTCTTTTATTTTTACAAGAAGCTGCTCTTTATTCATTTGCATATCATTTAAATACAATGTTCCTTCTTTATTAACTGTTACTATCATTTCTTGCACCGATGATGTTTCTTCTTTTGCCTTTCCTTTTGGCAATGTAATCTTTATTGAATTATTCATCATGGGTGCCGATATCATAAAAATAATAAGCAACGTAAGTGCTGTATCAATAAGCGGTGTTAATGAAAGATCATTAAGCATGTGTCTGTTTTTGCGAGATTGACGACCCAAGCGACGCATACAAATCTCCTTTTAAAATAAGATGTTTTTGTAGAACCACACGAACGACATCCGTTACTGATTCTACACACTGCTCTAGACCCTTTAGGCTCAGTTGCAACCCATTAAACATTACTAATGCAGGAATCGCAACAAGAAGTCCTGCCAGTGTAGTCATAAGAGCCTCTGCAATACCAGGTGCAATCGTTGCAATATCAGCCATTTGTGTTTCATTAATACGTAAAAATGCATGTATCAATCCCCAGACGGTTCCAAAAAGACCCAAAAGAGGTGACACCGCAGCACTCAAAGAAAGTACAGAGAGAAGTGATTCTTCATCTTGAACAATTTCTTGCGTAGTTTTTTCCAACTGATACTCCAACAACTCAATCATATTTTGTACAGAAAGACTATGCTCCTGATGCGACATTTGCACAACCATCTTACTTGCTTGTGTCTGTTTTGCCACAACATATCCCGCATACGTATGATCAAAAAAAGAAGCTCTCGTCATTAAAGCATCAAGAGACTCTATTCCTGAAATATGTTCCATGATGCGATACATTTGACGTTTTTTTACAAAAAAAAGCAACGTTTTACCCAAAAAAATGGTCCAACATGATACAGAAAGAAAAAGAAGAATGCCATACACTGTTTTTGTGATAGAATCAGATTGCATTATTAATTGCCATAATTCATTACCCATATGCATGCCTCATTTTTATAAAGTTATTTTTTAAAAAGCTACAAATATTCTATCATTTTTTATCGTAACATATGCTAGAAATGATAACGCATTGCAAAAGAGTATAATAGAAGAAAGAGAAAAACAAACCTTTAAATAGGTAATCAACAAATCATGATTAAAAAAATAGTTTTGGCCATTCTGTTTTTTATCTCTACAGCAATAAACGCAATCGAATCCCATAAGGACAAAACATCTTCACGATCAAAACCTTATCAAAGATATCGCCCCCAACGGCTACTCAATCAACATCTAAAAAAATCTGCACTCAAAGTACATAAAAAGGTACGAAAACGAGAAAATATTAAACCTAAAAAAGATTTCTGCGCGCATTCAAATGCATAGACAAAAACCGCTAATATAGTTGCAAAAATTTGATTTAACCCATTGCATAAAAGTTCTTACGCTCATCGCAGACATCAATCAATACAAAACCTTATGTTAGGACTTTTGGAAAACTTTTTGACTGAGCAAATAAAATATTTTTTGGCTTTAGACAACTTTAAAGTGAATTATTTTTACTATTATGCTGCATAATAGTAAAAATAATTATTAAATCTAAATTCAGTTTCTTTGTTATACTGTAGAAAATTCTTAAACCTATACTATAAAACCTTTTAGCATAAGACCAAGAATTTTATATCATTTACATAATTTTATTAAGAACTTCACATCTTCTTTCCCCCTAATCGAACATCCTCTAAAAGATGAAATGGAAAGCATAATAACTTCTTTTACCTACCCTCTTTACATTTACTACAAATTGCGATATAATTTTTTACAGTTTACTCGCAAAAATATTACAAAAAAACAATCGTCTTTAGATGAAATGGAGAATATAATGACTACACATGTATCAAAAATGGCAAAGTGGTCTCTGGCATTTGCTATTTGTGCAGGACTACAACTTAATGCAACGCCTACTAATACTTCCCAAAAAACAAAGGCCTTTTATTTTGGTTCTGGTTTAGCAATAGGAGCAGGCTTAACTACAGTAGCTTTCTTATTCTTTCTTGGAAAAGCTTCTCGAGAAGGTGCAATTTATATTCAACGCTTTAAAGCGTAATCTAAATCATTAATTTTATTTAACCAGCCAGAATAACCTAAAGTTTTATAGCTGGTTAAATAAAAACGATGTCTCATTACATACACTTACATTTCTAAATCTATTTTCAAACACTCAATAGAAAAGCCTCATATTATTAATTTTATATTAAACTATGCATTTGTTTTTTGTATTTGATATTATGCTTTATATAATAAGTCATAATTGTTTCAATAATACATTGAGAAACGCATGAATTATCTTAAAACCATACGTTTTATCCTTTTTACTTATACCCTAAGCACCCATTCAATCACAATTGACAGTGTTATTGAAACGTGCCCTATTACAGTCTCCTCTATACAAAAACCATCTTCTACTCAAGAAATTCAGTCAATAATTAAAAAAACACAAGGACCGGTTTCACTTGCAGGCACGCGCGGATCACAAGGTGGCCAGATAGCTTATCCAAATGGCACAGTTATCGATATGACTAATTTATCTCAGATAAAAAAAATTGACCCCCTAAACAAACTCATAACAGTAGAAGCTGGCACAACCTGGCGAGATATTCAAAAAGCTATTGATCCATATAATCTTTCCATTCGTGTTATGCAATCATATAATGATTTTACCGTTGGTGGATCTCTTTCTGTAAATGTGCATGCTCGCATGGTATCAGAAGGTCCTATGATAGGATCAATAGAAGAACTAGAAATCGTACTTGCTGATGGCTCTTTAGTAACTGCCAATAGAAAGAAAAACAAGGATCTTTTTTACAGTACTATCGGAGGATATGGCTTGCTTGGAATTGTTACCAATGTAACGTTACGTCTTACAGATAACGAGCCAATGGAACGAATAGCACATCATATACAATGGAATGAGGTAGCAAGTTTTTTTGAAACTCAAATAAAAAATAATCCTAAGACTATCTTTTTTAATGCTGTTTTATACCCACATGATTTTGAACACGCAACAATCGTAACATTTAACAAAACACGTAAAAAACTTACCATTCCAACGCGCCTAAACAGAGAACACTTATTTCATCCCATACAAATGCTTGCAGAACAACTTCTTAGACGAATCCCTATCCTCTCTATACCAAGAAAAGTTATTCAGCAAAATATTCTTGAAAAGCCTGAAGTTGTGTGGCGCAACTATGAAATGAGCAGATACACTATTGACAGTTTAAAACCATTAACTCGGTTTTTTTCTCATTCAATATTACAAGAATATTTTATTCCTGTTGATTCCTTAAATTCTTTCCTAAAACAATTCAAAAAAATAGCTTCTGATCATGATATAAACGTACTCAATGCATCAATTCGATATGTTCCTGCCGATAAAGAGTCGATACTTGCCTATGCTCCGGTAAATTCATATTCTATTGTTTTATATATAAATGTATGGAACTCTTCTTCAGAACAAGAAAAAATGAAAATTTGGACACAAAAATTAATTGATGCAGCATTGTCCACACAGGGAACTTTTTATTTGCCATACCATCTTTATGCTTCAAAAAAACAGTTTAACCAGGCTTATCCTCATTATAAAAAATTTCTGCAAACAAAAGAAATATACGATCCAACATGCAAATTTAGAAATATGTTATTTGATGCATATCTTTTATCTGAATAACATTTATTTTTTTTTAGCATATACCCATTTTTGTACACGCTTAAGAAGCACCTGCTTATCATTAATTGATTCGTTAATCTGAAGAGCATACGCATAGCGTAATGCTTCACCCATTTTTGGTCCCGGCTCTACAAAAGACATAATATCTTTGCCTAAAAGAAGCGCATTTTCTCGTGCATATAAAACTCCGGCTTTTTTTACCTGTTCTAAAAAAAGTTTTGCTTCTTGATCACATTCCATTAAAGGAGCTTCTTTTTGCGGATTACGCGCTTGCCTATCTATGCAAAAAAGGTCCGCCAACATTTGCATAGTAACCGGTTTTTTGAGTTGTGCTGCAACACGTTTATACGATGCAAGAGAAGCATTTGATGCAATAAATTGCATAGGATGCATGTGATACCACACAAGCTGACAAACTGCATGAATAATTTCACTATTTTGCATAATGCGTGCCAAAAAACGTTTTGTATACTCAACCCCTTTTTGCGCATGTCCTGGCGAACGTATTCTTCCATCAACATTTATCGTTGTTACAACTTTCCCAAAATCATGACAAAGTGCTGCATAAAAAAGAATAAGCTTTTCTGTTTTAGCTTCATATTTTTGAACATGAAATACCGCTGCATCAATAGCTTGCATTGTATGTTCAAATACAGTTCCCTCCGGATGCCATAAAGGATCTTGAGGAACTGTTATTAATGCATAGATTTCAGGGAAAATATCAGATAAGCGATTAAGTGCATAAAGCCAACGAATTCCTTTTGAAGGCTGCTTTGATCGCAAAAACATTTTTTCACACTCAACCTCAATACGCTCACGAGAAATACCACACACATCCATTTGAGAACAAAATGCTTGAAGTTCATCATCTGGATACATATCAAATCGAGCAACAAACTGCATCACCCTAAAAAATCGCAAAGGATCTTGCGCAAAAAAATGCACATCTGGAGCGCGCAATATGCGTTTATCCAAGTCTTCTTTTCCATTAAATGGATCTATAAGCTCAAATGTAACAAGATCTATCCCCATAGCATTAATGGTAAGATCGCGACGCGCAAACGCATCTTTAAGACTCATAAATGGATCTATAGTTACCTGTGGCTTACGACCACTTAAATCTGAACGAGGAAATGACCAATCTATATCAAGACCATATAATCGATATACCCCAAACGATTTTCCTACAAAATCTACTACTCCATATAAAGAAAGAATTGATTCAAACAATTCAGGCTCTATACCATGCACTTCAATATCAATATCTTTAACATCAGACTCCAAAAAAAGATCTCGTACGCACCCTCCAACAAGTAACGCACGCCCTCCTTTTTGTGATATGTCCTCAATAATACTCATAAAAAAAGATGGTTGATGCGAAATTAATTTTTCAAGCCGCCAATGATTTTTAAAAAAATGAGTATCTATAGCCATTTTCATGCTCCAATCAATTTTACAGCTTGACAAATTGAATATATAATCTATGATAAAATTATATGCCATTATACGGCATACACTCAACAAATGGAGCCTTTATGAATAACAAATATTATCGTGTAATTATTGTAATTATAGCAGCATTATGGCAACAGCCTTCCTACACTTGTTTTGCCAATGTTAAAAAATTCTTTTCATGCTGCAACAATAGTAGTATTTCATGCTGCAGTAATAATAGTATTTCATGCTGCACAACAGAAATAGTCAGAGAAGTGTCGCCAGAAGATTTTATACACAATCGTTTATCTCATACAGCATCCGATGGTTCTATGAAGACACAAGCGGATCCAAACCCACCTCGAATGCGAACTCCATTAATCAGAGTAACTGATCCAAATGGACACTCTGTTGATCTAAGAAGAACATCCTGTTACGAAGAATCAGTTGTTGTCGTAGATAGTCCTATTTTTCATGTTAGACAAACACCGCATTTTTTAACCGTTCCTCCACAAACTTTTCATCCTTCTTATTGCGATAATCTTGAATAGTTTAAAAATAACCTTTGCATAAGAACAATGTAATAAACAAAAAGAAGGCTTTTTTTAAAAGCCTTCTTTTTTATTTGGTGGAGCTAACCGGATTTGAACCGGTGACCTCATGCATGCCATGCATGCGCTCTAGCCAACTGAGCTATAGCCCCTTTTATTTTTTAATATTTTCCTTCACGCCCTGCCGACTTACGTTCATCAACGCGTTTTTGTTTTTCTTCTCTTAAATTATGATACATCACATCAATTACGCGATCTAATACATCATAGAACTTTTCTCCCTCATATTCATATGATGAAACAAGATCATAATGTGGACTTTTAAGCAAAAATTCTACTCGACTATGTTCACGCACTTTTGATGGCTCAAAAATAAGATGCATAAAAATCGGCGATGGTTCATGCTCTAAAAACTTTACTATCTTTTGTAATTGCTCCTTTGCATACGTTTCTGCAACTTCAGAATGTTCGGTATTTTTAAACGTAATTTGGATTTGTAAATCTTGTGTCTTCATATGTGCTCCTTGTTGCTTTAAAAATCCATTTACATCAGTGTAGGCTCAAAAAGAGGCAAAGACAATAAGCAACTTTTTGCGATTGACAAAGAATATCCGCATTCATAGGATACAAAAAAACATCTCTTTACAAAAAGGAGCTTACATGAAACAATATCGTTTTTCTTTTATTCTTTTTTTCTTTTTTTTACCTACTACTGCAAACAAAAACAACAATATTGCTCTTAATAACAAAAATCAAAAAACAACCCTTTTAGTGTATATGGCTGCAGACAACAGCTTGTATCCATATGCTGATCTTGATATACAGGAAATGACAAAAATTGGATCAAGTCAAAACTTAAACATTCTTGTATATCTTTGCACCAAAAAACCTAATTCTCCCAAAATAACCAAGCGATACTACATTAAAAAGGGTTCTGCTATACAACGTGGACTTGAATCATGGCAAGATAGCGGAGACTACAAAACTGTATTACGTGCATGCCAATGGGCTCTTTCACAATACCCCTGTGATTGTTTTATTCTCGATTTCTGGAATCATGGATCTGGATCTATTAATCGATCAAAACTTGAATCCAACATTCCTTATCGAGCAGTCTGCTATGATGATACTACAGGAAACGTCCTTTTGGATTCAGACTTAGAAAAAATTGGTCAATTTGTAACCACTTTGCGTAAAGGCAAAAAAATTGATATTGTTGCGTTTGATGCTTGTTTGATGAGTGATATTGAAATTGCATATATTTTGGCACCATATGCAACATATATGGTTGCATCACAAGAAACTATTCCAGGAGATGGTTTTTGCTATGACAAAGTATGCTCATCTCTTTTAAAAAAAACAAATCCCAACGAATATGCTAAAGCTATTGTTTCTGCATACAAGAATGAATATGTATCAAAAGACAAATGGTTTACATTATCTGCGATAGACCTGTCCCAAATTGATGCTTTATCAATAAACATCAATACGCTTGCTCAAAAACTAACATCCCTTCTTAATAGTTCATATTCTGAAAGCATTAAACAACTTCTTACAAAATCAAGCAGCATCCAATATTGCACAAGTTTTGATGAACCAAGTTATATTGATTTAGGAAACCTTTACTCAAACATACTAACTTTTTTAAACTCAACCGATCTTGATGAATCTCAAAAAAATGAACTACAAAAAACATTAAATGACGGACTTTCTCTTATTAAAAAAGCAATTTTGGCCGAAGCACATGGCTCTGCTCATCCAAAAGCTACTGGCCTATCTATATACTTTAACCAAAAAGAAATCGATCCTGATTATCTTTCTTTAAAATGGTCAACTCAAACTGCATGGACTACATTGTTATCTGCCTATTTGCAAGCATAAACAAACGATAATTTACAATAAAAAAGAAGAGCATTTTATACTCGCTCTTCTTTTTTATTGTAAATTATATATATGCGACAAAAAAATAAATTGCTTTTTAATGCGCAATTTTATCTATATATTACTATAAGTACAATTTTTATTCTTTATAAATATATGGATGTTAACATGCTTAAAAAAGTAAGTATTTTGAGTTTGCTTTTGGGATTATCTTTGCCTATTTTTTCATTTCATCGATTTGCTATCGGAACAGATCATTGGCCAAAACATTCAAAATTAACCACTCTTTATCCTTCTTATTTCTCCTCTAATTCACTTATAAATCAAGAAGAATTAATAAAGGCTGGAGAACAATTTTGCAAAAAAGCTCAACAAAAAATAACCGTAGAAAAAATTGAAGCATTTACCGTTAAACCAATTGTAGGAAAACCTTTAGATCCTTTTTGTGAAAAATATTCCTTAAAACCTTTTTGTCATACACAATCTATTATTTACAGATTAACACTCAATAGCAGACTAAAGTATGAAGTATTATGCTTGTACACACCAAAAAACAATGCTCATATCATGGGATGCTCAAAAGACTTAAAAGATATTCCCTTTTTTGCAGAACAGACTCCACACAGTCAATACAACTTTATAGGCAATTTAATGGATAAACCAATTAATTATAAATAGATCGTAGACATTCTATTTTATAATCTTGATCAATCCTTAACTATAAAAATTCATAAAGAGAAAAGGGATTGTTGTTTTAAACAATCCCTTTTCTCTTTATAATAAATATACTTTATATCTAAGATATCTCATTTTCTAAAAACAAACTTAATTGGCACACCAGTAAGTACAAATTTCTTACGCATCTGATTATCAAAAAAGTTTTCATGCGCTTTTAAATAAAGCCTTGGCGTATTGGTATAAATTGCAAATGTCATAGGTCTATGATTTATTTGCTGTACACGACGCACTCCAAGCATTATTCCTTGGCGATAAATCGGTCTTACTTGTATAAACTCTTTAAAGAGCATACTTAACTCATCATCCGGAAATTCTTTATTATGCCGCTCTGCAACTTTTTGGATAAGAGGCAATATACGACCTACATTTTTTCCTGTTTTACAAGAAATAGAAAGCGATTCAACCTTTTTCATCAAATCTTCATATTCACTCAAACTGCTTTCAAGACGAGATTTTGCATAGCCATCAACTTTATCTTGTTTATTAAACAAAATAATAAGAGCCTTATGCTGTTCTTGAAACACGTAATACGCAAGCTTGAGCTCTTGGTCTGAAAGTACTCCTTCTGAAGCATCTACCAGCAATAATACAATATCTGCTTCTCGCACAGCATGCAAAGTACTTTTTACCATTAACTGCTCAAGATTTTCATTCACAGACCTTTTTTTACGAACCCCTGCCGTATCTACTAAACACAAATCTTGTTTATAAAACGTTACATGTTCAACAATTGATTCCCGCGTTGTTCCTGGAATATCAGCAACAATTGAACGTTCTTGACCAAGCAACAAATTCATAAGAGATGATTTGCCCACATTGGGTTTTCCAAGAAGCACCACTTTCCACGGAGCCACTTCTTTTTCAAACTCTTTTTCTGGAATAAGATCTACAACAGTATTTAAAATATCTTGCAACCCTACACCATGTTCCGCAGAAACAGGAATCATTGTCTTAAAACCAAGACGTTCAAATTCAAAAGAATGTTCATCATACATTTTTTTGCTATCAATTTTATTTATTAACAACAAAATTGGCGCATTATAGGTACGCAAGCGACTTGCAATTTCACGATCTTCAGGCAAAACCCCAATCGTTCCATCACAAACAAACAAAAGAACATCCGCTGTTTCAAGCGTTCTTTTAACCATTTCTTGAGCAGCTTTATCGAGTTGATCATACACCTTTTTGGTGGTCATGCCACCGGTATCAGTTAATCTAAAAGTATGATCTTTCCAGGTAACAATATCCGTAATAAAATCACGCGTAACGCCTTCTTGATTATACGCTATACTTTTTACTTCCGTCGATAAGCGATTAAACAATGTAGATTTTCCAACATTAGTTCTTCCTACAATGACAATATTAGGAAGTTCTTTACGAGATGCCATGATCATCCTCTTTTAAAATAGCAACGGTTCCAGGGAAATAATCAGTTATCATTGAAGCTACCGGCCACTGCGACCGATCCGATATATCAACAACCTCCCCCTTTGGTATGCGATATACAGATTCTTTCTTTTTTACAGAAGGGTATCCCTGCCTCATCACTACTTTTTTTTCAGATGCATGCAAAAAAGAATCTCCATTTTTTGTTTCTTTAGAAACTTCTACATGCTTGTGCTCTGCGAGCAATGCTTTTGTTTCTTTTTTACTGCTTGCACCAGACATATGTTCAAATAAGTATACTATCGCTATCTTTTCTCCATATACAGATTCAACTATAGGTTGCCACTCATGCGCCGTTTGTTGTAATAAATCTTGAAAAAAACTTTTCTCTTTATCAAAAATAAGTCGTAATTCCTTAATTGTTTCCACAAACTCAACCTTTTGCACCTGCCCCAAAAGAGAGACAATCAAACGATTGTCTGACGCTATAATTTTTTGCATGCACTCTCGCCATTCTTGAGAAAAAGTTTTTGCGTCTTTTTTTTCTTCTGATTTTTGTTCAAAAGAAGAATGACTATCAGGCGTATCTTTTATTGCCAAAACGGCTTTTTCTGCATGATTATCAAATTTTTGTACCCTTTTTGCTTGCTGTACACTCAATTCTTCTTTTTTCCCTTTTTGAACACCCAACGATTCTGGAGTTGATCCAAAATGAGAACCATTATCGTTTTGAGTACACCATTGCAACAATGCAATCTCAAGCCATGCCCCACTAAACATTCCTTTTGCATGCATATCATACTGTTGATACAAGAATGCAAGACACTCATGCACCTGAGTAAGCAAAATAGGATGGGCTACAATCGGCAATTGCGCAGGAAGAGTAATATGAGAAGGAACAACTCCATTTTTTAGCCAAATAAGCCCACGCAATAATTCTATAAGCCTTTTCCATACATACTCTACAGATGCTGTTGAAAAAAGCATTAAAGGAATAAGTTCAATGAGAGCAACAATATCTTTTTTAAAGACAATTTCTACTAATTGAAGCATATACTGATCAGAAACATGCCCTAATAATGAAATAACCAAATCGTAGGTAACCGTATCGGCTGCAAAACGTGCTTGTTCCAACAAATTAATCGCATCACGCACACATCGATCAGATTCCTGAGCTATCGCTTCAAGCCCTGATCTTTCATACAAAATCTGCTCTTTTTGACATATCTGCTCCAAATAATCCACAAGAACAGTTCCCGGTATTGCCATAAAAAAAAGCTGAAAACAACGCGATCTAATTGTCTCAAGCATCTTCTGTGGATCTGTTGTTGCCAAAATAAAAAGCGCAGTGGAAGGTGGTTCTTCTAAAACTTTTAAAAGGGCATTGCATGCAGCCTTGCTCAACATATGAACTTCATCAATAAGATATACTTTTTTGGCACCCATAACCGGTAAAAAAGCAGAAGATTCTATAAGCTGCCGAACATTATCAACCCCCGTATGAGATGCAGCATCAACCTCTACAAAATCAGGATGATCCCCTCGCCGCATTGCCAAACAAGATTTGCATTCCGTACAAGGAATAGATTCTGTAGGATTTTCCTTAAATGCATCCAATCTTGCACAGTTAATTGCAGCAGCAAAAATACGTGCTGCCGTTGTCTTGCCACACCCTCGTTGTCCTGAAAAAAGATAAACGGGAAAATAATGACCTCGATATAAACTATTTTTTATCATTCGAAGAGCAATACCCTGCCCAACCATGTCATCAAAACGCTCTGGACGCCATTTTCGCGCTAAATTAAGACTATTCATGCAAGGTTATTACCTCTTATACAAGACGGTTACAGACCAATGAAAATCGTTTTTTATCCTGGAATGCACCAATTTTTTATTATTAATAATAAGTATACCCTTTTTAGGAGAATCTAAAAAGAAGAATTACGGTCTTTCTTATTAAATTATCTAAAAGCTTGATACTTCTCTAAAACAGTTTATTTACAAAAGGAATTTTGTAGCGCGAGATATTATTTACCAACCATTAAATAAAGAGCTTTTTTAAAATGAAAAAAAATAAAATCATATAAAAAGAGAGAAAGACGATACAAAATCAGAGGAGTTTTTGCTGCTTCCTTTCGGACCTGACAAGATAAACTCATAGTTTTTATCGTCTTATCTCTACAAATAATTATATCATTTTACGTCAAAAAAAACTAGTTTTTAACGTTTTACTTTATTTTTTGCGCTAAAAGCAGCATTCTAACAGTCTTTTGAGGATCAAATAATCCTCCGTCAAAATCCAGTTTTTCTATACATTCTAGCTTTGCTTGCCCAAGCATATCTACAAGCTCTTGCATACTATGCAACTGAAATGAAAAATGATTAAGAACAGTTCGCGGTATATTCCCGTTCTCTTGCAAAACATACGTATCATAAGAAGTAAGCAGTTTTTTACTAATATCATAGGTAGAACACTGAACATGATACACATGAATCCCATCAATAAATGCTTCTTTACACAAAGAAAAATCTGCCATATCCATTAAGGCAAGCATGTCAGGATTTAAAATATCAAAAATATATATTCCACCATCTTTAAGATTGTCTGCAACATTTTTAAACGCCTGACTTAATTCTTGAGTAGAAAGATGTCCTATTGCATTAAAGATAGTAATAACCGCATCAAACTGCCCGTACTGCGCAGTACACATGTCCCCTTGAGAAATTGGAATGGAAAGTTGCAAATCTCGTGCTCTTTTTTGGGCAATATCAACAAGCGGCTGACATAAATCTGAACCTGTCATTGCATATCCACAGCGTGCAAGATACAAAAGCTGCGCTCCAGTGCCACAGGTAAGATCCAGCACTGTCTGTGCACCATATTTTTTGAGCAACTGATTTAACAATTCTGTTCTAATATCCGTCTTGGCATCAACATTATGAAAATCAAAAAGTTGTGGCATTTCGTTGTATTCAAGGGGAAGTCCAAGCGTACCTTTGGTCATGTTAGCCTTTTAAAAATTCTATAAAAGCAGGTGATGTGTGTGCATCAATAACAACACATGCAGGAATTTCATGCGGGTGATGTTCATGAATAAAATTCACAAGCCCTGCGCTTTTTTCTTTGGTTGTTTTAAACAGTACAAAACATTCATCTTCATTAAGCAACGCACCTTTCCATTTATATACAGATGTTCCATGTTTGGTAATATTTACACAACCGGCATGCCCAGCATTCACTGCTTTTTCTGCAAGATCTATTGCTGTTTCATACACTTGAATCGTTGTATAAACCAAAACCATTGCTTCAGTATGCGCCATATTCTTCATCGATCAATCCTTTTTTAAAATCATATAATAAATACTCTCACGTATATTTAAGTAAAATTATAACGACAATGCAAATAAACCCAAAAAGGCTCAAAAGTCCCTACTCTGTATCTTTTTAAAAGCCTTATAACTATAACAACTTTAAACGTTATTTTTTATTTTTTTGTTTGTAATCACGCACAATTTTATACACTTTTTTAACATGAAATAACCGCTCGTTTTTCCATGCAAGAATGATCTGTTCTTTTGAAGCATCAGGATATTTTTTTATCATTTCTTGTGCAAAATTAATATATGCCCATTCATCTTTAGGACGAACAGTATGAACTTTGCGATACTCATATTCATGTTGCCACATATCCGCAAATTCCTGATATGTAGGCGGCTTTCCCGCATACCAACGTTCATTTAACCAATCAATGCCATACGCTGTAAAATGAAAATAAGGACCTATAAGTTTTTTAAAAAACGCTCGATTAGCATGATCATTTTTATATGAACCCTTAAGCATTAACGTGTGCGGCTCTAGGGTATAAACAACTCCTTTTTGCGCTTTACTTTGTATTGGAAATTGCTTCTTTTTTAAAACAACTCCTGTCTTAAAAAAATAAAGAATTTGTTTTATTAGATCCAGTTTTGTATTGCTTGAATTCTCTTGTCCAAGCGTATGTATAAGCTCTTTTAATTCTGCTACATGCAAAAAATAAAGAGACTCTTCAAGCACTGCATATTCATTTTCTGGCAATAAATACATTCTTTCTCTACTTACTTAACTATGCAACACAATATACACTCCATAATATATCACAAATCAATTTTGCAAAACACATGTCTCTTTACACAAGATGCATAAAACTTGCAGCTCTTTTTTCTCAAACTATGCTAACGATTAATTAAAAATAACCTTTAAAAAAAGGATGGTTGTTTATGAAGCGCATCGTTTGGCTCCTTTTTGCCGCATTTTTTTCTTTTGTTTGCACATCAGACTCATACTATGCATCAGATTTATGGCCAAAAAATCAATTTGCAAACACCTCTCCGGTTCCAATAACAAGCACCTATTCGCCTTCTAATCATAACTCAAATCTTGGATATGGCTTGGCGCTTATTGATCGCTTGCGCTCATACAAACAGCAGCAAACTATTTTGTATGATTATCAATCTCAAATCAATAATGATCGCAATGAATCTTACGCATATGAACAAAAATATACGCTTTCTGACCAAACAAAAACGTATATAAAAAAACAAGGTTTCTCCAAAAAAATATGGACCAAAAGCCTCTATGGAACAAAACAACAACAACAGCTACAC
>CAYTRW010000008.1:0-7587 GCA_964440325.1 uncultured Pseudomonadota bacterium
CTAATCAAAAACTTAAATCAGACTCAGCATAGGGCTGCGCAAAAAGCTTTTTAAAAAACTCTTTCGCAGCCCTATTTGTTATCTTTAATTTCTTTTTTTCTATAACCCTGAAGCATCCAAAAAATGTGCTACTTTGGTCAACACATCTTTAGCATTTTTATACGTTAATCGATACATTGCCTGATCATAATCAAGCCAAACGTACCCTTGATGTTCATGAGAAATAGTAACACGAGAAGATGCTGCTTTACCTACAAAAAAGTATACTGTCTTTTCAATTTTATTACGTTCATGATCATAAAAAGTATAAGTAAGCGTTTCTTCAAACCCATCATGAACTGAAATCTCAGTTATTCCGGTTTCTTCAAAAAGTTCACGATACGCCGCCTTTATAGGAGTTTCTCCTTCTTCCAACTTTCCTTTTGGCAGGTCCCAATATCCTGCGTGATACTGCAGCAATAAATACTCTCTTCCATAATCACCATACAGGTAGGGAATAATGCCTGCTGAATAAATTTGTTTAATCATTTATTATTCCTAACTCAAAAAATAAACATGCACTTTTGCTTTTTTTCGTGTTGCCCATAAAAACCAAAAAAGCAACAGAACAAGTGGCCCAACCCACATCCAAAAAATTATTGTATCAATAAATAAAGCAGATACCAAAGGCGGCAACCAATGCAAAATAGCATAGTAACATGCGTAATACAAAGCCCCAAAAAGAGCAAATGCTGCTCCAAGTTGTGCAACATAACATATAAAAAATCTAAAAATTGAACGCCCTGAACAAGCAACGCCATACTTTACAGCCAAAACTCCTAGCAATAATATCGTTTGAAAAACGGCAGAAAGTGCTGTTGCAAGCGCAATCCCACATGCCCCAAATCGCACCAAAAACATCCAGTTAAAAAGAACATTTATGCCGGTAGCTATTGCAGCAATCGCTGAAGGAACCCATGTTACATGAAGCGCGTAATACACATTAACCAAAATCTTATTTAAAGAAAAAGAAAATAATCCAACCATAAAAAAAGATAAAATTTTTGCCGCATGCCATACATGCGTAGGAGTAAACTTTTCAGATAAAAAGAGCGTATGAAAAATAGGCTCAGAAAAGAAAACCATCAAAAGCGCGGTTGGAATCATTGCCCATGCAATAAGCTTTATTGTTTCTGTTACATAAAAAGGAAGCCTTTTAGGCGTAAGTGTTGCAACACGTGAAAAATGCGGAAGCAAAATAGTCGCAAAGGCAACCGCAAAAACGCCAATTGGAATATTGGCAAAACGATTTGCAAGATACAATAAAGACATATCACCTGCCGGTAAGTATGAAGCAAATGTCATATCAATAAATAAATTAATCTCCATAATGCTTACCGTTGGCAAACACAGTAAAAATTTTATACCAACAGCTCCAAATTCTTTTATATCTTTTTTGGTTACCATTCTTAATGCAAAGCCTTCTTTAAAGTAGGCAAGCGCATGGATTAAAAGCTGCAATGCACTCCCTGCCACAATAAATCCACATAACCAAATAACATCAAGATTATAATATAAACAAACGCCCGCTCCTGTGATAAACACAATATTTAATATAATTGGAGCAATTGCAGGTACAAAAAAATGGCTTACGGCATGCAATGCTGCTCCCATAATAGCGCTGCATGAAAGAAATAAAATAAATGGCATTAATACTCGCAAAAGAGGAGCTCCCATAACTACCAATTCTTGAGAAAATCCTGGCGCCATAAGATGAAATGTATATGCTGGGAATAACATAACCAACATGCAAATAAGTGTTACAATCCCCTCAAAAAACAAAAAACTTACCGCCATGATACCAGAAATGCTTTCTTTATTTTCATGCTTCATGTGCTTTACCAATGATGGCACAAGCGCTGCAGAAAGAGCTCCCTCTGCAAATAATCTTCGCAATGAATTGGGCAACTTAAAGGCTGTTAAAAAAACATCAAATGCCGCAGTTGGTCCCAAATATCTGCTTAAAGCTGTTTCACGTATAATTCCTAAAATTCTACTCAAAAGTGTATATCCACCAACTTGAGCCGTTTTTTTTAGGATACTATTTCTTGTGATCATAAGTATCCCTACATATAAAAAATAAAGACTTTTTAGTAATGGTACACAAAAAAAAACGCATTTTATAGCAACAATCAGCGTTTTTTAATGAGTTTTCCTCCAGAAAGTTCATATACTTCTTGCATTGCATCGGCAATGTATTCATCGTGAGTGTTTACAATAATACCCATCGTATATTTTTCCTGACAAGCAAGCATAACACGTAACATCTCTTTTCCCGTTGCAGTATCAAGATTTCCTGTTGGTTCATCTGCAAGCAAAAAAGCCGGTTCATTAAAAAGAGCACGTGCTAAAGAAACTCGCTGCTGCTGCCCTCCAGAAAGAGATGCTGGCGTTCGCTTTGCTTTTTCAGGAATCCCAACTTCTTCAAGCAAATATTGTGCACGCTCAACACAATATGCATATGGTTTTTGCGCAATTAAGCCTGGAATCATAACGTTTTCTAAAACTGAAAGCTCACGTATTAGGTATGGAAATTGAAACACAAGCCCAACCGTTTTATTTAAAAAAAAACTTTTTCTTTCTGCAGAAAAATAACTTAAGCCCATCTCATTACACGATACTTCACCCGTAGTTGGCGTATCTATACCAGCAAGAATATGTAGCAGTGTTGATTTGCCGGCGCCTGAAGGTCCAATGATGGCATACTTAACACCTTGATGGAATACTGCTGTAACGCCATTGAGCACTACTGTTCGCGCTCCACCTTGATCAAACCACTTAACGAGAGCATCTGCAATTAATCGAACTGTTTTCATAACAAGGCCCTTTTTTTGTAGAAAAGCCTACAAAAGATCTATAAATGTCATTTAGTTACTAAGCTATACCCTAGCATATCATCCAAGGAATAAAAATATTCCCCTCCTTGTTTTAATAACTATTGAGCTACGTACTTTTATTTCCGTAGACTGGTGCTAGTTAGGGCTTTTAAAAAGGGATACCAACCATAAGAAGTAGGTCTGAGGGGGACATATGAAGACAGTAGTAAATCAGGTTGATCACGATTTCATCACGGAGGTAGTTCCAGTTATTCCGACTATAGATGTTGTGGTTTTTCCGCATGCCATAGTTCCACTCCTTGTTCTTGATGAAAAAATTGTAAATGGCATAGAACAAGCAATTGATGAATCAAAAATGATTTTGCTTTTAGCAGCAAAAACGGATAGCTCTCATCGCAGTGGAATTGACACTGATGATTTGTATGCCGTTGGAACCGTTGCATCAATCATGCGAGTCATAAAAAATCCTGAAGGCGGACTTAAAGTTTTGGTTCAAGGAATGTTTAGAGCTCGTGTTCTTGATATTTCAACAAATAACAATCGGCTTGAAGCAACAATAGAACGATTTGATCTTCCCTCAAGCGCTCCTCAAGAGTTGGCTCCTATACTAAAAAGCTTGCGTGAATCTGCTGAGAAAATTTCTGCAACAGGCGGATACTCTTTTAGCCCTGATTTTCATATCATCTTGGCAAAAATTCAGGATAATGAAAAAGTTGCGGACTTTATTCTTTCAAACCTTAACCTAACCGTTGAAGATGCACAAAAACTTCTTGAAAGCCAAAGCCAGTTTGAACTTTTTCAAAATCTTTCTTATTACTTGGCTAAAGAAATAGAAACAGCAGAAATTCAAGAAAAAATAAAAAACTCTGCACGCGAATCCATGAATCAGTCTCAAAAAGAGTTTTATTTGCGTGAACAACTTAAAGCAATCAAGCAAGAATTGGGCGAAGATGATCTTGAAGAAATAGACGCGATGCGCGCACGGCTTGACGCACTTCCTTTAAATGAAGAATTAAAAAAAGAAATAGGCAGACATATTAATAGACTAGAACGAACTGCCCCTGATTCACTTGAAGCAACTGTCACAAGAAACTATCTTGAATGGATTTTTGCAATGCCATGGGATAAAGAAACAGAAGACAATCTTAACATTGCACACGCAAAAGAAATTCTTGATGAAGATCATTTTGGGCTTCTTGATATAAAAGACAGAATTCTTGATTTTATATCTATTCGTCGGCTCAAAAATGATGGGTATGCTCCCATCTTGTGCTTTGTAGGGCCTCCAGGAACAGGAAAAACATCTCTTGGAAAATCAATAGCAAAAAGTCTTGGTCGTGCATATGCTCGAATCTCTTTGGGAGGAGTTAAAGACGAAGCAGAAATCCGTGGACATCGCAGAACCTATGTTGGAGCAATGCCAGGACGCTTTATTCAAGCAATCAGAAAAGCTGAATCGTGCAACCCAATTATTGTGATCGATGAACTTGATAAAATTGGGTCAGACTTTAGAGGGGATCCGTCGGCAGCAATGCTTGAAATTCTTGACCCACAACAAAACAAAACGTTTTATGACAACTATTTGGGAGTTCCTTTTGACCTTTCAAAAGTTATGTTTATTGCAACAGCAAATAGCATTGATCCTATTTCAGAACCACTTCGTGATCGTCTTGAAATTATAGAATTAAGCGGATACACACTCGAAGAAAAACTTGCTATTGCAAAAAAACATCTGATTCCAAAATCTATTGCAAATACAGGCCTTTCAGAACATACCCCTTCTTTTGATGATACCGTTATCAAAGCATTAATTAGCCACTACACTCGTGAATCTGGTGTACGACAACTTGAACGGCTCATCCATACATTATGCTCAAAAGCAGCACGCATTTTTGTTGAACAACAAAAAATTGCACAGTTTACCCCAGAAAATTTGGGCATTTATCTTGGACCATTCAAATTTGTTGAAGATGAAGCAAACTTTACCAACAGAGTTGGCATATCAAATGGCCTTGCATGGACCTCATACGGCGGAGAAATCATCAAAATTGAAGCATTGCTTGTTCCTGGAAAAGGAAATCTCCTTTTAACCGGGCAACTTGGCGATGTGATGAAAGAATCTGCTCAAGCAGCACTTACCTATGTTCGCGCACACAGCAAAGAATTTTGTATCGATGATGCTCTTTTTGCAACGCAAGACTTGCACATCCATGTTCCTGCTGGCGCTATTCCAAAAGATGGCCCATCGGCAGGGATTACCATGCTTACTGCAATTTTATCTGCGTACACAAAACGACCAATTAATGCTGCCTATGCCATGACCGGAGAGCTCAATTTACGTGGCGAAGTTATGCCAATTGGTGGTATAAAAGAAAAAATACTTGCAGCAATGCGCAACAATATTTCACGCATTATTATTCCACACAAAAATAAGCATGAATTGAGCAAGTTGGATGATCTAGTACAAGGAATTGATATTGTTTTGGTAAACCATGCTGATGAAGTATTGCACCATGTTCTTATGCCATCTGAGGATGAAAAAATAAGCATATGAAGCGTATTGTAACAGTTGGAAATGTAATTAAAGATCTTTTTATGCACCATGACACAACAGGGACACTTTCATTATGTTGCCAACAACATAAACAAACATTTCTCGTGCTTGAAGAAGGGAAAAAAATAGAACTTTCTACCCTAGAACATCATGTAGGTGGTGGCGCTGCAAACAGCGCCACAGCCTGCGCTCGTCTTGGCAATACGGTGACTCTTTTGGCAAAAGTAGGCACAGATGTTGATGCTGACTTTTTACTCCAAAAACTCCAAAAAGAACATGTAAAAACGGATCATGTTGCACGATCAAACACTCATCAAACTGGTATTTCTTTTATCTTGCCGTGCTCTTCTGGGAATAGAACTATTCTTATTTATCGTGGTGCCAATACCACACTGATTCCTGCTGATATTAAGCCAGATATTTTTACACAAAAAGATGGAGTTTACTTTTCTTCATTAAGCGGAGAATCTGCACAGCTTCTAGCATCATTAACTCATGCAGCAAAAAAAGAAGGTGCTATTGTTGCACTCAACCCTGGTTCAACACATCTTGTCAAGCAATTCCCTTTTATTGCAGCTGCGTTAAAAAATATTGATATCATTATTGTAAATAAATCAGAAGCCCATACTTTGTTAACACAAATGCAAGACGCTTCGCATACATGCACAGTCACTACAAATGCTCAAACGGGATGCCCATCATTACTTACTTGCCAAAGTTCTTTATCAGAAAAACCATGTTTTGATCTACGTACTTTTTTTGCAAAAATACATATATCTGGACCTTCTTTGGCAATAGTAACAAATGGAGCTGAAGGAGTTTATGTTTCAGACAAAAAACATATCTATTTTCATAAAGTAATACCAACCAATGTTATAAGTACCGTTGGAGCAGGTGATGCATTTGCTGCAACTTTTTTTTCTTATCTTGTAAATAACAGTTCTATCAAAATTGCAACGCAAGCAGGAATGCTTAATAGCAGCGCAGTCATTCAACACATTGGCCCCCAAATAGGACTACTTACAAAGCAACACTTAGAAAAAAAGCTTACTCTGATAGACCAGTCTCTTTTCCAGACTTTTTAATCTTTGAGCTTGAAAATTTGTTTTTAAAAAAAGTTTTTACCCGTTCAAGATACGGCTCTGCAGGTCCCGTGTATCGTTGCTTATAAAGATTAAATAACTCCTCATCCTGTTTTATCCATGCAATAACGTTTGAATCTTTAAACCAGTCTCCCGCTTCTTTTGAATATAAAAACCAATTTTTCCCTTTTTCTGTAAGAATTAATTGCTTTGTGCTCTCATCAAGAGAAACATCTTTTGGCAATTCAAATCTTTTTTTTACTGCTGCTCGCCTGCTTTGCCAATCATCAAGCTTTTTTTTTATGGCACTATCATCAAAATATTTGGTAGCTCGACGAACAACTCCTGCAATACGCCCCTTTACATTTGCAGCTAATGCATCTTGTACAAAAAAGAAGCCGATCAAAAATAAAGGCAATATTATTTTTTTAAAAAATCTCTTTTTCTGCATAAATTCCCTTTATGAGGCAACGGCCTGTCAAATTTTTGCAAGTTCTTTGGTTAATGCTTCTAAATAATTTTCACCCTCTGCTGTCTGCAACCATTTTTCTCCAGTCTCGGTTCCCAGCCATGCTTGACCCGCAGATGTATTTAGCCACTCTTGCCCTTGTTTTGTTTTTAAAAGCTGTTTGCCTACATCGCTTGCTAAAAACCCTTCTATCAGATCCCTTTGAGGATAAATTGTTTTTGTATGCCCAAAAAGTCCTGGCTTATCAGTTGGTATGCTTTCTAAAGCACGAGCCTTCATAACCTGCTTTTGATACTCAAATATTTCTTTGGCAAGTCTAATTTGCTCTACCTCGTTTGGTGTCAAATATTCATCCGTTTTATAAAAAATTTTTTGCGCATCTGCCTGTTTAAAAAGCTCTTCTAAATCTTTAAACTTATCTGTTTTAAACCTAAAAAAACTATTTATATACATATGAATTGAATCATAAGAGCCTTCTCCTATTTTTATCGGCGCAAAAAGCTCATCTAACAAATTTTTTGATTGCTTTACCAATCTAAAACGAATCCCATCGGGAGAATTTTTAATCCATTTAACAATAAAGGGCGTATTGTGCTGCATGTACTT
>CAYTRW010000008.1:7687-53431 GCA_964440325.1 uncultured Pseudomonadota bacterium
CGGGAGAATTTTTAATCCATTTAACAATAAAGGGCGTATTGTGCTGCATGTACTTGCCAACTTCTGTATTTATAAGCCATTGCCGCCCCGTCTCTGTTTGCAAAAAAAGCTTCCCATTTTTTGTAGAAAGTGCTTCTTCAAAAGGCTTTAACGCCTCCATGGCAACACGCCTGTTTTCTGAAATCCTTATCCCTTTGGGTAATTCTGATTCAAAAAGCTGCGCTTCCTGATTTTGAACATCTCTTATCTTTGAAACAAGCTCATCAAACTGTCTTTGATATTTTTGCATAGAAGCCCTTGCTCCAGCCCGTACATGCTCACTAAAATTTTTTGTTTGTAGCGTTTTTTCATGTTCCATAATCGTTTTTTTTAAGGCCTCTTTTTGGGCAACTAAAGCTGTAAACTCTTTTTCTTGTCCATGGATTTGCTCAGAGAGAAGCCGCGCTTGAGCCTTTTGAAAATCCTTTTCTGCACGCAAAAGTTTTTTTTGCACAGAATCAATTTTTTGATCCAGTCCCATGCCATAAGCTTGTTTGTCGGCAACTATTTCAATGTTTTCTGCCGTAATGCGCTGTTCAGGAGTCAAAGAAGAAAGATCTTTTCTTTTTTGTTTGATTTTTTGCAATGATTTTAGTTCTTTAGCAAGCTCTTCTAGTTTTGCTTCTGCAGCAACCAAATCATTTTGTAGCAGTTCTTGCTTTGAGATATTTGCTTTACGCGCCCGCAAAAAATCTTGAATATCTTCTATTTTTGCTCTTTTTTTTGATAATGCTTTTTTTGCTGAACTACCCAGCCGCGTTAACACTGAAATGCGTGTTCCTTTTTGAGCAAGCGTTGCTGAAGCACCACCAATCTTTGCTGTCCCTCCATGCCCAAAAAAAGGCAAAAATAGTAAGAACATGGTCCCTAAAAACAGTTTATTCTTATTCACCGCATTCCTTGCTTAGTTAAAAAAACAGTTATTTTTTCTTGAAGCCTCTATCTCCAAATTGATTTGAGTACTTCTTCTGATGGGCTATACGCTTCTGTCGTCTCTGGCGCTACTTCTCTGGAACACTACCTCTTTGCTCTACTTGCCCCTCATATTTTTCTGCACGCGCTCGAGCTTTTGCAAGGTCTTGCTCTGCCTCTGCCAATCGCTTTTCTGCTCCAGAAAGCAGTTGCCCTTGTTTTTTTTCAGCAACAAGCATTTCTTCTTTTCTTCCTGCTTTTCTTGCGGCATCAAACTCAAGCTCCCACTCTTTTTTAGTTTTTACTACTTCAGCTTGAGCTGCTGCAAATTTTTCTTGCGCTTGTAATATATCTCTTTGTGCCAATTGTGTTTCAGTAATACCTTCTTTTTTTGCCCTACGCGCAAACAACATATCATCAAGCTTTTGTCGAGCAGAAGATGCTGCATCTTCAAGCCCTTTTTTTAATTTTCCAGGAGCGGCAACTATGCTTTCTTTTATATCACCTGCTGATTCCTTTAAACGCGTCTTTAATGACGTTTTAGGCAAAGCTGTTGCTTCCCATTCTTCTAAAGGCACACTGCCTTTAAGCTGCGTAGCTTCTTTCATTTCTACGCCTTCTGCCTCAGCAGCTTTTGATTTTTTTAATTTTCCAAAAGCCTTTTTTGCAGAGCTATAGCTGCTTTCAGCAGCGCTTTTTGCAGAAATGGCTGCTTTTTTTGCTGCAGCCCCTGTTTTGCCAAGTACTGTTTTTGCACCACTTGCAACGCCAAGTGCTTTTTGTCCCAGCCTTTTGCTTACTGTTTCACCTGCTACAAGACAAACTCCGTGCACAAACAAGGCCACCATCAATCCTTTTTTTACATATTTATTTTTCATACTAAAGCTCCTTTAATCTCTTTTTTATCTAGTCACTTGCGCAATACTATTAGCAAAGTCATACATTTCTCGATATTCTCCAACAATTTTATTTAAAAAAACTTCCATATTTTTGCTGCTCGTAGCCCCATATTTTTTAAAGATTGGCGTTGCAAAAACTTTTGCCTCAACAAACCTATTTTGAACAGCTCCAAACGTTATGCTGCTTTCTTTTTCTCGCATTTCTTTATAAAAGGCACTCTTTAGCTCTTCTATCTGATTTTTATACGCATCAAGCTCTTGTTGAATTTCTTTATGTGCTACAGGCTTTTTTTGCATTTGCGCAAGCGCCTGGTCAAGTAGCTGCATAATACGCAACTTTGTTGAAAGAAGAGCAAACTGCTTTTCTGTTTCTTTAGACTTGGTTTTTTTAAATTCAGCCGTTAACTCTTTTAAGTTAGCCAATACATCTAAAGAAAGCTGCTGCCAAGAAATCTCTTTTTCAAGCAATGCCTTTTCTTTTTGCTGCTTTTCTTTAATAAGCTGCTCTTCTTGCTGCTTATCAACACTTAAAGCTTGTTTTTGTTGGCTAGTTTTTTGCAATCGCTCACTCAACGCTTTTTGTTGATTTTGTAGCTGCTCTTTTTCTAACGCTGCAAGCTTTTCTTTTTCTTCTTGTTCAATCCGATCAAGCTCTTCTATCACAGCTATCGTTGTTCCAATTCCTAGCAAAATAAGTGGCGCATATAATCGCTCTGCAATTTTTGAAGTTGCGGCACTCTTTACAAGACTTCCTGCTCTGCCTGCGCCTGCTTTTACTGTTTTCACCACAGAACCAAACGTAGCACGTGCTGATTTAGGCACAACATGCTCAGCACTCCCACCCAACCCTTGCCCTGTAGGCACTAGTGCCGTTGGTCCTACTTGAAGTGTGGGCGCTGCCACTTGAGGTGTAGGCGTTTGAGCTGTGGTCCTAAGTACAGAACGCGCTTCGACTTGAGGCTCAGCTTCTTTAAATACTTTAAAAATTTGTTGCGTTTCTTCCTTTCTTTGCTGCAATTTTTCTGAAGCCTTAATCCCAGTAGATTCAACTTTAAACCTTTGACTTAATTCCTCAAACCCTTGTTCTGATTCAGACAACAGCTTTGTTCGTTCTGTAGCTTCTTCTATGGCTTTTTGCGCAAGCGCTTGTGCACGCGCAGCCTCTTGTTGTGCTGCTCCTTGAGCGCCCTTATATGCTTGCAGTGTACTTTGTACTCTCGCCACAGCATCTTGATACGGTGCAAGAGTTTGAATGTAGTCATCCGGTTTACCTTGGTTTGCCTCAACAACCTTTTTTAGATTTTGCAAAGACGGCTCATGCGCAGCTCTTTCTGCAGATAAAACGCCTGCAAACTCATCATAATATTCAAGCAATATTTCTTTTTGTTTTTTTGACAAGCCTTTAGCAAAACTATTTTCAAATCGAAGCTTTGCAGCCCTTTGTGCAACTGTACGTGCTGCATCATCAGCAAAAGATGCCACTCTTTTTAAAAGAGATTTTGACGCAGCATCTGCATAACTACAAAAAGCAATCAGCTGCAAAAACATACAAAATAACAATTTATTGCGCATCATGCTTTTCTCCTTTTTTGCGTTTTTTATCCAGGTCCTTATTTTTTGACTCAGATGATGCGATCTGCCCACTTAATACATGTTTTTTTGAAACATGCTTAATCAACTGTTTCTCTTCAATTTTAAAAGAAGCAAGCGCTTCTATAATCAGTTGCTTTAAAAAAGCTTTTTCTGCCTCAAAGGCTTTTTTTGATGATTTGCTATCAGGCAAGTCCCCTGTAAGCACATAAGACTTTTTCTTTACCTTTTCTTTTAAAGGCCGTATACGATCATATGTTTTAGTCGTCCATGTCTTCAAACTTTTTGGTGCGCGACCAACTGACGCAACAAGCAAAAAGGTATATTGCACAATAAAGTTTCCTGCAATGCACAACAAAATTGATTTGCCAAAATGCATGTTAATTTTCATTAACTTCAACCTCTCGCACAATATAATACTTTCCTTTTTTTAATCCCAAGCTTGCAACGGAAGCTTTTGCATAGAATGCTCCGCGAGTTTTTTGGGGAACCTCTTGATAAATAATGCGCGTTTTGCGCTCAGGCTTTCTTTTTTTTGAGACTAACTTTGCAGGATGCTCTTTAATAATGTCAGATTTGAGTACATAAAAATGAAGCCGCTCTGTTCCTTTGTTATTCTCTGTAAACACCACAACGGGGATAGACCCTTTTTTGGTATAATATTCCCCTTGAATATTCACAACAGCACTTTCTGGAACTTCTATATATTCTTCATCAACTTGAAATGCTGGCACTCCCTGCACTTGAGATTTTTCTGTTTTTAACTTTAACAATAAATCTGCTGCTTCAGGCGATGTTTTTATGTAATAAGCACCTTTTTTAAACCCAGAAAAATCCATTGGTGCCTTAAATGCAGGAAAATCTTTTGTTTGCATATAAAAATCCCCTTCTATGCGAATAATAAAATGGGGATCAACTTCTGTATATTCGGATGTATTTGTATCTTGAGACGCAAGCTGCTTGATCGATTTGTTATTTTCTTCTTTTGGATGCACCACAATAGCTTGATTCCCTTCAGGGCTTGTACTTTTATCAAGATTTTCTAGCTTTTTTTCAAGCTCATAGGTTTTTCCTTTTTGTACCGCAACTTTTGCTATAAGCTCATCTGTTTCTGTTGGCTGATCAGAACGAGGAACCGATTTGCCACCAGAAATCCATGCCATAAATTTTTTACGCGAAAGTGCAATAAACTTTGCCAATGATTTTGCAATGTCTGCATGAATTCTTTCTTCTGCTTTGCTTTGCAAATCTTTGTTCCCCAATGCTGCTCCAGCAATCACCAAAGAAAGTGAATCTCCTTGAGAATCTGCTCGTATAAAAGAGCTACATATAAAAAACCCCATTAAAAAATAGGTATATACTTTGCTCATTTTTCCCCTTTTTACATATACAAAACATGCTTACTTTTTTAAAAAAATTTATAGCACTATTTGCTTTTGTAATAATTGCTGAGTAATGCATATGCGGCTGAAATCTGTTTAAACTTTTCTGCACCATCTGGATTTTTATCAGTTGGATTTTTATCAGGATGATACTTTAACGCCAATAGACGATACTTCTTTTTAACATCTTCAAACGGAGAGTCTTGCTCAAGCCCAAGCACTTCATAGGCTTGTTTTTTATTTAAATCAACTTCTTTAGCTTCTTTGTCTTTTTTTATCACAAAAAAGTAACGATCCCCCACTTTTTTAACAGGAATAAAACTGCCACTTATCTCATCAAATGCCTTTGTTTTATCTGCAGAAAATTTTGCGCCTACAGGAACTACTCTCCCCCCTGCAATTTTTCCAGAAAGATACTCTTCTGTTTCTTGCAATCTTTTTTCTGCATGCAACGTAGCAGTTTCTGCAGTATTTTCTATGGTTGCACTTGCCGTATCAACAAAACGATTGGCAAGTCGCTCTGCCAAAGAAAGCGTTCGGTTTTTTAATTTTTCAGAAAGCTGCAACCCTTTTTTAGTCATAGAAGAGCTTTGAATCCCACCTTCTTTTAAAAATTGCATGCTTGTCTGAACAACCTCAGACAAAGAGTCATATACTGCTTTTTGAAGTTCTGCATCTTGAGCTTGTTTTAACTTTTGTATCAAAGGAGTAATAATCTCAACCACTTTATCTTCTACAGACTCTTGTGCATATATAAAAAAAGAGCTTAGCGCTGCAACACTTAAAAACACCCAGTTTGCACAGGTTTTATTGCATATCTGTTTTATAATCATATTCAATTCCTTTTTTCTTCTGTATAAGAATACTCTCTTATTAGTATAAATATTATACAAATAGAAAATCAATAATTACGGCCATTCTTGCCATTTTGGCTTGATAGGCTGCTTTGAATATGCTGAAGGAGAAGATTTTAATGTTTCAAGAGGAGAAAGAGGCAAATGCCCTTCTTTTTTTTGCAAATTAGTTACAAAAAAAGCTTTTGGAATAGCACAAACTTTAGCTATTTTACCAGCAAAAGAAGTTTCATCTTTTACTGAACACGTCTGCTGTGCAAAAATAACCTGAAATCCAAGTACACAAGGCAAAAATATCCTTTTTTTATACATTGCAGTTCTTATCCTCTCAATATCTTTTTTGCATGCTTATTTGCCTTTTTATAATATCTTTTCAAAAGTTCTATTTGCAATAAATAATTTTTTTTTACAAACAAACCTTTAGCTAATCATGTTTTTTCTTTTTTTCTTTTTTTAACCCCCCATGAATTATCGTATTAATTTGCAAAAAAATGGGTTCTTCTTTACAAAGAACGCAGCTTTGTTTAAGGTGTTTTTAAGCAACTATTCTTTAGCATAAATGTCCGCGTGAAAGGTTATAACAATCATGGAACAGATGGAGCGCAACGTTGGGTCTGTCCTTCGGGTTACAGGAACAATTATCGATGTTCAATTTAAACAACAAGAAACTCCACGCCTCTTGAGCCAACTCTATGTTTATTTGGAAGGAACTCTTGATCAAGGCATAAAAGCAAGCTTGGAAGTTGGTCAACAACTTGGTGATGGAATTGTTCGCTGTATTGCCATTGAAAATATCCCTAATATTCGACGTGGACTTCCTGTTCGCGACACACAAGAACCAATCAAAGTCCCCGTTGGCAAAGAAGTATTAGGACGTGTTTTTAACACGCTTGGCAAACCAATTGATGGCCTTGGCGATCTTAAAGACACTCAAGAATGGTCTATATTTAGAGATGCCCCTTCCCTCGTAGAACAGAAAATTAAAAATGAGATTCAAGAAACTGGCATTAAAGTTATTGATATCATGTGCCCCTATCTTAAAGGATCAAAAATTGGCCTTTTTGGCGGAGCAGGGGTAGGGAAAACAGTTATTGTACAAGAGCTCATTCATAATATTGCAACAGCACATGGCGGAGTTTCTGTATTCACTGGAATTGGTGAACGTACCCGAGAAGGCAATGAACTTTGGTTAGAGATGAAACGTTCAGGTGTACTTGACAAAACGGCTCTCGTTTTTGGACAGATGGGAGAAATGCCTGGCGCAAGACTTCGAGTAGGGCTTACCGGCCTTACTATGGCTGAATATTTTCGCGATCAAGAAAAAAAAGACGTCCTTCTTTTTATTGATAATATTTTTCGCTTTGTTCAAGCAGGATCAGAAGTATCTGCGCTACTTGGCAGAATGCCATCAGCTGTTGGCTATCAACCAACACTCGCTACAGAAATGGGAGCATTTCAAGAACGAATAACGAATACTATTTATGGCTCAATAACATCTGTTCAAGCCGTATATGTTCCTGCAGATGACATAACCGATCCAGCTCCTGCAACAACATTTTTACACCTTGATGCAAGCATCGTTCTTTCACGAAAACTTGTTGAACTTGGATTATACCCAGCAATCGATCCGCTTGCTTCTGTATCTCAAGGGCTACAAGAATCAACCGTTGGCACAAAACATTACCGTGTAGCGCGCGCAATAGAGTCATTACTTCAGCGGTACAAAGAACTTCAGGATGTTATTGCAGTACTTGGAATGGAAGAACTTTCTCAAGATGACAAGATTATTGTTAATCGAGCAAAAAGAGTTCAAAAATTCTTAACCCAGCCACTCTTTGCTGCAACCTTTGCAACAGGAATTCCTGGTCGATACGTTCCAATGGAGCGTGCAGTCTCAGATTTTGAACAAATTTTAAGCGGCGCATATGATCATCTGCCCGAAGAAGCATTTTATATGGTTGGAACACTGGAAGAAGTTATCGAAAAAGCACAACAACTAACTGGTATGCAAGAATCATGAATATAGAGTTTGTTTCTCCAGAATCGATAATCACCGTGCAAGGCATGTATGTTGAACTATATACCATTGCTGGCTTTATTGCAGTATATCAAGACCATGCTCCTCTTATCGCTCCTCTTGTTGCGCAAAAAGATATTGTTGTCTATTCAGAAAATAGTTCACAACGACAATTTGTTGCACATGATGCAATTGCTCATATTGAACGAACCGGTGTAACCATTATAGCTTCTCACATTCATGAAAAAAGCGCTCGGCCAAATAGTAACCGGATCTCTTTCTGAGGGATTTGTTGCCCGCATTGAAAGCAATACTGCAAGTGATCAAATAAAAGCAGGAAAGTTTGTGTCGATTGTTAGTGATCGACACACGTTTTTTTCTTTAATAACCGATCTCAAACTTGAGGTAACAAACCCAGATATTTTATTGTTCCCTCCTGCAGCACATGAAACCTTGCTAAAAAAGCAGCTTTTATCAAAAGACATGTATATCAGTGCAACACTCAAGCCGATGCTTATGATTGAGGGGAAAGGTTCTCCAACACCGGTAAAAACAATCCCTGCCCATTTTTCTCCTGTTTATCAAGCAGACACTCATGATGTTATCCGTATTTTTGGCGATGAATCCGACTCAACAAAACGATACTTTAACATCGGGACTCCTCTTGACATGGATATCCCTGTCTGCATTGATCTTGATCGCGTAACAGAACGAAGCAACGGCATTTTTGGCAAAACAGGAACCGGCAAAACTTTTCTTACTCGCGTTCTTCTTGCAGGGCTTATTAAAAATGAAAAAGCCGTTACTCTCATTTTTGATATGCATAGCGAATACGGACTACAAGCCCGAAAAGAAGGCCCTGGAAATGCATTTGTAAAAGGATTAAAAACATTATTCCCTGATCGTGTTGCAATTTTTTCTCTTGATCCAGAGTCAACACGTAGACGCGCAGGAAATCCTGATGTAGAAATAAAAATTCCTTATAGTGCAATCCATGTAGAAGATATTGTTTCTTTGCAAAGCGAACTCAACCTACATTCAACAGCCGTTGAAGCTTCTTATTTAATTGCTGCTCAATACAAACATAACTGGCTCAGCGCTTTGCTTTCTGCTACAGAAAACATTAAAGAATTTGCTCAAAAAATAGGTGCCCACCCTGAATCAGTTGCTGCTTTATACAGAAAGCTCAAACGAATTGAGCGGCTTTCTTTTTTAGTTGATACGCCAACTAACTCTTTTTCTTTTATCGATCAAATGATTGAGTATATTAATAGAGGAATTTCTGTAATCGTTGAATTTGGAAATTACAGTGAAACATTTGTGTATCTTTTAGTAGCCAATATTATAACACGACGCCTTCACACAGAATACATTACCCGCACAGAACAGTTTTTGGGCTCCCAGCGCAAAGAAGATGAACCCAAAAAACTTATGATTTGCATTGAAGAGGCACATAAATTTTTAAATCCTTCTGCAGCAAAGCAAACCATTTTTGGCACTATCGCGCGTGAAATGCGTAAATATTATGTATCCCTGCTTGTTGTTGACCAACGACCATCAGGGATCGATCAGGAGATTCTTTCTCAACTTGGCACAAAAATAGTTGCACAACTCAACGACGAGAAAGACATCCAGGCGGCTCTTACCGGAACCCATTCTGCAACAGGGCTTCGCGCAATTCTTGCATCCCTTGACAGCAAAAAACAGGCTCTCATCTTTGGACACGCAATGGCAATGCCAATGGTCATACAGCCACGTGAATATGATGAACAGTTCTACAAAGATATGGGAACAGTAATATCAAAACAACGTATTGATCAATTCATAAGCGAGCTATTTTAAAATATATCCATCTAAATGTCCCTATCCGGAACCTGTTGCAGCAATCCAAAAACAAATTACACTTAAATTAAATATCTCTACCATCACACTTTGGAGGTGCTTGTGAACTGGCCTAGATTGCTATCTTTTAAAGTTTTTATTCTAATTGCAACTACTTTTACTGCAGCTACTCAAACAAGTTTTTTTATTAACTGGATCGTAGCGCCTTATATATACATAAAATCAAAACAAGGAAGAGCAAAAAGAAGCAAGGCACTAACTAAAATATTTACAGATCTTCTTGTTTCTCAGAATATTCCCTGCAAAGGAAATGGATACGACACCATAAGTGAACTAAAAAAACAGTTTAGCAATCCCGACATAAGCCTTAATGATGAAATATCAATTATAGTCAATATTATCTCAAATAATATATATCAACGCGCATACAATATAGCGCTTTCTGAGTCTAAAAAAAGATCTAGCTCTATAAGTAAATCCTCTATTCAAGCGTTTGCCCAAAAAGAAAAAGATGAATTTTTAACAACAATCAAGCAGCCCCGTATATGGGAATGCCATAAAATAGACGGGCTTGGCGATATCCATATCTACCCTGCGCAATTCTATTTTTTACCCAAAAAAGAAGATCTTGAATCCTTATTCTTTTTCTTTTCCGATAATCAAATACAAAAACGATGGATAGATGAACAAAAATAAATCATGGCGCTATAAAAAGAGCAAATCATAACCCAAAATGGGAAAATCTATGACTTATTACCATATAAATAAAAAAGTAAAAGCAATTCTTTTGGGAGCCACAATTCTTACTTCGTTTAATGCAGAAGCTGGAATTTGGAGTTTTTTTGCACGCATTAAAGCCTTTATTGTAAGCGCAATTAAAAGATCTCCTACTCCTGAGCAAATTCTGCCAGCAAATCCTGCAGCAATAAGAATAGAAAATGAGATTGATATATTTGTTGCACTTTTTTGCAGCAAACTTGAATCTCATAACATAACATGCACTGCCTACAACTATTCTATTAGCGAAGAACTAAAAGCTTGTCTTCTTTCTACAGAAAACAGATTCCCTTCTGGCGATATACTTGCAGCGCTTAATATCTTGGCCCACAATACATACTATCGCGCTCATTATTTTAGCACAATGCATCCAAATCTAAAGCTTACGACTGAGCAGTCTATACAAGTAGCTATAGATGAAATAACTTATCTGTATAAAGAAAATGCTACTTTTTTAAACAAAGTTCATAGTCTTGATGAAATACCGGAAGTCTTTTTAAACAACTTGTCCGATAACAACGTACGCCTTAGAGTCTTTGAGCGCATGAAGGCTATGCATAATAACCCTTCTGTTAATCCCCATTATAACCCTTTGTGCTCTTCTTTTTAGAGTACATTTTTAAGATTTGACAAAGGGGGAGGGGGTTGGTATCCTCCATGTAATTATTTATAGATAACTCAATATCCCTAAAGAGCAATGTAATTACATTACATTGCTCACCCCCCTAACCCTTCAGCTTTTTCAAGTTGAAGGGATTTTTCCGAAAAAATTATTCCAAAATAATAAGTGAAAACACTAGTGTGCATGCATACATTTGCTGTGCATCTTGCATGCTTTCTACCTTTATATTTTTTATAAAAAGCAAAACATCTGCCTGTTGAATAAGTGTATAAAAACTTTCTATTGCATTAAATGGGCCAGAAAAGGTCATCGTAATTTCATACTTTTTGCACCAATTATTTTTCTGTACACACTCTTTAAAATGATACTGCTTTATAGATAACCCTGCTGTATTTAAAGAAGAAAAAAGCAACTTTAAAACATGGCTGAATGAACCATTTAAAGCTTTTTTAGCAAACGCTCCTTGCATGTCATCACGTACGCGGGACATTGCCAAAAGCTCCGCTTCTGTTTCATGCATACAACTCAGCTGCTTACACAGATGCTTTACCGCAAGACGCTTTGAAGCAATATGCATAACCAATGGATAATGTATCACTAAAAGATACATACCCCCTATTCCCAAAAGAATACAAAAAGTTATCGCCCACCGATACACAGCAGCAAGTTTTTTTGTCTTTTCAAGCAGATTATCCTGCAACCTCATAAATAATTGTTTCATGCATACATCCTTTCATAAAAGGATCTCTATGCATTTTTTATAGCATAATCAAAAAGTAGGTTTGGTCCATTGCATAGGATCAACCTGTATATTATTAACCCGCATCTCCCAGTGTAAATGATATCCTGAGGCATAGCCGGTTTTTCCTAATGTGCCAATTGGATTTCCTTGAGCTATATGATCACCTACCTTGATATTGGCAAAATCATCTAAATGACAATACAAGGATAAAACACCAAGACCATGATCAATTACCACTGTATTCCCATTAAAGCCAAATCGCTCTTTAAGAACAATTTTCCCTGCTTGTGACGCCCATACAACACTTTTTGGTGCACTAATAACATCCAATGCATTATGCGAATACCTTCCTTTATGCTTTGTGGTACGAATAACCCCAAAATCACAAGTAATTCGATCAATATCAATAGGAGCACAGAATGTTCCTTTCCACATTTTTTCATGCACTGAAGCTGCACTTAACTCTTTAAGAAGCTCTTCAAAACGTGCATTATCTTCTCCTAACGCCAACTCTTGCTGCACTTTTTCATCACTCACCTGCAACACCTGTTTTTTAAAAGGAAACATCATAACTTGCAATTTTCCATGCAAGGTTGCAGCATTTCCAACTTTATCAAGAACCTGAACAGAAAAAAGATATTCACTTGGGCTTTCTTGACATGAAATAGGAATAAATGCCTCATAAATCAAAGACCCTCGCGACTCTGGAAAACATTCATAGTCATGAGAAAGAACAGAAACTATTCCTTTTTCTATTTCTTTGTTTGTTTGAAATTGAACATGAAAAGTTCGGCCTTGCAACACTTGATATGATTGATCCGGGCGCACAAATGCTGCCTGAAGAGGCACGTTGTCAACAAAAAAATCCTTTGCTACCGATACTTTATTTTTATGATATTGATGATCAACCAGCTGCAAAGAAACAGTATGCTTGCCGTTTGCTACTGTTTGAGTAGGAATAACAAAAGGATATTCTTGCTTGCCACAAATTGAAAAGCGTTCAGCAAGAAGTTGCCCATCCAAAAAAAGAGAAACATCCCCCGATTTATTTGATTGCAACCAGCATGCCATTTCACCACTATAATAACGATCCTGATCAACTCCTGTTATATCCAAACATGGCGTTGTAGTATCAAAAAAATACACATATCCACGCCATCCCACTGCAGCTGCTGCAACTGCTCCTAAAAGAGCAACAAGGTACCTCATTTTTACCATAAAAAGTCCATTCTTTTTTTTAACTTGATTACACTATGCAAATAAGTATCTTTAATTTAGCATCAGTATACTTGATAACTTTTTTGTAGCAAAAAAGATCAAAGGATTTTTATGTCATACAAAGATCTTCCTCGTCTTGCAGGCGTATATCTTTTTAAAGATAATGCTGACGGTATTTTGTATATTGGAAAAGCAAAAAATATTAAAAACCGCGTTGCATCATATTTTAAAAAATACGCAACAGATTGGAAAATAAAAACTCTTGTTGATGAACACAAAAGCATTGACTATATCCTTACACAAACAGAACATGAAGCGCTTTTATTGGAAGCACAACTCATTCAAAAACATAAGCCAAAATTTAATGTCCTCTTAAAAGAAGGACAACCATTTTTATATTTGCTTTTTACCAATCAAGAACTTCCTGAGCTTATTCTTGCACGCAATAAAGAACAAGATGGAGAATATATTGGCCCCTTTTTGCACAAGCAGCAAGCACGCGCAGCCCATCGATTTTTAATACGCACATTTCAACTTTTTTTGTGTAACAAAAATATCCCTCATGGATGCCTAGACTATCATCTTGGATTTTGTGCAGGAGTTTGCAGAAATGATTTTGACAAAGAAGAGTATCTTTTTCGATTAACACTGGCGCATGATGCACTTAAAAAAAATCAGCAAGGATTTTTGCAAAAAATACATCAGCAAATGGCTCTTTATAATGCACAGTTGCGCTTTGAACAATCTCGCTCTTTAAACCGCTACCTGCAAGATCTTTCATTTATTTTTCAAACAATAAATAGTCGATTCTCTCCTGAAAAATATGCATCCGAAATACTTATTGCAACGACACCTCGAGAATATGTTGCAAAAATGCCTGCTGATATCGCACAACAATTACAAAAGTTTTTACAAACAAATACCGCTATTCATACCATTGACTGCTTTGATATTTCTCACATGCAAAGCAAACAAATGGTTGGAGCATGCATTCGATTTAATGACGGGATACCTCAAAAGAACAAATTTCGTCGTTTTATTATAAAAACACTCACCACACAGGACGATTATGCTGCACTGCAAGAAATCGTTCGCAGACGATACAAAAATAATGAAGATATCCCCGATTTAATTTTGATTGATGGAGGCAAGGGCCAGTTAAATGCAATTCTCTCTATTCTGCCCCATGCTCTTTGCGCAAGCTTGGCAAAACGAGAAGAAACTATCTTCCTCCCCTATGAACCTTTCCAGATAAAAGTAAATATTGCCACTCCCGTCGGAATGCTTTTAATTGCCTTGCGTGATTATACGCACCACTTTGCAGTCACGTTTCATAAACTGCGCAAAAAAAAGGCTTTTTTAAAATAAAAACTTATTTCAAAACCCTTTTATTCCCAAGCTTTTTTATATTATATTTGTAATAATATACAAAGGGAAGTTTATGAAAAAGAACCTATTTTTTTTAATTATGACAATTATGATCGATGGGTGCCTTTTTTCAACCGCAGGGAAACCTCCGCACATGGTCATATCGACTGGTCAATCAAAAAGCGGTTCGCATTTAAAGCCTCCTGCTAGGCATACAAAAAAGGGGCTCCAAGAAAAACAAGATCCTCAAAAAATTTTAAGTACTTCATATACAAAAAACATTTCAAAAGAAGCTCTCAAAAAACTTTTATATTCAGGAACTATTGCTGGAGCAGCTGTAGGAAGTCTTTTTATTGCACACAAAGCATCATATGTTGCCGCTACAGCCGGGCTTATTCCAGGAACAATTTTCCCTGGATATTATGCAATTCCTCTAGCACTTGTTGTTGCTGCGGGTTTAATAGGTCTTGTTGCAACCACTATTGTAACAATGCTTGGAATAAAAGATGGAATAACTAAAACGCGAGAAAATAGGCGTTTTATAGAACTCCCAATCCCCGCAACCTTTAATTTTGATACTTTAAACATTGATGCCAATCAAAAAGCCCTTCTTAAAGAAAATAGCCCCAAAACAATTCGTGAAGCGGCTTCAATAAAAGGAATGGAAGAAAAACCTTTAAAGTTTCTCATTACAGCTATTTTAAAAGAAATAGCCGCTTCGAAAAATAAGGAGTAAAAATGAAATCATTAAAACAATTGATTGTCATAAATTTATTAATGGCATCTATTATTACAAATGCTATGCAGACCAAAGAACAAGCAAGATCGCGATCAGTCCAAAGAAAAAAACAACAATCTTCTAAGCCTTCCCGTAGCAAAAAAACGCTTCCTGCTTCCCTTCAGCCAGCCTCTGAAGAAACATTTTTAGAATCAAATCAAATACAAGTACTTGCAAAGTCTTCTGATGAATCCTTTGATGAAAATATAAAGAATAAAAGCAAAAAAGAAATTGCTTTAAAAATGGCTCCCATTGCTGAAAAACATTTTGATATTTTATTAACTAAGCAATTTAACCCTGGACAATTTGGTATGGGAATAGAACTGTTTGGAGCCGAAGACTACGATACAGTTTTTGACTTATTTACTACAGTCTTGGAAAATCCACTATATGCATCAAACAGCAAGGAGCTTGTCTATTCCCACAGAAAGCAGTTTATGCGAGGCCTGCGATTTATTGTGTATCATACACTTAAAGCAATGCAATCTTTTAGAATAGTACGATATAATCGATTGGGAGAAATAAGAACAAGCGCCTTATTTCCCAAAAAAGGATTAAATGATTATTTTCAGTATCTCCCTGTTGATCAAAAAAAACTCCTAGAAAATAATTTAGGCTTGGTTCTTAATCAATTATCTACAGTTATGGCTACTTTTTATAAGTATACTCAAAAACTTAACGATCAAAATATCACAACCCATGATCTTATTGTTTTTGCATTTTATAATGGCATTCGTCAACAATATATATATTTAATGGAATCAAAAATAGCCTCAAATTTAGATAAAGAAAAATACGCAAAAAGCTTAAAAGATTACAATACCGCTTCTCAAAGAATTAACCTCGAAGAGAATCGCTATAAACTAAAAAGCTTAGCTGCTCGAGAAAGCATGGCGGACGGTATAAACTTTATTGGATGGCTTGTCTTGCTGAATTTCTTATTTTAAATTTTTAAAAAATATCATATAGTAACAAAAAGAGAGAAGTGTTTTTGACTTCTCTCTTTTTGTTTGGAGGTTTTTATATGCTTATGCGTTTCTTTAAACAAAGCCGCGTCCCCCTTTCTTTTTTTGCACTGCTGGCAGTCATGATAGGAATTGCGACAGGCCATTTCTTAAAAACAGAAGCTTTTTTTATTAGCATCTGTGTTTGGTCAATCTATCTTTGCTTTTTTGCCATATCCTTTAAAAAACAAAAAAACTGCAACCCTTTGCCCTGTATTATGCTCATTTTTTTCACTTTTGGATTAATCCGTTATTACTCTATCAATGAAAAAATTGAACTTTTTTATAAGCATTATGCATCACAAGAGCTTTTTTTTTACGGCACAGTTATTGATAAAAAGGAAAGCTCTTGTTCATTTTGTCCACATTGCCTTACTATTTCATTGCAAACAATAAACACGCCTGAAAACACAGATCTTCCTTTTAATATTTCAACATGGAACATTCAGCTTTTTTATAAAAACATTGATGATATTCACGTGGGAGACTTTATTACATTCACTCAAAAACTTGCTCTCCATGCACCAAAAAAAACATTTAAAGATTACTTGCTCAAAACAGGAACCCTTGCAACATTCTTTAATCCTTTACCCAAAATAATGTGCATTGACCGCCCGACATTTAGCTTCTATCGTACTATTTTTCAAATCAAAATGTATGTATTGGAACAGGCTAAAAAAATTCTTTCGCCTTATGCATTTGAACTTTTTGCTTCACTTTTTTTGGGATATCGGAATGAAGAAAAAAACAAAGAATTAGAATTACTTGATAATTTTAAAAGCTGGGGGATTGTGCACCTTATTGCACGATCAGGTATTCATTTGACTATCATTACAGGATTATGGCAAGCATTTTTGAGCACCCTTCCTCTCCCTTTTGCTCTAAAAGAAATCATTTTAATGATTATTGTTTTTGGATACGCATTGTTAAGCTGGACTTCACTTTCTTTTTTGCGTGCAATATATACTTTTTTTCTTTGCAAAATAATAACAGTAATGGGTAGAGGATATCATTTTTTACATATACTCACCATTCTTGCAATTGCAATGCTATTGTATTGCCCTATGTATCTTTTCTTTTTGGATTTTCAACTTAGTTTTGGTCTTACCTATGCAATAGCATGGCTTAACAATCAAAAAAACTCTTTTTAAAAAACTTTTACTTTGACAAGCATAAACATAAAATATTGATTCTTCTCTTTCTCTTTTTTTACGCTGTGCCTATTGAGCTACAAAAAAGGAGAAAGTATGACAAACGCTTCCAGCACACGCGCATTACGTGCATTTTTAATTTTAATTTGTTTAATATGCAGCTCATACAGCTACACAGAAAATCGTCCAAAAATTGACACTCCTTTTTCATCTGAGTACTCCTCTCATTCTGAAACAATATCCTATAATACCCCTTGCCAATGTGTTTTTTGTTCTGACATACAAGCAAGAATTGGAACAAAAGCTACCCCAATAGCAGAAAAAGAATGGACCATCATTGTTTATATGGCAGCAGATAACGATCTTCGACCGTTTGCTGCACGCAATCTTAATCAAATGGCACTTGTTGGATCAACCGATAATTGCAATATTGCTGTTCATTTGGATATTAAAGTGGTTGGCGATAAAAAAATTACACGCCGCTATTACATAGAAAAAAATGCTATCGTGCATGTTAATGTTGATGACCCCTACACGCAAAAAATGGACAGTGGAGATCCACAAACTCTTTACTCTTGTTGCGAATGGGCAATAAAAAATTATCCTGCAAAAAACTATTGTCTTATTTTTTGGAATCATGGAACCGGAGCTCTTGATCCAATACGAGGAAGAATCGTACATCCATTAGAATTTTTTATATATAATCCAATTACAGATCGCTATGACCTTGATCGCTCAATTGGATTTTTTGACATTATAGAACCTACAACGCGTGGAATTTGTTGGGATGATTCAACAGGAAACTATCTCAATAATAATACTTTGCGCGCGGTAATGAAAAAAATTAAAACAAATCTTTTAAAAGGAAGAAACTTTTCCATTGTTGGATTTGATGCATGTCTTATGTCTATGCTTGAAGTTGCATCAATCATAAAAGAAAGCGCAGATATTATGATTGGGTCTCAAGAAGTTGAGCTTGGAACGGGTTGGCAATACACATCCGTACTTTCTTATATTCTCAAAAACAATCATTTTTATTCTGACGAGTTTGCAAAACATATTGTGCAAACATATCGAGACACTTATGCATCAATCACAAATGACTATGCATGCTCAGCTTTAAATTTGTCACGCATAGAACTGCTTGAACGAAATGTACATATCATTGCAAATCTTTTACTTATTTGTCTTTCCAATCAAACTAATAATACCGTTTTAAGTGGAATATCAGCAAGCCGTAGTCGATTTGCATGTACTCATTTTAACGAACCAAGCTATCTAGACTTGCACAATTTATATGAAAACCTAAAAAAAAATGTGCGCAACTTTACGTTTAATAGAGATCTTTCTGCCGTAGTTAAAGAACTGTTTTATCACCTAGAAGAAGGATGTTCTCTCATTAAAGAACTAACCTTTGCAAATGTAACGGGCAAGAACCTTCAGCGAGCTCAAGGAATCTCTCTTTATTTCCCTGAAAAAAGAATGCATCCTTCATACCCAATTTCACCGTTTGCGCAAGCAAATGACTGGATAAGATTTCTTCTTAGTTACTTAAATTTGGTAAAATAAGAAAAAAATAAAAAAATATGCGCATGTTGCAAAATGATAAAAAAAGAGCGTACTTGTTGCGCTATAAATACATTTGACGCACACAAAAAGCAACAAAAATGCTCTTTTTTTGCTATAATTATCAAAAAAAACCTTTTTGCAACATGTTTTATGAACAGAAAACAACAAAAACAAAATCTTTTAAACGACCTTTTTTCGCCGTACTCTAACTGCTTTGCATGCCCATTAGGATCGCTCGGAAGAAAAAACGTTGTGTTTGGAGAAGGTAATCCAGACACGCAACTTCTTTTTATCGGAGAAGCTCCTGGTCAAGATGAAGACATACAAAAAAAACCCTTTGTCGGACGATCCGGAAAGCTTCTTACAAAAGTATTTGAAATATTGGGAATAATACGATCAGATGTATATATTACTAATATTGTAAAATGCAGACCCCCTCAAAATAGAAAACCACTTCCTCTTGAGGCAACTACCTGCAAGCAACTTCTTTTAAATCGCCAAATAGAGATCATACAACCGGTTGTTATCTGCACTCTTGGCGCAGCCGCACTACAAGGACTACTTAATGATTATTCCCTTCAGATAAGCAAATTGAGAGGAAGCCCCATTTCTTTTGGCAACTATATTATTGTTCCAACATATCATCCAGCCTACATCCTAAGAAACCCCAAAGAGCTTACCAAAATCGTTGATGATATCTCTTTGGCACATCGCTTATCACTCTCTGAATACAAAAGCAAAAAGTAAACATAAAAATTATCTGCACTGAAACAAATACAAAGGTGGTGGATAAGTGGTGGATAAGTGGTGGATAAGTGGTGGATAAGTGGTGGATAACTTTTCGCTGCTGCTTTCAATATGTCATCCTAGAAGGATTATTAAAAGAAAAATGCTCCAAAAAGTCGATCTGGAGGTTGTTTTGAAAACACAAAAAAAAGTTATCCACCACTTATCCACCACTTATCCACCACCCCAAAATCTTTCGGATAGATTGATCTGAATGATGTTTCTAAATAAAAAAAAGAGAGTTATCCACCACTTTTGCCAAAGCCTATTACTATATATATATATTTATTAATTAATAATAAGAGAGATTACATAACCATACTAATAACAGGAGCCTAAAAAGATCGCGGCTGTTTTACATAAAGCCAGTTTTTCTGTGTTGCCAGACTAAAAAAGTTATACTACACTGTTTGTATAGCAGCCTTATACGTTATTTTGTAATTATTGTATTTCTGAGGATATTGTGAATCTTGCACAGGTTTTAGAAGAGCTTATTGAAGAGCGCGGCATTGACCGATCAGTATTAAGTTCTATCGTGTCGGATGGTTTGTTGGCAGCATATCAACGAAAGTATCCTGATCTTTCTTTCAAAACAGTATATGACCCTGATACAGGGAGCGTTAAGGTTTTTGTTAAAAAACTTATCGTTGCAACCGTAAGAGATGAAGACGCTGAACTTTCTTTGCGTAAAGCAAAAGCGATTTCTCCTTTTGCTCAGGAAGGCGAAGAAATAGAAGTTCCTTTTGATGGCAAAATTGGTCGCATAGAAATTTTGAGAGCAAAACAAGTAATTGCATCCCGCATACGAGAAATAGAAGCCTCTGCTGTTTATTCAGAATTTAAAAATCGCGAAGGCGAAATGGTTATTGGTGTTGTGTACAAATGTGAGCGTAGCGGCACTGTTGTAAAAGTAGATAATACGCTAGCTTTCTTGCCAAAATCTCTTTCTGTGCCAGGCGAAAAATATGTGGTGGGAGCACCTGTTCGAGCGTTGCTTAAAGAAGTTTTGCCTGAACCTCGCAATGACAATCAATTGATTTTAGACCGTGCGTCAGAAAAATTTTTACAAAGACTTTTTGAGCTTGAAGTCCCGGAAGTGTTTGAGCGTTTGGTTGAAATTAAAAAAGTGGTTCGTATTGCAGGATACAAAACAAAAATTGTTGTGTTTTCTAACGATAAAAACATTGATCCTGTGGGAACATGCGTAGGGGTTGGTGGTAGCAGAATTCGTCCTGTTCTTAAGGAATTGAATGGCGAAAAAATAGATGTAATTGCTTATAGCGGCAACTCAGAAGAAATGGTTGCATCCGCTTTAAAGCCTGCAAAAGTTAATCGCATTGTCATAGAAGGATTTGCTGCAAAAGTTTGGCTTGATGACGATCAACGTTCTTTAGCTATTGGAAAGATGGGGCAAAATATAGCGTTAGCATCAAAGTTGGTAGGTTATGAAATTCAGCTTGTTTCTGGTGCAAGTAGCGCTGAAACAAAAGCTTTACATGATGAGACGTTTTTGCATGATTAATATGTAGTTTTTATTTAAGCAGAGTTGTACAGTAATGCGCGTATATGAGTTTGCCAAGCAATATAATGTATCGAGTAAGGAGCTTATTAACAAGTTAGCCAAAAAAGGGTTTGAAGTAAGCAGTCATATGTCAATGCTTGGGGAAAAAGAGCTCAAGTTTTTGCAAGATGAAATGAATCAGTCGATACAAAATGGTGGCCATATGTCGCAAGTACAAAATACAAATCCTCAAAAGAGTATAAAAAATAAAAAAACAACAAATTCTCAAGATTTTTTTTCTGCAGAAGAATCTGAATCTGTATCAAAAAAAGAAAAAGATACTACAGACAAAGATGTTGTGCACAGTGTTGCAAAAGAATCTCCTTTAAAGATTGATCATCAGGAAGATAAAAAAACTGAATTGTTTTCTGCTGAAAAAAAGGAGCTTGTCTTAAAGCCTATAACTCTTAATGATTTAGCGGATGCTTTTGATAAGCCAATGAATGAGCTTATTTTGTGTTTGCTTAAAATGGGTATTCCTGTTACAAAAAATCAAATTGTGCCAGAGCATGCCGTTGTAAAGTTGGCAGAACAGTATGGCGTTGCTCTTGTTAAGCCTTCACTCGCAGAAGATTCTGATACAGTAGTTCGAAGAGCTTTATTAGGGGTTGATCAAGCAAGAAAAGATGAGCGGCTTCCCGTTGTTGTAGTAATTGGACACGTTGATCATGGTAAGACAACGCTTCTTGATTATATCAGAAAAACACGTGTTGCGGCTCGTGAAAAAGGCGGAATAACTCAACATATTGGTGCATATGAAGCAGCGACGCCTCATGGGAATGTCATTTTTGTAGATACTCCTGGGCATGAAGCTTTTGGAAAAATGCGACAAAGAGGTATTACTGTTGCAGATATTGCTATTTTAGTTGTTGCAGCAGATGATGGCGTAATGCCTCAAACCGTAGAGGCTATACGGCAAGCAAAATTAGGAAAGATACCTGTTGTGGTTGCTATAAACAAGGTAGATAAAGCAGATGCTTTAGCTGTTGATCGTGTTAAGCAACAAATTGCACAATATGGCTTGCTTCCTGAGGAATGGGGTGGAGATGTTGTCTGTGTTCCAATTTCTGCTAAAACAGGAGAAGGCATAGATTTATTGCTTGAAATGATTGTGTTGCAGTCTCAACTTATGGATTTGCGTACAAGAAAAGATATTCCTGGACAAGGCTTTGTGCTTGAAGCACGCTTTGAAAAAGGCCGCGGAGGTGTTGCTACTATTATTTGTCATGATGGTGCTGTTTCTGTGGGAGACTATTTTGTCTGTGGGAACACTGTTGGGCATGTAACATCTTTGGTTGATTCTTATGGAAAGCAGGTTAAAAAAGTCGGAGCATCTGTTCCTGTACGAGTTTCGGGTTTTGAGGTTCTTCCTGAAGCAGGAGATACATTCTCTGTTGTTTCAAAAGAACAATACAGAAAACAACGAGCAACTCCAAAACAGATTGTTTCTGCGAATGAGCCTTTCAAAAGACAAGGCTTAAGAGAGAATTCCTTTAATATTATCTTAAAAACAGATACGCATTCATCCTTAGAAGCGTTGTTGGATACTATTCATAAAAAGTTTCAGCAGCAAGAAATCGGTGTTAACGTTGTCAGTTCTGGTGTTGGTGATGTTAATGAAAGCGATGTCGTGACTGCGTTAAATACAGAATCTGAGATTATCTCTTTTCATGTAAAAGCAGAGCAAAATGCTCTTGCGCTTGCTCAAAAAGGCGTAGTTATTCATAATTTTGATATTATTTATCGACTGCTTGAATTCATAGAAGAAAAACTCAAATCAAAAGAAGTTGTTGTTGCTACCTTTAAAAAGACCGGTGAAGCTGTAGTGCTAAAGGTTTTTGATATTAAAGGCATAGGCGTTATTGCTGGCGCGCAAGTAAAGGATGGAGTTTTTCATCGCAAAGCAAAAGTTGTTGTTTGGCGTCAAAGTAAAAAAATTGGCGAAGGATTTATTGACAGTCTTCAGCGTGAGAAAAAGAACGTAAAAGAAGTTTTATCAGGATTTGAGTGTGCATTTATGGTTCCTAGCATAACAGACTGGGCGGTTGGTGACCGAGTAGAGTGTTATGTAGAAGAATAAGTTGCTACTTGTTTAAAATAAATAATGATATGGCCACAGAAATGTGGCCATATTTTGTATAAGATATTAAAAAAAGCGTGTTGCATTATTCTTAAAAAAGTATTTTTACAGCATGCTTTTTTTAAAACAATGCTTTTTTAAGGCTTTTTTACGTTGTGCAACTTGTTGCTTTTTTTTTAATCTTTTCATTTTTGCTAAAAAGAGAGAATATCTGTTGCGGTATCAATTTGATACGTATTTGATTTGGCTTATCTCCTCCTTTAAGTGGTTGAAGGATGGCTTTAGAGGCACTGCTTATGTATGACGTAGTAGAAAAGGTTTTTTAAAATAGTTGAACTACAATTCCTTTTTAGCTTTTTTTTGTTTTAAAGAACCTTTCTATTCTCGTCTGTTTTTAGGATTCTATAAGTTTTTTTATCTTCTCTATATCTTGTTTATGATCGTCGAGTATTTCTTTTGGTGTTTCTAAAATTTTTGGGATATTTATAAAACGTTTATCTGTACATAGGCGTTTGAAAAAGGCTGCTCCAAGTTTTCCTTTTGCTATGTTTTCATGCCTATCAACGTTTGAACCTACATTTTTTTTTGAATCATTTAAGTGAATAAGTTTTATGTGATCAAGCCCTATTGTTTGGTCGATTTCAGTAATGATTTTTTCGTATTCTTGCTTTTCACGCAGATCGTATCCAGCAGCAAATGCATGGCAGGTGTCAACGCAGAAATATATACGTTTTTTGTCATGGATAAGTTTTTTGATTTGAGCAAGTTCTTTAAAAGTAGATCCAAGAGATGATCCTTGTCCAGCCATATTTTCGAGCAAGATTGAAACAGTGTCGCTTGTTTGTTCTAGAGCTTGATTAAGAGAATCTGCAAGTAATAAAAGAGCTTTTTCATTTGACTCCTTGGATGTTCCTGGATGCAAAACCAGATAAGAAATTCCAAGTTTTTGGCATCGCTCTATTTCTAAGATTAAGGCATCAATGGATTTTTTGCGTAGCTCTGTATTGGAAGATGCGCAATTTATCAGATATGATGCATGCACAAACACATGCTTAGGATTTATATGTGCATCTATTAAAGCTTTATAAAAGTCATTGATTTGTTTTTGGGTTAAAGCTCGAGCTTTCCATTGCCTGTTGCTTTTTGTAAAAATTTGTATGCAATTTGCGCCGATAGTTGTTGTGTCAAAAACGGCTTTTTCAAAGCCTTTTGCGATTGACATATGAGCGCCAATAAGCAAAGGAACGTGTTTTTTTGTGTCCATAGAATGTGCTTTATAATTATAAAAAAGGATCTTGAAAAAGGCTGTTTACAAGGGTTTTTGTTTGACATGCAGGTAAAAAAATATGATACTTACGGTCAAACATTTTTCTCATGTTTATCAGCTTTTTTATAAAAAGGAAACTCTGTGCATTCAGTTTTTAGTTTAACCAGAAGGCAAATTTGTTTTCTTGCGTGCGCCCTACTTTGTAGCTTTTTTGCGGTAAATGCCAGAATAGTTGTTTCTCCCGATTTTAGCGTAGCCTTGAATGGCTACTATAAACCAGAAACTTTTTTTGGGAAAAATATTAATCTTTTAAATAATGATAATGACGACAAAACGCTTTTTTTTAGGCATACCGTTGATTGTGTTATAGATTGTTTTTATGGTCAGCAAACATATGGTCGAGAAATAATTGAGTTTCTTTTTGCGATTCGAAATAAAGCGAACTGGGGTGGACCAGGTCCTGCAACGAGTGCGTCTGAAATAAAAGATCTTGACGTGGTATATGGATCACATTTTCATAATGATGCGCGGCTTTTATGGTGGATGCGTGAATTGTGGCTTGGCATAGATATCAACCCTGTGTTTAATTTGCCTTTTGAGAATAGGCAACGTCTGGTAATTGGATCTTTTTCTTTTCAACTTGGAAGAGGGATTGCTCTTGGTGATGCATATGCAACGGGGCCAGGTATTCTTGGATTCTTTACAGATGATATTGTTGACCAGTATGCATATGGAATAAAATTTTCTGGTGATGTGCTTACTAATACTTTGTCGTATGATTGGTACACTGCTATTTTACAAAATAAAGCGTATTCTTTTGGCGTTGTTAATGAAAAAGTATTTTCTCAAGAGTATGGTAAGCGTAAAAATCCATCACGAGGATTTGGTGTTATTAATTTTGTCACCGCATTTCGTATGCAGTGGCGTGTAGTTGACGACAAAGAAAATGGAGCATTTACTGTTGAGCCATATGTTTTATTTAATCACGATCCTGAGCAAAGTGTCGAATATCCTGCAGATGCAAGTAGCAAATTAGGCTCTTTGGGCTTAGCGGGAGAATTTATAGGGAAGCGTCTTGAGGCCGGTTTTGATTGCGCTATGAATTTTGGGCAGCAAAAAGTGCGTGGTTGGGATAGGAATCAAACGCAAAATCTTAATTATCAAGCGCAAGAAATAGTAGCTAATAGCCATGTAGATGCTATTACAGGGACAAAACCTGATGGTTCAAATATTTCTGTAAAAGCGCCTTATGTAAGTGCTACAGATCCTGCACAAAAAATTATTTTTAATTCTTATCAAGATGAAACTCAGAATGGAAAAGTGATCGGAGAGGTTGCTAATATCGGGTTTTTATATCCTGAGACAGGTGATTCTATTATTTTGCAAAATGCATCAAATCGGTTTAGAAACCCATACCGTAACAAATTTGATGGATGGATGTTTGTGGTTGACGGTGGATACTGGATTTTGCCTAAAAAGCTTATTGCTTGTGTTGAGCTTGGTATTGCTTCAGGTGATGATAACCCAAATCTTGAAACAAAAGATGAAACATATAGCGGCTTTATTGGCTTGCAAGAAATTTATACGGGCAAAAGAGTAAAAAGCGCATTTGTACTTGGTGGTGCAGGGAAGGTAAAAAGACCATTTTCTCAGCCAAGACCTGATCAGCCATCACGTTTTAGAAATGCAAATTCTGGTCATTTTACCAATCTAATTTATACAGGGGCAGGATTTACTTGGAAAAATAGCGAATGCTTGAAGCCATTTAAAGTAAACCCAAATGTGCTTGCATACTGGCAAGAGCGGCCTCTTGGGATGCTTGTTGATGAAACAGGTCGTTATCGTGCAGCAAATCCTTACTTGGGTACAGAGGTAAATATTTTTGCATCTTGTAATTTGTTAAAGGACTTAGAAGGCTATATGGTTGCATCAATGTTTTTCCCAGGAGCGCATTATGTTGATCGAGCTGATGCTGTCTTTTTATCGGATGAGGCAAAAGCGTTTTATGATAAAGCGGACGTAACAGGTTTTGCAGCAGACAGAATCCCAGGGCTTGGTTTTAATATAGCGTATACATTAAACGTTGGTCTTAAGTATAGTTTTTAGTTTTATAAAGACTCTCTTTTGTGCTTAATTTGTTTTCTTGATAGGCTATAAATACAAAATAAAAAAGCAATTCTAACGTAGAGGAATGCGATGCAAAAAATTAATTCTCTTCATGGTTATTTTGAACGTACGGTTCTGTGTGGAGAGGTAAATGAGACATGGCTTAGCAAGCAGATTACCCTTGTTGGATGGGTTAATCGTCGTCGAGATCATGGAGGATTAATTTTTATCGATTTGCGTGATAGAACTGGTTTGATGCAACTTGTTTTTGATCCTCAAGTAGATACAGAAGCACACAAAGAAGCGCAAACTCTTCGCTCAGAATATGTTATTCAAGTTCATGGGAGCGTTGTAGCGCGAACTCAAAATACGATTAATCATGACCTTGCGACGGGAAAATGGGAGTTAAAAGTTGATGCATTAACAATATTAGCAGCATCAAAAACAACACCTTTTATGCTTGATGAAGCGCATAGCGTTGATGAAGAACTGCGCTTGAAATATCGCTATCTTGATTTGCGGCGCCCTGAAATGCATAAAAAGCTTGCATTAAGAAGCAAGGCTATTCATATGATGCGGAACTATTTTGTATCCAAAAATTTTTATGAAATTGAAACGCCTATTTTGACCAAAAATACTCCAGAAGGCGCGCGTGAGTTTTTGGTTCCATCTCGTATACACAAAGGTTCTTTTTATGCCTTGCCGCAATCGCCACAATTATACAAACAGATTTTGATGGCTGCAGGTATGGAGCGGTATTTTCAAGTTGCGCGTTGTTTTAGAGATGAAGACAATCGTGCTGATAGGCAGCCAGAATTTACGCAGCTTGATATTGAAATGTCATTTATAAAAGAACGGGATATCCAAGACTTGATTGAGGGATTGCTTAAGCTTCTTTTTGAAGAGTTGCTGGGCATTCAGGTTCAAGCGCCGTTTGAGCGTTTGACGTATGATGTTGCATTTGGATCTTATGGCTCAGATAAGCCTGATTTGCGTTTTGGCATGCCAATTATTGATGCAACGGCTCTTTTTGCAACAACGCAACTCAATTTTTTGCGTGCAATTCTTGATAAAGGGGGAAAAATCGGAGGATTGCATCTTGAACATCAACAAGTAACGCATTCTGAATTAAATCGTTGGGTTGATAAAGCGCAACAATTTGGGGCAAAAGGATTGTTGTGGATGCATGTCAAAGAAGATGGCACACTCGATTCTCCTGTTTCAAAATTTTTGCCAAGTTCATTTGTAGAAGAATTAAAAACTATTTTTCCTTCACTACAAGCTCACAGTGTTCTGTTTTTTATGGCAGGAGATTTTCAAGATACGTGGACAATGCTTGGGCGCTTGCGACTTGCATTGGCTTCTGAGTATCATATGATTCCTCAAAATGTATATCATTTTGCTTGGGTGACTGATTTCCCATTACTTGAGTATGACAAAGAATCAAAGCGTTGGAACTCTGCGCATCATCCATTTACTGCACCACAAGAAGGATGGGAGGCAGTTGAAACGGGTAAAATAAAAGCGCGCGCATATGATGTAATTTTGAATGGCATTGAACTTGGTGGCGGATCAATTCGTATCAACAATCGCGAAACACAGCAAAAGATTTTTGATTTGCTTGGGCTTTCAGCGCAAGAAACACAGACAAAATTTGGGTTCTTGCTTGAAGCATTAGAGTATGGATTCCCTCCGCATGGTGGGATTGCACTAGGGATTGATCGTTTATTAATGATCATGACAGGATCCGACTCAATTCGTGATGTGATTGCTTTTCCAAAAACACAGCGTGGTTTTGATCCAATGATGGAATCTCCAACGCCGATTGAAAAAGAAAAATTGCGTGAGTATGGATTGGCTGTTCAGAGAGTTAGTTAAGTGTTTATTTTGCAAAAGTTATTACTTTTAAAGAATGGATTACGATGAAATGCTTATTATTTGTGCTTGTATTTGCCTCCTCTTTTTTGCAAGCAGCCTTTGATATTACGATAACAGTCAAAAATATATTGCAAAAAAACGAGAGGACTCATATTGTTTTTTTTGAAAAAAACGAGAGAGAAAAAACAATCAGTCTTGATGACAACGGTCTGCAGTTGTGTCTTAGGCCAAATGTAATCAATAAAGATCAAATTTCTATTGAATTTAAGCTTTTAAGAGTAGGTTCAAAAGAATACTTTTGTATGCCACAAAATTTTGTTTATTGCGAGTGGGATGAAGAAAAGAAAATGCCCTTTGAGGGTTCTTTTGAGGGAAAACCTTACGAGCTTTGTTTTGTTGCTTCAAAGATATAGAAAATAATATTGAATAAGTACACAAAAGAGGTGAATTAATGGCAAGATATGTTTTAGTTGAGCGCATATAATTTAATCTTGTTACAAATCGGTTTCTTTTTCTTTAAAAAAAAATGACTTCACAAGATTAAGGGTGTTTTTCCATAAAAGCTTGCGGGTATTTTTTGTTGATTGCGCTGACAAAATTGATCCATTGAGATCAAGATGCCCACTTTCTTCAAGCATAATTCTGAGTGGTCGCTCAAGGTCTTCAAGTTCACGTACATATCCAAAGAATTGTTGTTCTTGAATTTTATCAAATACTACAATTTGGCCACAGCTTGTTCCTGCACGGCGATTTGCAGAATTTTCGGGCTGATCTTTTAAAGTAAAAAGTTGCGCTTGATGTTCTCCAGGTGTGTTGCGCCAGTTTTCAAATTGCGCTTCAAGATTTGATAAAAAATAGGTTGCTTGATCGATCCATCGTTGGACCAAGTCATCATCGAGTACATGAATAGCAATTGGTTCATAATCTGATAAAAAACGGTCAAAGCTGTAAAATCGTTCACCTCTTTTTTTCTTTAGGCCAAGCCAAGGATATGCTGGTGCAATTTCCATTATAATGTTGCCTTTTACATTATAAATAAAGGTTTGTACTTCGCGACTTGAAAAAAGTGTATGATCAAAAAAATCTTTAGGGAGAGCACTTTTTTTATTGTAATGATTATGTAGATGCATGTTCCATTTGTATCCAAAGTCATATGCAAAAGATTGGTCTTGTAAAAAGAGGCCATTAAAAAAGGCTTTTTCAAGTACTTCTTTTATAGCGCGCGCTGTATGAAGGGCATTTTCTGTTGAAAGGATGAGAGACTCATCTTCTGCATGGTACACTATATTATGCAAATATAAAGCGTGATCTGGATTTGTTTGATATTTTATTGGCATGGTAAAGCAGGTGTCATTGTCTATTTCAAAAGTAATCATTCAAATCCTTTTTTTAAGCAAGTAATGTATCACTGTAGTATGACTTTATTGCAATCCCTGTCCCATGACAAGCCTAGTTTATGAGCTTCACCAATGGTTAACTCTTTAAATTTTTGTCCAACTACGTCACAATTTGATATGTGACATAGCTATAATTTTAAAGTTTCCTTTTTCTCCCTTAAAAAGAAACTTTAAAGGTTGTTTTTTATGATATACTTTAAAAAGAACAAAAAAACTACACAAATGGGGTCGCTGCATGTCGATGAACATATTTAATTTTGTAAAAGAACATACATCAATAATCGATGTTGTTCGTGAATATGTTACTCTTAAAAAAGTGGGGTCTAATTGGACCTGCTGCTGCCCGTTCCATCATGAAAAAACTGCTTCATGTATGATCAATGAACAAAAGGGTATCTTTTATTGTTTTGGATGCAGAATCGGCGGCGATAGCATTACATTTGTTTCAAAAATAGAAAACTGTACTCCTGTTCAAGCAGCTCAATTGCTTGCTGACCGTTATAAAATAACGATCCCGCAAGAAATTTTTGCACGACAAACAAGTTCCTCTTTTGATGATGAAAAAAGTAGATATCAAGCAGTGGGGAATGCAGTTGCGCGATGGTGCCATCAACGATTAATGCAATCTGGGTCTCCGCTTTTGTATATTAAAGATCGAGGGTTTGAGATATCAAGCTTAACTGCTTTTTTGGTTGGGTATTTCCCTGGAGGTCTTTTATCATGCAAGCAGTTGGTAGCGGATTTAAAACGAGAGAACATTCTTGCTGATGACTTAATTAAAGCAGGGATTATGTCTGTTTCAAAGGGGACACTTTTTTCTCCATTTGAAGATCGAATACTGTTTCCTATTTATGATCATGTGGGGCATTTTTGTGGCTTTGGGGGACGAACATTTAAAGAGCATGATCAGCGTTCAAAATATTACAATTCAAAAGAAAACGATTATTTTTCAAAGGGGACCTTGCTTTTTGGCCTTGATAAAGCAAAGCGTGCCATACAAGAAAAGGATGCAGTTTTTTTAGTAGAAGGTTATACAGACTGCATTGCAATGGCTCAGCATGGATATGCAAATACTGTAGCAACGTTAGGGACAGCGTGTACACGTTCTCATCTCAAGCAACTTTCTCGGTATGCTTCACGGCTTATTATTATATATGATGGTGACCAGGCAGGGCAGAATGCAATTCTGCGACTTACGCAGCTGTGCTGGGAAGTAAATCTTGAGCTATTTGTTGCTTCATTGCCTATGGGGTATGACCCAGCATCATTTTTGGGCCAAAAAAATGATATGAAGCCGTATATTCTTCAGGCAAAAGAGATTTTTTCTTTTTATATTGATAGTATCGGAAGCCAATTTGAAAGCTTTACATTGTCTCAAAAATTAAAAGCAACTGATGAATTATTAAAGCGATTAAAAACGGTTGATAATATTGTCAAGCAAGATCTTTTGTTGCAACGGGCAGCAGAGGCGTTAAAAATACCTTTTGAAACGCTTAAAAAAGAGCTCTCTCAGACGGGGGCTCCTCAAGAATCATTGACCACTTTGGATCCTTCGGAGCAGGAGATTGTAAAAGAAGAAGGTTCTCCTTCTAACTTGTTGCTCCCTTTGGAAAAGAAAATTTTTTGCGCTATAATGAATAACATTGCTTTATTTGGTGCACATAATAATCATATTTTAAAAATAATAGACTATCTGCCGTCTTTGTTGTCACATATTTTGAGTCTTCTTCAGGAGTATAAAGAAAAAGGAGGAGAGCTTTGCTTTGTGGCTTTTTTTGATACATTGGATGAAAACGCCAAACAGAACGTGAGCAGGCTTCTTCTTGAGCAGGATGAGGTAGTTGATGAAAAAACATTTATGTTGCTCTTGTTTCAGTTGCAAAAGAAGTGCTGGAGAGAAATGGCCCATACTTTTAAACTATCACTTGAGAAGGCGCGAAAAGAAGGGGATGAAAACAAGGTTCAAAAAATTTTACATGACTTTATAGCATTGCAGCAAATTATGAGTTCGCCGCTCCCTCATGAATAGTGAGGTTTAAGCATGTATTTAACGATGAAAGATGCAGGTGTTTCATGAATAAAAAAATAAAAAAGACTAAAGTAGCCCCTATTGTTGGTGATGACATTGATCATGTTGATTATAAAGATCAATTGCATGAATTGATTGAGCGTGGCAAAGAAAATGGTAATACGCTTACCTATGAAGAAATAATAGAGTTTAGTGAAAAAAATCACTTAACGGAAAAAGAAACCGAAGAGGTTATGCAGGCGCTTGAACGTCGAAGCATTGAGCTTGTAACGCAGGAAGAGCTTGAGCATGAAGCAGACATAGAAGAGCATGAAGAACCTTCTCGTCTTAAGTCACATATTACTACAAGTTTTGATGTTGATTTTGAAGATGAAGATGATGAGAAAAAAGAATCTGATGATGATGTGCGCCAGGCAATGCCTTCAACGCAGATCACAGATAGCGTAAAATCATATTTGCGTGAAATAGGAAAAATTCCGCTTCTTAATAAAAAGACAGAGACTGCTATTTCACAGCAGATTGCTTCAAGTAAGCAAAAATCCATAGAAACAATTTCACGATTCCCAGTTATTCATAAAGAGCTTATTGCGATAGGTGATCGATTAAAAAGAAACACCTTGCATTTAAAGGACATTATTCAGTTTGTTGAGTTTGGAGATGATAACGTTCCAAAAATAGAAATGGAAAAAGAAACCTTTCTTAAAACGATTGATGAAATTAAAAAGCTTGTAGAAAATGAAACAGCAATTTATCGTTCATATCGAGATAAGCTGAGCAGTCCTAAAAAAAAGCAGGAGATGTTGCAGGCGGTCAAAGACAATAAAGAATTGATCTGTAAGACAATACAGACTATTCATATGTCAAATAAGCTAATAAAACGCTTTTGCTCACGAATTGAAAAGTTTATTCGTAAAATTAATGAAAAAGAGCGAGTTGCTCATAATGCTCAAAAAAGTTTGACTGATATTCTTACGCAACCTGAAACTGATACTCGAAAAAAGCTTGTTGAAGAAATTAGCGTAACGCTTCGCGCTGCAGTTAAGTCTGTTAAAAAAACTGAAATAGAAGTTGGTCTTTTCAAAGACCAAATTTTTGCGCATTATAGGGTTTTGATTGAATGTCAGACAAAAGATAAGCAAGCAAAAGACGATCTTGCAAAAGCAAATCTTCGTTTGGTAGTTAATATAGCAAAAAAATATGTTAATCGCGGGTTACACTTTCTTGATTTGATTCAAGAAGGGAATATAGGGTTAATGAAAGCGGTTGAAAAGTTTGAGTTTGAACGTGGCTATAAATTTTCAACGTATGCAACATGGTGGATTCGACAAGCGATTACTCGAGCGATTGCTGATCAGTCACGAACGATTCGTATCCCTGTGCATATGGTCGAAACCCTCAATAAGATTAATAAAATTAAAAGAACCTTTGTGCAAGAGCATGGCAGAGAACCTACCTATGCTGAGTTGGCAAAAGAGTTGAACATTGAAGAAAAGAAGATTAAGAATATTGTTAAGATTTCCAAAGAACCTGTTTCACTTTCTACACCAGTTGGAGATAGTGAAGATGCTTCTATTCAGGATTTCTTAGAAAATGAAAATGAATTTTCTCCTGCTGATACTATTGCAAATACAGATCTAAAAGAGCGAGTTCGCGAAATGCTCAAAACATTAACGCCTCGTGAAGAAAAGGTCATAAAAATGCGTTTTGGGATCGATGTAGCATCTGAGCATACGTTGGAAGAGGTAGGCAAAGACTTTGCGGTAACAAGAGAACGTATTAGGCAGATTGAAGTAAAAGCATTGAGAAAGTTGAGGCATCCTTCTCGAAGCAAAAAACTGCTTGCCTATTTTGAAAAAGAATTAGACGATAAGTTGGTTGATTCTGATGAAGATGATGAGTTTCTTCTTGATGATGAGTAATAATTAAAAAGTGAGTACTTGATGGAATTAACTCTTTTGCAAAAGCTTACAACGCCACTGAGCATGTTTATGGTGACATTGCTTAGTCGTGCAATTTTTTCTTTTTTGGAAACTAGTATTACGGCACTTCGTTTATTTAAGTTAAAAGAAATGGCTCGTAGTTATCCAAAGTATGAATCTCTTTTTTATGCATTAGAAAAAAATACACATCGAGTACTCATTACTATTTTGATTGCCAATAGTCTTGCAGATGTTACAACTGCAGCGCTGGCTACTCATATTACCGAAGTGATTTTTAGTTCACTTTCTTTGTCTGGAGGGCTTGGGTTTTCTTTGGGAATTGGGGTTGCATCTCTTGCAATTATTATTTTTGGAGAAATTTTGCCAAAAAATTTAGCCAAGGAGCATGGGGAGCATCTTTTCCCGCGAATGCTGTGGTTAATCAATCTAATATTTTATATTTTATATCCTGTTGTTACGGTTCTTATTCGGGTATCAGACGCAGTAATTTATAGGTTTGGACAAAAAAGCCAAGAAGGAAGTGGTGACTGGATATCATCTGAGCGAGAAATTCAGTTTCTTATTAATTATGTGCATGAAAAAGGCCTTATTGAGCCTGAAAAAACGGCAATGCTTTTGAATATTTTTGAACTTGGACGAACTCCTGTTAAAGAAATTATGGTCCCAGCAACCGACATTATTTCTTTAAACGTTAACACTCCTATTAAAGATGCATTGCGTATATTTTCAGAACATCAGTTTACGCGATTGCCGGTATATCAAGATACTATGGATAATGTTATTGGCATGGTCCATCAAAAAGATGTCTTTGTTATTTTGTCGCGACATGAAGCAAAACCGCTTAAAGATATTGTTCGTACAATTATGTTTGTTCCAGAAACGTTAAAAGTGAATCAGCTTTTGACAGAGTTTCGCAAGCAACAAATGCATATAGCTATTGTGTTGAATGAACATGGTATTGTTACAGGATTGATTACACTAGAAGATGTTCTTGAAGAGATTGTTGGTGAAATAAGTGACGAGCATAAGCCAACGTCAGAAAAAGTAGTGCCGCTCAAGCAAGGAGGATGGCTTGTCGATGCAAGTGTTGCATTGGATGAGTTAGGAGAAATTCTAGGAATTGTCTTTGAAACTGAGGACTCGGTTACGTTGGGTGGATTTTTAACGGAACGATTGCAACATTTACCTAAAAAAGGCGAACGTGTTGTGTATGGAAAATACTGTTTTCAAATTCAAAAAGCTTCCATAAAACGGGTGCAACAAGTACTTGTTTTTGAAGAAAATGCGCAATTATTGTGAATGAACCTTGTGTTTTAAAATAAAAGCTTGCTACTTTTTGGGGAGAAATTACCCCCCATAAAAGGAGCACTATGAAGCGATATAAAGTTTCTTTTTTATTTACATTAATATTGGTTACAGTTTTTGCAGAGGCAAAAAAGAATACTTCTGAGAAAATGATAGAATATCATAGTTCAACTGACATTGATGAGAAAACTCAGCAAGTTTTTGAACAATTTGCAAATGCAGCGGATGCCATTATAACGATTAGTACTCATCCAAAAGATAAGCGTCTTATTATTAAAAAAGTAGCACAAATGCTTGCGGATATTACAAAATTTGTAGTAGAAGCAACGCGGAAAGTATGTTTAGTTGATGAACTTCCTGATGAAGGGTCTCGTGGGATATCAACTGATAATTTTATTGTTGATCATTTAGGAGAACAGTTGATAGAAGAAGAGCTGCTTAAAAAAGATCAAGAAGAATTGCTTAAAACGTGGTATCGGATGACGTGTCTTATTGCAACATTGGGGCAATAGTTTTATTTTAATTTTGTTTTGCAATTGTTGGTCTGTAAAATGCAAACTATTTGAAGTAGTTTGCATTTTTTGTGTTATTTGGTCTAAGAGCAAAAAATTTTTTTTTATTGCTGTCTTCTTTTTTCTATGGTACGAATTTAGACAATAAGCAGTACTCAACATATTTTCAACCACTTTTTTCAAGGGAGCATTTCTTTTTTCTTTTTTTCAAATTGTCTTCTTTAAAAACCACATAAAGATGCATCGTAAAAAAGAAAGCCAATAAAATCAGTTAACCACCTGATGGCTTAAAAATGATATGCATTCTCTTGAGCGAAAGAGAGAAAGCATGAATCGCTATGAAAACGGAATAGCCCTTTTTTTGTTGGCGCTTTCGACTATTTTAAAAATGAGCTCTGTGTTTATTCTTTATACTGCATATGCGCATATTGATAAGCCAGTAAAACATTTTTGTTCGCATCAAAGAGCTGTGAAAAAAGCTCCAAAAAAAAGATAACATTTTACCGCTATCTTGTTTGCAATAAATCAGGGTAGCGGGTTTTATGTAAAAAATGTAGAGATATTCTCATGCAAGTTGTTACGCTTTCTTTAAAGGGCGAAGCTTTGAGCGGTGGGGAGTTTGATGAAAAAGGTAGTATCAAACAACGAAAAAGTATTATTTCTTTTTTTGCTTTGCATTTCTGGATGCAATCATCGTTCAGCGATTTATTCATATAAATTAGATATAAAAAAACATAAAAAGCAAAATGATAAAGAGCGTAACTGTTCTTGTCATAATTCTTGCAAGACAATATTGGCAGATACAGGTCCTTTGTTCTTAGATCAAGCAGATTCAACAAATGTGGTAAATGAGGCATCGCATTCAATCACGATCTGGATTTATGGAACATTGCTTTTGCGAAAATCTTTTTTTTATAAGCATTTTAATGGAGAGGAAGGGTTGCGTCATGCACGAGTTGTTGGAGAGACCTCAAAAAAAATGGGAGATATTGCATGCCTTCTTTCTGCAAAGGATAAAGAACGATTTCCTTTTGATAATTTTTATTTTTTTGGATGGTCAGGAAAGTTGGATGAGTTGGAGCGAGAAAGAGCGACTCTTTGTCTTCTTAACAATATAAAAAGACTTATCAAAGAACATCAAAATAAACACGGTATTACGCCAAAAATAACGCTTATTAGTCATAGCCATGGCGGGAATATTGCATTGTTTATGCCTGCGCTGATTTCTTTAGAGGAAGAAAAGCCAGAGATTGATACTCTTATTTTGTTAGCGTGCCCCGTTCAGCGGAAAACAATGCCTTTTATATATGATAGTATGTTTAAAAAAATGTATGCGCTTTACTCAAGCCTTGATATGATTCAGGTTCTTGCTCCTCAGCACCCGTATTATAGGCCATTTTCTTCAAAAAGGTTTCCCAAAAGTGAAAAAATGACTCAGGCAAGTGTAAAAATAAATGGCAAAGCATTGCTTCATACTTCATTTACTAAAAAGCGCTTTATATCATGCTTGCCATTTGTAATTAGCTCTCTTGAAAAATTGTCAGAAGATTTTCTTGATGAAAATATGATGCGTGACAAAGAGATCTCTCTTAGTATAAAAATATGAAAAAGTGGCTTCTGGTGGTTGCTTGACTTTATATAATGATATGGTAGCCTTATAGCAGTTTTAAATAAGGCTTTTTATTTGCGGGAATAGCTCAGTTGGTAGAGCGTTGCCTTGCCAAGGCAAAGGTCGCGGGTCCGAGTCCCGTTTCCCGCTCCATTATTTATTGTTCTTACTTGAGAATTCGTTTTGTTTTCACAGCCATTCTTGTTATTATTATCTTCAAAAGATGTGTTTGAATTCTCATGTTCAAAAAATCGTCAAATTGCGATCCAATATAGGTATGCGTTCAATACAAAAGTAGGATAAAGATATATGAAATCCATAGTAGAAGAGGGATCTTCGATTTTTAAGGCTATAGAAAAGGGATGGACTCGTGCAGGAAAGCCAAGCCATTTCAGCGTAAAAATTTTTGAATTGCCGGAAAAGAATTTTTTTGGGATGACTACTAAGCAGGCAAAAGTTGGCATTATGTTTGAGCATGATTCGGAAAGCTCAAAAGGAAGCAGGCATAGCTCTCAAGTTAAAAAAAGTACCCCTCAAACTCATGTTGCTCAAAAAAAACATCATAATGTTCCAGTTGAGCGTGCTCAGGGAGAAAAACAGGGGGCTTCTTTAGAAAACGTAGGGCGCTCGCAAGAGAAGCAGCAAGCAGATCAAGCAAAGAAAAAGGTGCGAGAACCACGCAAGCCAGATGTTCAAAAGGAAAGAGAAAAAAAAGGGAAAGAAGTTCCCGCTCATCATAATGCAGAAGCAAATCAAACTCATGAGATTGTTGAATTGCAAAAAAAAGCAACGGAATTGCCTTTAGAAGAAAAGAGTGTACAGGCAGCTTCTTGGACTAATGAGTTGGTTGATGTGATGAAAGTTTTGGTAAAAGAGAGCATGGCAGAACTTGGATTTCCAAATATTGAATCATCATATCTTATTGATCAGGCAGTGTTGCGTGTAACATTTAGTTCTCCTGTTCTTGATAATCCTGTAAAAGAAAAACAGTTTTTCCAAAACTATGCGTTTTTGCTTATTGCGTTATTAAAAACACAAAGTAAGTCAAATGTTAGAAGTTTGCGTTTATTTTTATCCTCTGAACGTCAGCAGGTGACATAAGGGTTTAAAGGGTGAATATAGATACCATCATTGCACAAACAACGCCGCAGGGAGTTGGTGCACTAGCTATGCTCCGCTTGTCAGGAGAAGATGTTTTCAATATTATGCATCAATGTATTACATTGGCATCAAAGAAAAGTCTTTTATCTGTTGACTCTCATACTATTCATTATGGCTCAGTGTATAGTGCAAATGGTGAACTCTTGGATACGGTATTGTGCATGGTGATGTATGCGCCTAGAACCTTCACAGGAGAAAATTCGCTTGAAATAACATGCCATAATAATCCGTTTATTGTGCAGGCAATTATTGAGGTAGCTCTTCATTATGGAGCACGGCTTGCGCGTCCAGGTGAGTTTACGCAACGCGCAGTATTGCATGGCAAAATGGATTTATTGCAAGCAGAGTCCATTCATGAATTAGTAAGTGCTCATTCAGAGACTTTGTTAAAAAAAGCATTGTCCCAGTCGCAAGGATCATTATCGGCATGGGTGTCTGAATGCGAACAAAAATTGTTAACAGCTCTTTCTTATACGCAAGCTAGTTTTGAGTTTGTAGAAGAAGAGGGAGCTGATTTCCAGAATCAAGTAAAATCAATAATTTTACAATTGCAAAAAAGACTTGAAGCTATTTGTGCCCATTTTAAAGGGCAAGAGCATATACGGCAGGGAGTTCGTATTGCGCTTGTTGGATCTGTGAATGTAGGGAAGTCTTCTCTTTTTAATGCGCTTATAGGAAAAACACGGGCGATTGTTACTCCTATTGCAGGGACCACGCGAGATGCGCTTGAAGCAACAGTGCATAGAAATGGGTTATTCCTAACATTTGTAGATACAGCCGGGTTAAGGCAATCAGATGATATTATTGAATCAATGGGAATAGAGCAGTCATATAAAGAGGCGGAGTTGTGTGACGTTCTTCTTTTAGTTTATGATGCATCTCGAGAATTAAGTGAAGCTGAAAATTCTGTATATATGGATCTTAAAAAACGGTATTCATCAAAATGTATAATACTGAAAAACAAAAGTGATTTACTTGTTTCTTTAGAGTTGCAAAAAAATGCTGTTCAAGAAGAAAGTGTTTTTTTTGTTTCAGGGAAGCATGATCGTAATCTTACTATTGTGTATGAGTGTATAGATAAAAAAGTCAATGTGCTTAAAGATAAGGCAGAATTGCCTTTTGTTCTAAACAATAGACAATATTCGATATGTAAAGCGCTTTTAAAAAAAATTGAAGCAATTAGGAAGCTTTGCGAGAAAACATTCCCTTATGAGCTTGTTTCGCATTATCTTTTAGAAAGTTTGGCTTGTGTGGCAGATTTGTCAGGGAAAACAGTGAGTGAAGCAGCAATGGATCAGATTTTTAAACAGTTTTGTGTGGGTAAGTAGCACGATAATTATGCATATGTATATTAGTCCAAACGGTGATGCATCTTGTGAGAAAAGCATATGAATATAAAAAAAAAAGTTATTATTTTTACCTGTACAGGTGGGCATACTACTGCTGCGCAGGCTGTTGAAGAATATTTGTGTAATACTTATGATGTTGTTACGATCAATATATTTTCAAATACATTGAGAACCGTTGATTTGGTTCGATGGTTAACCTTTTTTAAGTATGGATCGGAAGATATTTATAATTGGTTTTTAAAAAATCGAAAGTATCATTTTATTAATAAATGGCTTTTGAAGGCGCATGGCTACTGTCGGATAATTTCTAAAGCGGTATTCTCTGCTATTAATAAGCAAATTCAAAAGGAAAAGCCGATCTTGATAATTTCGGTTATCCCTCTTTTTAATGGGTATATTTTACGAGTAGTACAAGAGCAAAATATTCCTTTTTTACTTATACCAACCGATGTTGATTTGACTACTTTTCTTGAAGGAATCAATAATCCTACCTACCCATATTTTAATGTAGGGTTAATGGTTGAGAGTGATTGTTCTCGTGCTTTGTTAAGAAAAGCGGGTATTAATCAAAAAAATATTCAGGTTATTGGGCCTGTTTTGCGTGCAGATTTCTTTTATCCAAAAGATATAGCAGAAATTAGAAGGGCGTATGGAATTCTTCCTGCAAAGCGAGTTATTCTCTTGACTATGGGATCTCAAGGATCAGTAAGCATTCTTTCTTTTTGCCAGATGCTTTCAACTATTACGATCCCCGTGCATTTGCTTATTGTTTTGGGGAAAAATACAATGCTTCGATCTGCTCTTGAGCGAGTTGCTTTCCCGCATTCAATCAGCATAACTATTCTTGATTTTACCAAAAATATGTCTGATCTCATGGCAGTTGCTGACCTTTTAATAACAAAATCTGGGGGAATGAGTGTTATGGAAGGTGTGGGAATGCATTTACCAATGATGCTTGATGCAACAACAGAAGTTATTGTTTGGGAGCAAGCAAACCAAAATTTTGTTATACAAAGAGAATTGGGAGTTGCGATTAAAAAAGTTGAACATATTAAACAATATGTGGAATCTATGCTTCTTGTTGATAAGATAGAAAGCTACAGTGCTCATTTTACAAAGCTTCGTTTGCGAATTGCGCCAGATGAAGTGCAAAGATTGGTTAAAAATATGATTGAGTGTACTTTGCCAAACAAAAAGGATTTTTATTTGAAGCACAAGGTAGGTACACTTGCAACTCACTCGCAAAAAGAGCGCTTGTTATAATTTTTTTAAAGATAAAATTTGAGAAAAAAAGAGAGTATACAATTTTTGTATACTCTCTTTTTTGTAATTAAATGTTTATTATGCGTGTATGATATGAAGTTCAACGCGACGATTTGGAGCTTGTTCTTCGCGAGAACCTTCAACTACAGGCATTTCTTGTCCACGACCAACAACTTTTACTGCAGCAGTGGTAAGACCTTCTTTTTTAAGTTCTTTTGTTACAATATCACCAACGATGCTTGCTCGATATTCAGACAAAGCCATGTTGTAAGAAGGAGTTCCTGCTGAGTGGCAAGCGTGGCCTTCAACAACAACAGTAGCAACAATACCTGCTTGTTCTGAGTCTTTTACTAACTCTTTGATTTTTTCAAGATCTTGAGCAATAACAGCTTTTTGATCTTCACGGATACTTGATTTGTCAAAATCAAAGTAAACAACTTTTAGCTCTTGATTATCCGCATCAATCCATGCAAATTCTTTTTCTTCCGCATCTTCAGCATTTGCAGCTAAAAAAGCGTTTGATGATTCTATTTCAGTTTCATCTTCAAGATCTAAGTCATCTGCTTGATCAGTGTAGTCATAATCATCAAAAGAAAACTCTTTCGATGAGTTTAAATCAATACCGGTATCTACAGAGCAAGCTGATTTTTTATCGCATGCTTTTACGCTTTTCTTTTTTCCACAACTTGGGAGGCTTAGTGCTAGAGCAAGAGAAAGAATAGTGAGTGTCCATTTTTTCATAGGAAATCTCCTTAAATAGGTAAAATCAGTATTTAGCTGACCAATGATGCGTTCTGTTCAAAATTTTGCTCAAAATATACCATAGGACATGCCAATTTTCTACCCATTATTTTTTAATATTTGGTATTATAGGTATTGGGGAGTAGAGTTATGTAATAAAAATGACAAAATATTAATATTTTTTATAGATTTGGTATATATATTGTGAAAAAAATAATAATCAATAATGAGCCATGGCAAACGCGTATTGCGATCGTGGAAGATGGACAGCTTCAAAATATCTATTTTGATGCGCATGTGAATAAGAATTTGGAGAGATCGTTCTTTAAAGGGCATATTAATAAAGTGCTTCCAGGTATTCAGACAGCATTTGTAAATATTGGCCAAGAACGAGCAGGGTTCTTGCATATTTCTGAAATAGATCGTGAACTTGCTATAAAAAAGATAAGCAAACATTCTCAAATTGATGATGACGAACAAAAAGTAGAAAAAAAGACCTCTGGGCGCAAGGATACGGATATCAGTAAAATTCTCAAAGAGAATGATGCGATCCTTGTTCAGGTTAGCAAAGAGCCTGTGTATGAGAAAGGTGCAAAGCTTTCTACGTGTTATATTCTGCCTGGGCGTTTTGTGGTTCTTATGCCCAATATCCCAAGGCTTGGGGTTTCTAAAAAAATAGAAGATAAAGAAGAGAGATTTCGACTAAAAAGTATTGTGAGAGAACGTATCCCAGAAGGGATGGGGGCAATTATTCGCACTACCTCTGAAGGTCGTGATGCAAAAGCTATTCACAAAGACCTTGATTACCTTGTGCGTACTTGGCATGAAATTCAAAAAAAATATGAAGCAGCTGGTCCTGAAGAGTGTATTCATCAAGATTTGGATCTTTCATTACAAATTATACGAGATCATCTCGATGATGATGTAGAAGCAATTATAGTTGATAATAAGCAGATGCAGTCACAGCTTTATCAGTTTGTTAAAAATATTGCTCCTGAATTTTCACATATCATTCGGTATTATCAGGCGCCACCAGATATTTTTTCATTTTATGATATAGAGCGACAAATTAATGATGCAGTTGCGCGTAAAGTATCTCTTAAATCAGGGGGATCATTAATTGTTGAGTCAACCGAAGCTATGACGGTGATTGATGTTAATACTGGGAAGTTTATAGGCAAAAGCAATCTTGAAGAGACTATTTTTAAAACAAATCTTGAAGCGGCTGAAGAAGTTGCGCGCCAGCTTCGATTGCGTAATATTGGGGGCTTAATCGTTATTGATTTTATTGATATGGCAATTGTCTCAAATCGTAAAAAACTGTTTAATTTTTTTGAAAAAACATTAAAAGAACGAGACAAATTTCAATCAGTTCTTTTAAAGATTTCTGAGTTTGGCATTGTGCAAATGACCAGAAAGCGATCAGGGAAAACACTTGCGCAGCAACTTATGGATACTTGCTCAGCATGTATGGGAATTGGCATTGTTAAATCCTTGCAATCTGAATGTTATATGGTTCTTCGCGCATTAAAAGATTTTTTTTATAGAAACCCTATGACTGATGCAACGATTCATCTTAATCCTGTTGTGTTTGAATATGTTTCTTCTCATGAGTATGAGGCTGTTCTTGGATTAGAAAAAATTCAGGGAATCAAGTTAGTGCTTTTGAGTGATCCGTCTATTCCGCTTTGCGAGTACAAGGTTCAAAAAAACTGATACATTAAATAAAAACGTTAAAAACGCCGCATCCAGATGCCTTTCTTTCAAAGGAAAATGATGAAAATAAGTCCTATTCTTGAGAAATATCCTTCTTATGAAGTTGTTATTGGAATAGAAGTGCATGTGCAACTTTCTACCAACACAAAAATCTTTTGTGCCTGCAAAAACAGTTCTCATGCAGAACCAAATACTAATATTTGCCCTATTTGTGCAGGATATCCGGGGGTCCTTCCTGTGCTCAACAAAGGGGTAATTAATCGTGCAATTTTGATGGGGCTTGCTACAAATTGTGTTATATCAAAGACTTCTCAATTTGATCGTAAACATTATTTCTATCCAGATTTGCCAAAAAATTATCAAATTACACAGCAATATATCCCCATTTGCCAAGAGGGGTATGTGCCAATTCGTCTTGAAGATGGTACCACAAAAAAAATTCGCATTAAGCGTATTCATATTGAAGAAGATGCCGGTAAAAATATGCATGTGGGGAAAGAAAGCTTTGTAGACTTAAACAGAGCTGGAACGCCATTGCTGGAAATCGTAACGTATCCTGATATTTCAAGTTCTTATGAAGCACGCGCCTATTTAAAGATGCTTCATGCGCTTGTTAATTATACGCACGTTGGCACTGCAAATATGCAAGATGGTGCTTTTCGTGCAGATACTAATATTTCGGTGCGCAAAAAAGGTGCAACCGAATATGGCACCAAATGCGAGCTTAAAAATATCAACTCGTTCAAGTTTATTGGTGATGCAATTGAGTATGAAGTTGAGCGTCAAATAGAATTGGTTGAATCAGGCGGTAGGGTGCGTCAAGAAACGCGTTTGTGGGATACAAAGAATAAATGTACTCTTACCATGCGTAGCAAAGAAGAAGCGGCAGATTATCGTTTTTTCCCAGAACCGGATCTTGCATTAATTGATCTCACCGATGAATGGATTGCTGGAGTAAGAGCGGAACTTCCTGAACTCCCTTATCAAAAATTTGATCGTTTTTGCAAAGAAGTTGGCCTTTCTGCGTATGAAGCAGATATTTTGGTGGAAGATCCTGCCCTTGCGCACTATTTTGAACAAGCATATGCAATATATCCAAGCAAGGGTATTGTTAATTGGATTATGCGGGATATTCTGGGCTATTTAAAGGAGCATAAAATTATACTTGCTGAGTGCAAAGTGACTCCAGAACGTCTTGCTGCTCTGGTAAAATTGCTTGAAGCAAATGTGATCAACAATCGTTCAGCGCGTGAAGTTTTTGAAGCTGTAGCGCAAACGGGTAAAGATCCTGAAGTTATTGTTAAAGAACAAGGCCTAGAGCAAGTGGGTGCTTCAGCAGAGCTTGAAGCAATGGTAAAAGAAATTATTGATGCAAATCAAGATGTTGCAGCAGAGTTAAAAGCAGGCAATGAAAGATTGATGGGCTTTTTTGTGGGGCAAGCTATGAAAAAAAGTGGCGGCAAGGCAAACCCAAAAATTATTCAGGATATTCTCAAAAAGCTTTTATAAACATGAAGAGTAAAAAAAAGTATATGATTATGAATATAGGCATGCTTTTTGCATGCCTTATTTTTTGTATAGCAGGATGTGTAGATAAAGGGGGAAAGAATCCTATATGTTACGCTGTTGTTGGAGTCTTTGAACCATTAGATTTTGCGTATAAAGTAGGAAATCGACCAGATTTTTTTTCAGATTTATCTAGTATTCATCATTTTGATGGGAGCTATATAGCATTTATTTGTCCTGTTGATAAAAAAATAATAGCGCGATGTTTATATGAAATAGAAAGGAAAAAAGTTTTTGCTAGGCCAAAAAAAATTTTTTTTAGACCAACCAATTTTGATTATTTTGGAGATGAAGATAATGAAGATAGAGCTATTAATAGCATGAGATGCTTTGTTAAAGAAATTGTAAATCAAAAACAAGCGCATTTTTATGCTGGATTATTTTTGAATAAAAAAAGAAGAGAAAATCAAGAGTGGAGACTTTTCTCAGAAGAATTACGTGACAAGATTCTTGCCTTTATAGGGTATCCTTATGATGGTATAGAATAATTATATATAAACTTTTGTGTCTAAAAAAATCTTTAAAAGAATAATATCTTTATTATGTATAGCTGGAAGAGTAGGTGAAAAGATGAACTTAGTGCTGAAAGCGTATTTTTTTTGCGGGTTGTTGTTAAACTGCATGTTTGTGCAAGCCGTACAACAAAGTCTTACTTTTGCGCAACCAAATCAAATTCAATATAAAGTCTTTGGCCTGTTTGATAGAAGTCATGAG
>CAYTRW010000009.1:0-49979 GCA_964440325.1 uncultured Pseudomonadota bacterium
GTTTAGCAGGCACTTTAGGACCTAATAATCCAAGCTTTGATAAAGCCAACTGGCTCACAGCCACTGCTGGCGGAGTAACAAGAATACATTTTACATATCCAGGAACGCTCTTAGAACTAAGCGCCCAAAGATAACCCATCCCAACTGTACCTGCAGCAAAAAAACCTGCTTCTCTTTTGGAATGTGGAATAAATGCATATTTTTTTATATGGCTTTGAACCATTTCTGAAAGAGAAGTCCGCGCTATCTTTGTATCCTCAACTCCAAAAAGGCTTCCGCAAACCATACTCAGCCATAAAAGGCTTATTTTTGTATGTTTTTTTATCATGGCATAACCCCATTTTTATAGTATTTATTACTCTTTTTTTAACCTCTACTTTTTTTATTTTGTTTTTAAAAAGGCTACTCAGAGTTCTTTTTATACTAATAGAATATCATAAAAATAAAATAGAGCAAGCCCCTCATTATATGTCCAGATATGCCTCTTTTTTAAAAACTACCGTTCTACAGGGCTCTCTTTATCTGCTATACTAAAAGCATAAAATTATTCCCTGTATAACCGCTTTAACCCCATTTTTGCATGCTAAATTTTATTAAAAAAAAATTAACGTCTATTTATAACTCATGCATCAGTCGATTAAAAGGCCTTTTTACCCGCAAAGAGGTTGATCAGGCAACACTTGATGAGCTTGAAGAGATTCTTTTGGGAAGCGATGCGGGCGTTGCAGTAACTCGACACGTACTCAATACCGTACAAAACGCTGCATGCTCCACTGTGCTTTCTGGGACGCAGCTCCATACTTTGTTAAAAAGCGAACTTCTTTCTATTTTAACTGCTCCAAAAAATATCGTTCCTGACTGCCCTGTCTATTTATTGGTCGGCATTAATGGCAGCGGCAAAACATCATGCGCAGCAAAACTTGCACACAAGCTTTTATCTCAACAAAAAAAAGTGCTTCTTGTTGCTGCAGATACTTTTAGAGCAGCCGCAACCGATCAACTTGAATACTTTGCAAAACAACTTGATTGCCCCATCATAAAAGGAACTCAAAGCCAAGATCCCGCTTCTGTAATCTTTGCAGGATGCCAAACATTTATGGCAGAACAGTTTGATGCCATGATTATTGATACAGCTGGCCGGCTTCAAACAAAAACAAATTTAATGCACGAGCTAGAAAAAATAAGCCGCGTGGTACAAAAGCAGATTCCACACAGTTCAATCTGTACCCTTTTAACGATCGATGCAATTCTTGGCCAAAATTCTTTTGAGCAAGCACGTCTTTTTAAAGCCGCTGCCCATGTTGATGGCATTATACTCACAAAAATGGATAGCTCTAGCAAAGGTGGCGTTGTATTTGCCATTGCCAAAGAATTACAAATTCCGGTTACCTTTATGGCTTTTGGGGAAAAATTAGAAGACTTTAAGCAGTTTGACGCATCACAATATGTCAACGATTTGCTTGATTCTTGATGTGGCATAAAAACATGGAAGATTTTTTGCTTACTTCTTTTTTAATACAAAAATTAAACAACACGTATCAGGATCTTTTTTTGGCAACACAACATGCACACTGGCTTGCAGAACATATACATGCAACCTGTAAAGATCCCGCTCAAAAAAAAATAATCTGCAATCAACTTTTGGAGCGCATTATTATTGATCATGAACCCATTCAATACATTCTTGGATCTATTCCTTTTTGCTCTGTTGATATTACGCTAAAACCGCCAATCTTGATTCCACGCCCAGAAACAGAAGAATGGGTTGACGCTCTATGCACCCAAATAAAGCACAATATTTCTACCCCTATCACTATTCTTGATATTGGCACAGGATCTGGCGCAATCGCACTATCAATAGCACATGCTGTTCCACAAGCACAGGTTTATGCGGTTGATATTTTACCTGCGGCTGTTGCTCTTGCCCAAGAGAATAAAATTAAAAACAACATATCAAACTGCACCATTATGGAGTCTAATCTTTTTGAGGCTGTAAAAAGCATGTCTTTTGATCTTATTGTAAGCAATCCTCCCTACATCAGCGCAGCTGAGTATGCAACGCTTGATGCATCCGTTACCAAATGGGAAGATAAAAACGCTCTCGTTGCTGAGGCTCATGGGTTTGCCATCATACAAAAAATTATTGATACTGCTCCCCAATTTTTAAAAGTAGAATCACCGCTTAAGGCAGCATATATCCCTCAATTATGGATAGAGATTGGCTACAATCAAGGGCACCACATAAAAGAATATTTATCACAGCAAAACAATGCGCAAGCCCAAATAAAAAAAGATTATGCCGGCAATGATCGCGTGGTTGCTATCTGCTATAAATAAGGTTGTTGTTCCATCTAAAAATATTTATTGCAACGTATAAGCAGTTTCTTAAGTAATACAACATTCTGAATATGGAGTATCTTTAAAAACGGCGTGTTTTTTTGGTTCAACAACATCATGATGCCCAAAAAAAGGATACGCTTTCAGCGCTCTCACTCGAGCATCTTCATACGAAGATCCATCAGTTACCATAAAATACTTGGTCATCATGTTTGCGCGCTGACGATTTATCATACTTTCTATGCGTTCTCGATCCATTTTTTCATCGTGCACTATTTTTTTTAAAATAGTTGCGCCTTGCACGCGCACTACAGAACAAAGATTCTTTAAAGCCTCTTGTTTTTGGTCATCAGATCTTCTAAGCATACAAAGTTCTTTACGTGCTTCTTGCAATCGCTGTTCTGCAAGAAGACGATGTCTTTTTTCTTCTTCTGCTCGCTCTCTAAAAAGCTGTGTTGAATCGCGCTCTATCTTAAGCGCAGAAATAATATCTCCAAGCTGCTCTTCTACGGCTTTTGCATATTTTTTTGCAGCTGCAAAATCCGATCTTTCATATTGTAACCTATAACGCAATGCGCAATCTTTTAAATCTGTAACAGCGTTATCCATTCTACTCATTTTTTGTTCTTGAACTACTTGTTTAATAGCAGATCGCCACGCATGCCGTGCATTAAAAAAACTGCGTTTTTCAAGAAAGCAAAAATCACCTTCTATAATATCACTCTGCAATGCCCCTTGTGCTGCAAATAATACTCCTGATACACAAAAAACCATGCTTTTACACGCAAAATTTATTACCTTTTTCATAATCACTCTTCGATTTATACAAAAAATTGCCACGGGAACTCTACCAAAAGTAAACGATTTACCACTTTTTTAAAAGGATATTCAAATGACACGCACAAAGTTATCACAAGGAGAATTATATTGCATTCTTTCTGGATTTTTATACGGATTAGTAGGATATTTTGGCATAAATGCTATTCATAGCGGTCTTTCAATTCACACCATGTCTTTATGGCGCTTTTTTATTTCAGCCTTATCTTGTTTTTTTGTTACTCTTTTTTGGCAAAAGCCAGCATCGTATCCCAAAAAAGAATATATTTATGCATTTTTAAATGGCGCAATTTTTTATACCATTTCAACGGTTGGATATTTTGGATCCAGTTTATACATAGGAACAGGTCTTGCGATGGTTGTCTTTTTTGCCTATCCTGCTTTTGTATTAATACTTGATTATCTTTTTTACAGAACAACAATCCAAAAAACAACGTGTTTTTCTATGCTTCTTATTTTTATTGGCATGTTTTTTTTGGGTGATATTCAAAACGCAACCTTTAATGCAACAGGCATTGCGCTTGGCATATTTGGTGCCCTTGGATATGCATGTTATATTATAATCAGCAAAAAAGGAAAACTTGATCCTACTCTTTCAACTGCCTTTATCTCTCTGGGATGCATGAGCGCTTCTTTTGCCTGCGCTTTAATCGATAATTCAGTTGCTATCCCTTCATCATTATTGGTATGGGCAAATCTTTTTGGAGCAGGAATTATTTGTACCGCGTTACCTATTCTTTTTTTACTCAAGGGCCTTGCTCGTATCAGTGCAGAAAAAGCCGCCATTCTTTCTGTTCTTGAACCAATTTTTACTCTTTTTTTTGGCGTTATATTGCTTGATGAACAAATTTTTTGGACCCAATACATCGGGATTATTATTATATTATCGGGTGCGATAATTACACTTGTTTATCCTTGTTTTATTGCAAACAAAAACAAAAAGTCTGCACACTAACAGGTAAGCAATTAAAAAAGGATACCTGTGAAAATAACCAATCTTGTTGCCTATGAAATTCTTGATTGCCAAGGGCTTCCTACACTCGAATGCACCCTGACTCTCGACCATAAATACGTGGTAAAAGCATCAATCCCCAATGGCATTTCTTGCGGAAAAAATGAAGCACACATTCTTGTTGATAAAGAATTTCGATACCATGGCCTTGGTATGCAAAAAGCAGCCACTTTAATAAACACCGTCATCAAAAAAATGCTTCTTTTAAAAGATCCAGATTTGCAAAAAATTGATGCACTTCTTCTTGACTATGATGGCACTGCACAAAAAACCGTTTTGGGTGCAAATAGCATGCTTTGCGTAAGTATTGCAGTTGCTCGAGCACAAGCACTTGCACTTGAATGTTTGCTGCATCAATTACTTGCTTCTTTATTTTTTAATACACCAAAAAAAAATACTTTGCGTCTCTGCTTTAATGTATTTAACGGTGGAATGCATGCTCTAAAAAGCATAGACATTCAAGAAATTATGCTTGTAATGCCACCAATCCTTTTATCCGAGCAACTTGAACTAGGATTACACAGCCTAGCTGAACTCAAAAAAAATCTGTTTAAAAAAAATATCTTTTTTGCTCAAGGAGCAGAAGGCGGTATTGCAGCGCCCCTACAAACAAAAGCTGCCCTTGATATTGTAGCAACACATATTCAAGATATTTTGCAACAGACTGGTATACAAATAACTATGGCCCTTGATCTGGCAGCCTCTCATTTATTTGATACACAAACACACTCTTATCACCTTTTAAACCAAAATCTCTCTTCCAAAGAGTTGTATGCATGGTATCAAACTATTATAAAAGAATATCCTATTACTTTTATTGAAGACCCCTTTGATGCATCTGATCATGCTTGGTGGAAAAAACTAAATCAAGAAACAAACCACTCTTTTGTTGTAGGAGATGATTTATATACCACAGATGCCAGAATCATAACAGATCCACTCTTGACAGAATGCGCACAGGGAGTAATCATAAAACCAAATCAGCGCGGAACAATATCAGAAACTATTGAGGCGGTAAAAGCTGCATATGCTCACCAAAAAACAGTTGTCGCTTCTCATCGCTCTCGAGAAACATGCGACTCTTTTTTGGCTGATCTTGCAATTGCAATTGATGCCTCATTTATAAAAGCAGGATGCTTGGGAAGTGAACGCATGGCAAAATATAACCGACTTATCAAGATATCCTCATGAAAAAATTATACAAAAAAAGTCTTTTTATATTCCGTCGCGATCTGAGAATCATAGACAATCATGCTTTATACACCGCTATAAAAGAATCCGAACACATTATTCCTTGCTTTATTTTTGATCCGCGACAAATCAATACACAAAATGATTATCGCTCTTTAAATAGCATGCAGTTTATGCTTAACTCTTTGCATGAACTTGAGCATGACATAAAAAAAGCGGGTGGAACACTGATTTTTGGTCATGATAATCCCGCAATATGCTTGAAAAAATTTATTAAAGAATACCAAATTGATGCGGTATTTTGTGGACATGATTATACCCCATTTAGTCTTAAACGCGATGAAGAACTTTTGCATGTATGCACAACATTTCATATCCCATTTATCCAAGTCCATGATGCTCTTTTGACTATCCCTGATGATGTTAAAACGGGATCAGGAACACCATATGCAAAATACACTCCCTTTTTAAATCGCGCATTAAAGATCCCGGTTTTACAACCGCACTCTCTAAAAAATTTTTGTTTTGCAAAAGAAAAATCATCATCTTCTGGCTCTTTAAAAGATCATGCTTTATTGGGCAGTTATCATAATAAAAATATTTGGGTATCAGGAGGACGATCAGAAGCTCTTTCTCTTTTAAAAAAAAGCATGCACCTCGATGAATATCAAAAAACACGTGATTTCCCCTTTTTGCAAACATCCAATCTTTCTGCACATCTCAAATTTGGAACACTTTCTATCCGTGAATTCTTTTATGCTATTGTTAAAAATCTTGGACCCAATCATCCCCTCATAAAACAATTGTACTGGCGAGATTTTTTTACCCATGTTGCATACCACTCACCGTTTGTTTTTGGGCACTGCTTTATCCAAAAATATGATGCACTATCATGGGACTACAGCAAAAAAGGCTCAGAATATTTTGCACGCTGGAGTAATGGAGAAACAGGATTCCCTATTGTTGATGCAGGCATGCGTCAACTTATTACAACAGGATATATGCACAATCGCGTTCGCATGATTGTTGCATCATTTTTAACAAAAGATTTACATATTGATTGGCGCATGGGTGAACGTTTTTTTGCACAGCATCTGGTTGATTACGACCCTGCAGTAAATAATGGAAACTGGCAATGGGCTGCATCAACAGGCTGCGATGCCCAGCCGTATTTTAGAATCTTTAATCCCTGGCTTCAACAAGCAAAGTATGATCCGGAAGCAAAGTACATAAAAACATGGATTCCAGAATTAAAAAATAAAGACCCAAAAACGCTACATACTTTGTATAAAGAACAAACCAAAATAACAGGATATCCCGGCTGCATTATTATCCATGAAGAAGAAAAAGAAAAAACATTAAAACGCTTTCGCGCACTATAATGCTTTACCGCTCATCAAAAAGCCATTTTTTAAAGCACGCGAGCTCAATAACAACGGTATCAATTACCACCCAAATATATGTATCTACATACTTATTTGATATAAAAATCACGTCATATAAAGACAAATGATTTATTTTTGGAACAATATTTTTTCATACAACCCACTCAATCATGTTGCAAGTATAACCCCAAGTCTTTTATCTTAACACTGTTCTTTTGTCTCTTTTTTTGCAAAAGGGTTTACATCATTTTGCACTACTTTTTTAAGCGGTATTGATCGCTCTGCATCACTCGCTTTTTGAGCAATCGATACCGTTTTTTCAAAAGGGTTACGCTCATCAAGAAGTATTTTTTTTAAAGAAGATGTATCTTTTTTAGTTGTTTTTTGTGGCTTATTTTTCACAAAAAGTTTTTCTTTATTAATACTATCTTTTTTAGGGTAGGGGTCATTAAAATCTGGAATATCATCTTCAGGTGAGACTAATTCCTCTTCTTGAGCCTTTTCAAGTTCTGGATGGCTTTCTTTAAATCCAACTTCCGTACCTTCAATCGCATCATATTCTTTTGCTAATTCATGATGAACGCTTTCTTCAAGAAGCGCATCTTCATTTTTATGCACAACCTTTTTCTTTTTTGCTTTTGCAGGAGGTGGTGGAATTCTTCTATCAAGTGAAAGAACAAGGTCATCATTTTTTACAAAAGCCTCAGTAATTCCTTCCATGTTTAAACCTGACTTAAAAAACCAACGATTAATCGGTTGATGCAAGTTATCAAAAAGGTCTCCTTCATTTGCATAGCGACGCGCTACATCAATATAGTCACCGGTATAACGATCCATACCTTGACGCAATCGAGGCTGAATAATGGTTGGCGATATAAACACCGTAAGATTATTCTTGGTTGCATCACCCTGTTGCCGTTTAAAAAACCATCCAATAATGGGAACTTTACTTAACACGGGCAACTGATTAACGCCTTGTGTTCCATCAACACTCACAAGACCACCAAGTGCAAATATTGCATTATTGGCAACTACCGCCGTTGTAGAAACTTTACGCGTTGCACGTGCATTACTGGTATTTGATCCCGGCAAAAAATTATCCACATCAACCGTTACGGAAAGCGTAACCGTGTTTGCTGAACTAATCCGAGGAGTAATGCGTACTGTAAGATCAGCATCAATTGGTTTGATATTTTGAACCGTAGTACTTGAGCTACCCGTTGCTGCATCAACCAAATACCGTTGTTCTCCAACGGCAACCATTGCTTCTTTATTATTTACCGCAATTATATGTGGATGTGATAAAATTTTACTATAATTAAATCGTTGCATAATTTGCATAATACTCCAGGTGTTCCCATCATTATCATTTAATGAAAGAACCATCCCTCCCACAGGCGTATATGCTGCTGCACTTTTTGTTCCAAGATTTACCGGTTCATTTGAATCATTAAACGCATCACGCAAAAGATTGCCTGCAACCGTTGTTGGATTGTCTACATTGTTGGTAACAATCCCATATGCACCATTTACACCCAGAGGCAACTGCCCTGATTGCACCTGCATGCCACTCAAAAGCGGAATTTTGGCAGGATTTCTTGCAAGAGTTCCCAAAATACGCGTATCATCAAGCGTTAAATCTGCAACCAAAATTTCAAGCAATACTTGCGGCTGAGGCGTATCCAAATCTTCTATCAATTTTTTAATTTGAACCCAGTCATCATGCTTGCATGCAACAACAAGTTTATTCCCCCCAAAATAATTGCTTGTTTCTGCATCTGCAGGCCTATCTGCTCGAATAATAACATCATCAAATTCTCGCTCAACAGTTGACTTGCCTTCTCCTGCAAATGACTGCCCTGTTCCTCCACTGCGACTTGCAGAAATAATGTCCCCCAAGACTTTTGCAAATTCAACTGCATCAAGATATTGCAGTTGATACGTATGAAGCATTGAGTTACCTGTCCGTGGCTCAATATCAATATTTTGCTTAATAAAATCATGGAGTCGATCTACAGCCTGTGTACGTCCTAATAAAATTAAAGCATTACGATGCGGAACCGCAATAATACGTGCATGTGGAGAAAAGTAACTATTTTCTGGTTGCTTACGTGTATCAAGATAGTATCTATTGGTATTCCCTGGCTTTAAAATATTTGAATTAAAAAGCTCTGCAACCATCGTTGCTTGTGTATAATGCAACTCAAGAAAAAGCATTTTCTCTTGAAATGATACTTGATCCAATTCAACAATTGTTTCCAATGCATTTTTTATAACTGCTGCACGCGACGTTATAAGCACAGCATTTGAAACAGGATCAAACTTGTATACTGTTCCAACAGGGAGAAGCTCTTGAAGTATTTCATTTACTTCATTTCTAGGATCAGTATCAACTTTAAGATTACTAAAATAGTATAAACAACGCACAAACTCATCAGTATTTGGAAGATCTGAAGGTTTTACCCCAATATAAATAGCCATAGGATTACGCGCATTATTAGTATCTTTCCCTGCATCTTTTTTTAATACGCGATAATCATCGCCTTCTTTAGTCATTGTGTATCCTGCAACATCAAGCACCGTATTGAGCAAGCTCCATGCTTCATCAAGCGATATTTGATGTGCAACAGAAAGCGTAACCTTTGATTTAATTGCATTTGCCCCTTGCGGCAAAAGAACGTTAACATCTTTTTCTTCTGATAAAAAATAAATAATATTTATCAGATCTTCATTCGTATATGAAAAACGAATTTTTTTTTCTGGGATCTCTGCATAGGACGCAAAGGAGCACACTCCAAAAGAAATCACTACGATTTTTAAAAAAAATTTTCTTATCACAGCTTATTACTCCGTTTTTGGCAATAATGTTGCAATAACAATACCAAGTTCAAGAGATGCCCCTTTTTTTGATTTTGCAATATCAACTTTTTTGATATAAATCCGTCTTGTTTGCTCTATTGCATGAAGCAACTCTGTAATTTGTTTCATATTAACATCAACAATTTGAGCGGTTAATTCAGTCTCTTGATAATTATCTTCCCTGTCTGTTCGCGCTATCTCTGTTTTTCCCTTTTTTGCAATAAGTTGCAAAGAATTTAACGTATCATCAAAATAACTCGCTATTTTAAAGTCAGGCTCTTTACTAAGAATTTCATTTACCGCAGTTCGCTGCATTTGAACTTGTTCTGCTTTTTGACGCAATATGCGCGTTTCTTCTCGCAGCTCATTAAGATCAGAAATAGTCGTTGCAAGCGCAGAAGTTCGCAAAACTAGGGCTATAATACATAAAAGCGCAAGGGATAATACAAGCGCCAAATATGACACTACGGTAATATAAAAGGTACGAGCACTCATGCGCTCAAAAAAATTTCGTAAGCCTTCTATAAATAACATCGATTATTCCTTAATTTGAGCCAACGTAATTTTCATGGTAAATCGCGGATTATCTTGAGGCTCCACAGAAAGAAATAGTGGAGATTGACGCAATTCTCGCTCTAATACTTTTAACGCTTCATAATTTTTTACGTGCGCTTTTAACATAATAACATCTTCTGCAATGGTAATACGTTCTACAACAAAATCCAATGATTCTTTATCAATTCTTGTGGTTAACTCTAGCAAATATTGCAAAAAACGAGATTGCAAAGATAATGAAAAGGCAAACCAAGTTTCTTGTTCCTTTTCTACTTCCAATTTAGCCATGTCAACCAATTCATCAACAGGCTCATCTACCTTTGCAAGGCGTGGAAACTGTTTTTTAAGAACGTGAATCAACTCTTTAGTGGAATTTTCAAGCTCTGTTTCATACGCCTGCACCCGAATCATATAGAGCCCTCCCAATATTCCTAAAGACAATATTGTTAAAAAAACAGCGCTTGCAATTTGCTTAATAAACAAACTACTTTGAACGGCTGCAAACTCTTTTTGCTTAAAATTACAAGGCTCTATAAAAAGAGAAGGGAATCCAACAGAAAAACATGGCATAACAGCGGCAGTTATTAAAGATTTTTGAGCAAAAGAAAGCTCATTTAAACAAGATAAGACAAAACCTTCAAAAAGGGTACATACAAAGCCAAAATGCGCATGCATCGTATCGGTAATACCATGAATAAGTGCTCCTTCTCCCAAAAGATACATTTGATCTATCACCAAAGAATCAGACTCTTTTACAAAAGAAGAAAGCGTTAAAGAAATACGCGATAAAAAATCTTGCAAAGCTTTTTGAGCCTTTGGTAAATACTCCTCATCTAGCCCATCAAAGCCTGAACGCATAAGAATTTCTGTAAATTCAGCTCCTTTATGCGGCGCAACCTTTTTTGCAATATCGGATACCCCTTGCAAAATTGTTCTTACAAAACGAAGTTGCCCTTTTTCTATGTATATTATCTTGGTTTGATCCAGTCCAAAATCAAGCAGAATCACATTTGTAGCAGCTTTTTCTTTTGCAACCGTTAAAAAAAGTGCATATTCTGCAAATACATCAACCACAACCTTATCTACAAGAAATCCTGCCTGCTCAAAATGAGATAAAAATTGTTCTAGGTAGCTTTTTTGGATAGTTGCTGTTAAGACATCAGACATTTTTTGTTCTTTTAATGTCCGAGTAATCATAAAGTCCGTAATTGATTTTGCAACAGGGAATGGGAGCAATGGCTCTACCTCATGCCCTATAACCATTTGAATTTTATCACGCTCCAAAAACGGCAATGTCAATTCTTTAAATACTACAGCTGACGCTGGTATTGCAGCACGCAATTCATCAAAAGGAACCATTTGAGAAACGACAAGAGAAATAGCTTGTGCAATAGGATTACGCAATGTTGATTCTTGATCTTCAGCTTCAAGATCCATTGACACAATTTTTTCGTGCACTACCTTTTCTATCGTTATTTTACGCGCAGCAAGTAAAAATTTTATTGCATACACACTATTTTTTGTAACATAAACACCAACTACACGCTTTGAAAAAAGATAATAATCGCCAAATCTTTCGGGTAAAAAAATATCTTTAATCATGCTTCACCTCCCTCTTCTGGGGACTTTAACAACGTTGAAAGCGAGAGCTGCGTTCTATTTCGCTTTTTTATTTTTTCAATTAAAGGTATCGTATCGCCTTCATCGATAGAGGCATTTTTTTGAGCTAGAAGAACTGCTGGCTGTATCTGCGATTCAGAACTCAAATGCACTGCTTGCTTGTGTGACAAATCAGGCTTTTGCCTGCCAGTAGAATCTTGTTTGTCCTTTTTGCTTACAAGACTTTTATGTTCTTCATGCGCAGGAGACAAATCCTCCTTTAACGCCTCTTTTAAAACACCCTCTGAACTGTTTTTCTTTTTACTTCTACGTCGATGCGCACCAATCTTATTTTCCTTTTTTTTGCGCTCAAAAATAAAATCCTCTACAAAAAGCTCTACATCAGTCTCTTTTGACTCAAAGAACATTTTATGAATAGGATCATTCATCTTTGTTGCCGAATACATAGTATCAAGCGTCCCATCATATTCAGCGACATGCATATCAGTAAAGCGTTTTGCAGCTCCCTCTTCTTCAGACTCAAGTATGCGACTTGAAATAAGAATGAGTAAGTTTTGTTTGGTTTGCGTTTTTTGCTTATTTTTAAAGAGCCATCCCAAAATAGGAATATCACCTAAAATAGGAACCTTGTTTTCATTGTTGCTGATCGTATTTTTAATTAATCCACCTAGCGCAAGAACCTGTTTGTCAGAAACAACTGCTGATGTTTTTACTTGCCTTGTTGTTTTTGTTGCAGACGTATAGTTGGTTGTATCTACAAAATTATCAAACTGCACATCTATATCAAGCACAATCATCCCATCAGAGTTAATCTGAGGAGTGATCTTTACCGTTAATGTTGCTGAATCATCGCCAAGCGCTTGACTGGTGCTGGTACCACTTATAACGTCCGCTGTTGCCACACGTCTAATTTGACCCAATGAAACTTCAGCAGGAATTTTGTTGGTCGCAATTAAAAAAGGATTTGAAACAACCTGTGCGTTAGTCATTGTTTCAAGCACTTGAAACACGCCCCATACCCCAAACAAATCGCTTCCCAATGCCAAAATAGCGTTTCCTGGAGAAGCCCCTGTTACAAGATTTAAAATATTACCAAGCAAACGATTGGTGCCCGTTGCTGCAGGATCCTTGTTTTCTTGAATAGTGCCTGTTCCAAAAAGACCTGACGTTTGAAATTTAATATTATTTCCAAGCAATCCATTTTCACCTTGAGGAGTCTTGCTGCGCATTTGTGTACCCATAGACTTTGATTGGTCAAGATTTACTGAGATCACAAGCACATCTATCCCAACCTGCGGCTGCCTTTCATCAAGCTGCGCAATAACCTCTTTTGCTTTTAGATAGTCTTCATAATGGCCTTTTATGATTAACCGATTTGAACTTGGTTCTGGCACAAACGACATTGGTCTTAAATATTGGTCGGTTCCACGAACCCCTCCCATTTTTCCTGCTTCTGTATCTTTACCAAATGTTGTTATTTCAGTCATAATTTCAGAAATTGTTCGAGCATCAGCATATTTAAGCGGATACACATAAAAAGGAGAATATTGTTGCGACGGTTCAACATCAATATACTTGGTAATAAAATCTTCTAATTGTTCAACCTTATTTCGTTGTCCCATAAGAATTAACTTGTTTCCATGAGGATAATCAACAATCTTTGTACCTTCAGGAAAAAATTTTGTAGTTGGTGATTTGCGTTGCCCAAATGCTCCAGCCGTTTTATCTTCAGAAGACATCAAACTTTCATATAAATCTTTTACCTGTTTTGCTTCAACTTGCTTTAATTGCAGCACTACCGCAACTTCAGGCATGCTTACTTTATCTAACTCTTTAACAATCTCCATTACAGAACGAATATTTGAGGATTTATCAGTAAGCATAAACGCTTTGTGCTCTGGTAAAAGCCGCAATGTTGATACCGTGCTTCGGATAGAATCAACAAAATCTTTAATCGTATCCAAACTGCTATTATCTACAAAATAAATATACCGAATAATTTCATCATTCTCTGGCAACTCTACATAATCAGTGCCAATAAAAACCCGCAGCGGCAATTTTCTTGCATTTTCTATTGTTGTAATCCGATAAAAACGTTCTTGCGGCTGCTCAACAACTGCAAATCCTGCCATTTGCAAAAAAGAAAGAAATAAGTCCCACGCCTTTTCTCGAGACAATGGCTTTTGTGTTCTAAAGGTAATTTTGTTTCCTTTAACTGCCCGATATGGCGGCTGCACAGCAGGAAGAGGTTGTATTGCATCATCAACCAAAAAAGTAACTTCAAAAAGATCTTCCATTTGCTTGATAAAGTTTTGAAGATCAGCATTTTCAAAATTAAACTCTATATACTCATCATTCTCATCAAGCGCTTCGTCATCCTGTTGATTTTGCAGAATTTCTTCAGACTTATCTTGCATTTGTTCATCTGTTACAAAAGAATCAATCTGCGAAACTGCCATTTCTGATTTGTCTTTTTGCAATCCTGGCATATTGCTCTTTTTTTTACGCTTTCGAGTTATTGCCAATAGATCATCTGTTATACCTACGGCAAATACGACAAGAAATATGCGTACTATATTTTGTACCATTTTTTTCATTTGGTCATCTCGCTATGGGGAGCTCGGCCTTTTTCTAGCATATGTTGCCGTTCACGCTTTTTAATTTCATCAATAGTTGGAGCAAGTTGATATTTTTCTTTTAACTTAAGCTCTTTTTGTTCTTCATTAAGTTGACTCAGGGCCTGAGCATTCTTTTTCTCTTGAGAAGCATTTGCTAAAGATGCCGCTTGATACGGAAGATAATGCAATACAAGCTCTTTTTTTTGTCGCTGCACTACAACTTCTATTTTTTGTTTTGCCTGAAGAGAAACAATCTCTTTATACAAAGCCAACCTATTTGCATTAGTTGTCATACTTGTTCCGTTTATTGTAGTCACAATATCACCTTTACGCAAACCAAGAAATACTCCTAATGATTTTGGCTCCAAGTCTCCAATCTGTATCCCTACATTTTCACCATTCTTGTATGCCGTTGTACAAGAAAGAAGAGAAAAAAACTGAGCCAGATTAACTACCCGCAGCACAAACTCTTGAATATTAACTTGATACGTATTGGGACCTACTTCTTGAGCAACTTTATTCCATTCTTGAATAGCAACATATGCAGGATCAAAACGCGCATCTTGCTCTCTCAAGTAAAAAACTTCCTGTTGCCCATTAGAACGCAAAAGAATAATTTTATTTCTAAAAATGCGGATTAATTGGGCATCCGCTATCATGTCACCTACCCGATACATCGCCTCTTGATCAGTCTTGTTATCACCAATAATCACACGGTCTTTTCTGTCCCCTGATGAAACAACTACAATCCCTTTAAGCGTGATGTTAAGAGGTTCAAGAAATTTTAAGGCTTGCGGCTCAGGCGCACGAATAACTTGAGGTTTGGGAGGTTCGGGAAGAGGGGATGGCATTACTACCGGCTTGGATTGCGGAACTTCTTTTTTATACGTTCCAAACAGATCATTCTCGTAAATTTGTTGTATGTTAATAACCTGTTGTCGCTCTTCTTTTTTAACCTGTTCTACTGGCACAATTTCTATATCTTCTCGCTCAAAACGGGGCGGCGCTGAAAAAAAAGATACTGCAAAGGCTAAAATAGCAAAGAAAAAAAGTATGCTATTGGCAAGCCAAAAAGGTTGGTTCATCATTTAATCCTTTGCATCTAAATTTCTTTTCAACACCCTATCGATCTCAACTATTTTTTGTCAAGACTGTATACATAGCACTTCTTTTGTAGCTATGGAGTTGGAAGTGCGTGTAATATTCTTTGAATCAAATTATCAGCATTAATTCCATCAGCTTCTGCTTCATAGGTTAACACTAGTCGATGTCTCAAAATAGCAGGGCATACTGCTTTTACATCATCTGGCGTAACAAAATGACGTTTTTTCAAAAAGGCATTTGCTTTGGCTGCTTGATGTAATGCTAACGTTGCACGAGGGGAAACCCCTGATTGCACATACCCTATTTCTTTTTGAAGCATCGCAGGAACTACTCCCTTTATGCCACGCGTTGAAGATACAATCTTTACAATGTAGTCAACAATTTTATCATCAACATAAATTGCATCAACAAGGTTTTTAGCACGCAAAACATCTTCTCTTGATATAACTTGATACACATGTGCAAGACTATTTGCTTTTTTTATAATCTCTTTTTCTTCTTGCGGAGTTGGATAATCAACAAACAACTTAAACATAAAACGATCAAGTTGTGCTTCAGGTAATCGGTAAGTTCCTTCTTGTTCAATAGGATTTTGTGTTGCAAAAACCAAAAAAGGAAGATCCAACTTAAAGGTAGTAGATCCAATCGTCACTTGTCGTTCTTGCATTGCTTCAAGAAGCGCTGCCTGTACTTTTGCGGGAGCACGATTAATTTCATCTGCCAAAATCAAATTTGAAAAAATCGGCCCTTTTTTTGTATCAAATTCCCCTGTTTTTTGATTATAAACAAGTGTTCCTATTAAATCTGCAGGGAGAAGGTCAGGGGTAAATTGAATACGTTGAAAATTAAGTCCAACCACTTGAGAAATTGCTTTTATCATCGTTGTTTTTGCAACACCAGGTACGCCTTCAAGCAAGATATGCCCATCGCACAAAATAGCCATTTTGATAAAATCAATTATCGCCAGTTGCCCTGCAATAGCTTTTGAAACTTCTGCTGTTAATGTGCTAAAGCGATTACTTTCTTCTTGAATTTGTTCTATAATAGCTGATGTTGATGGCTGATTTAAGAAAGTGGTATTCATAGGTATCCTTATTTGCCATATGTATATTCATAACAACACTGCAAAGGTCAGTGTATCATTTTTCTAAGGACTGACAATTTTAGTCAATCGCGTGAAGGACTTTTATGATTTTATCGGGAAGAGAAATAAAACGGCGCCTTGATTCTGACATTATTATCGATCCTTTTAACCCCAAGCAACTCAATCCTAACAGCTATAATTTGCGCCTTCATAATGAGTTATTGGTGTATAACGAGTCGATTCTTGATATGAAAAAATCACACACCGTATCAAAGATAATAATTCCAGAAGAAGGCTTTATATTAAAAGCGCATACGTTATATCTTGCGCGCACTATGGAATACACCAAAACAAACAATCTTGTGCCTATGCTTGAAGGACGATCCTCTATCGGACGACTTGGTCTTTTTATTCATATCACTGCTGGGTTTGGGGATGTTGGATTTAATGGATTTTGGACACTCGAAATGTTTTGTGTTCAGCCTATTAAAATTTATCCTGGCATAGAAATTTGCCAAATTTTTTACCACACCATAGAAGGTGATTTTGATCGATACGAAAAAGGTAAATATCAAAACAATCAAGGTATTCAACCAAGCTTTCTTTTTAAAGAATTTGAGTAAAAAATCATGAATAAAATTATTTTGTTTTATAAATACGTTGATATTCAATACCCAAAGCGTATCGCAAAATGGCAACACAAACTTTGCACAGAGCTTGGACTTACCGGACGCATTATCATTGCTCATGAAGGCGTAAATATTACGCTCGGTGGGAGTCAAGAATCATTGGATCGCTACAAACAACTTATGTCTGAAAATCCTTTGTTTGATAATATCGATTTTAAAGAAAGCCCCGGTGGCGCTGAATGCTTTCCTCGCTTAAGCATAAAAATAAAACGCGAAATCGTTCATTTGGGCATAGATCCTGAAAAACTAACCGTAAAAGACGGCGGCGTTCATTTAAAGCCTACTCAAGCTCATGAGCTCATGAAAAATGCGCCAAAAGATTTAATTATCTTTGATACACGCAACAGTTATGAATGGAAAATTGGAACCTTTTTAAATGCCATAAAACCAAATATTCAAACCTTTAAAGAACTTCCTGCATTCATTGATGAACATGAAGATCTATTTAAAGATAAGCAAGTACTCATGTTTTGTACCGGCGGTGTACGCTGTGAGCGCGCAACTGCATATCTAAAAACAAAAGGTATTGCCAAAGAAGTGTATCAAATAGAAGGCGGTATTCAACGTTATGCCGAACAGTTCCCAGACGGATTCTTCCGCGGGAAAAATTATGTGTTTGATGGCCGTGTTGCCGTTGCAATAAATGATGACGTTTTAGCTCAATGCGAACTCTGCGCAACACCATGCGATGTCTACCAAAACTGTCTCCATGCGCGCTGCAACAAGCATTTTATTGGATGCCAGTGCTGTGTTTCTACCTTTGAACAATGTTGCTCCAAAGAATGCTTTGACGCAATAAAACAAGGTGCCCCAAAACGTCCTGAATTTAAAACCTTTAATTATCAACCCGCTGATGCTGCCAGAAATTCACGCTAACGTTTCACTTAAAAATAAAAACTGGTTTAAAACAGGAGGTTCTGCACGACTTTATGCAGAACCTCAGACTGTTGCTGAATTTCAAGCCCTTATCGCATACACACAAATACATTCCTTGGAAATACTGCTGCTAGGCCAAGGCGCAAACATGCTTATAAGCGATGAGGGATTTGATGGATTAGTTATTCATCCCAAACTATGCGATATTACCTACCATGAACCTTGCCCTGAAACTCGCACTATTCACGTTACCGCTGGAGCAGGCGTTACCATTGCTCAACTTATTGAATCATGTTTGGATCACAACGTACTTGGGCTTGAAGAGTTTAGCGGCATTCCAGGAACGGTGGGCGGCTCTGTCTATATTAACCTCCATTATTATGAGTTTTTATTATCTCAATTTGTGCATTCTGCAGTAATTATTAATAAAAAAACAAATTCTTTAGAAACAGTCTTTTTTGACTGGTTTGAGTTTGGATACAACAATTCAAAACTTTTACAAGAATCATATTACCTTATAAGCGCAACCTTTGCTTTGCGATCGGCATCTCATGATGAAGTTATATATGCCCGTGGAAGACGCGCCGAAATAATACGCCATCGAGAACGTCGATACCCTTATAAAAATACCTGCGGGAGCTTTTTTAGAAACTTTTATCCCGATGAAGTATCACTTGAGCTTCATGGGAAAAAAATGATTTACATTGCTTATTATCTTGATAAAATAGGAATTAAGGGAGTATTAACGTGTGGAAATGCTTCAGTCTCTCATCAACATGCAAACATGATTATCACAACCGATAGCGCCACCAGTAGCGATGTTATCTCTCTTGCAAAACAAATGCAGCAGCTTGTATATACCCATTATGGCATTATTCCACAACCAGAATGCCGACTTATCGGTTTTACAAAATACCCTTTATTAAAGGATTAAATATGAAATACTTCTCATTATTATTGTGTGGACTCCTGATAAACGTAATTTCATCTTCTTGGGCTTCTCCCGGTAAAAAATTAAACCCTATCTGTTGCACTACTGATCCAAATGAAGGCTATTCAAAAAAAGAAATAATGGCCATGTGTGCTGACTTTGCTCCTATTATTGGCACACAAGTTATAGAAGATACTTTTAATGCAATGACAGGATCAACCCTATGGAATGATATACCTGGCTTTCAACAATATTACCTTCCCATTGATGAATTAGGTACATTTAAGATGACTCTTATGATGGCTCCTCCTATTCCCTGTCTCCTTTTAGCAACATCGTATTTGGGGGCTTTTGCATCAATAGTCGCAGGAAAAGCCATCTATGCCGTTGCAAAAGACATTACCAAAGGAGCATACATTATTACAAAGGACGGCATGGTAGCCTTAAAAGAAGTCGCAAAAGGCAGCTCAAAAATTGCAAAAAAAATGCATGCCTTTCTTTTTAAGAAAAATAATATGGACTTACAAAATAACGAATCTTCGTCTTTGCAAAAAGCATAACAAAATAAAAGACTATTATCCCCTTGCTGCAAAATAATTGATATATTCAATTTGAATATATTAAGATGTACTACAGCAATAAAAGAATCTTACTATTTGCGCAAGGGGTTTTGATGATGGGTCTTTTTTTTAAAAAAAATAAGACATACCTGCTAATCGCTTTAATAGCAGGTTCAATACTTTTCTATAAAAATCCTGCCACTGCGCTGGGAGCATCTTTTGATCGCATCGTTAACAAATATAATATCAATCCAAAAAGCTGTTCTCCTAAAATTAAAACCTCTCAAAACATGTCTGTTTTAACACGAGACTTGGCTTGCTTTGCTACTGATAATACGCGCATTTTGCATGTTTCAGGGCACACTTTTCAAGATCTCAAAAAGAAAGTTGAACCGGCAATTCAAGCAGCTCTTGCACACATTGTTCCATTTATAGAATTCTCTGCGTATGATGCCCGAGAAAAAAAATATGTTAATCAGCTTATATTCTGCCAAGAACATGATGAAATATCACAAAAAAACAGCCTCTTGTTAGCACTTTATTTGCTGCAAATTAGCACTACCGAACTTTCTCTTTTTAATCAAATGCTCTTTGCATCCCCTGGATACAGAGATAATTCTTCCAGTATTCCGGATGCGCTTTATAATAAAATAAAAACAAAAGCCACTGCACAACAAAGCGTTTTAGCCTCGGCACTTCCTATAGCCAATGAATATCTTATTGCTACGTTGCTTGGCATGCCAGATCAAGATATAAAATTTTTATATCAAAGGCACTTTTTTATATCCATTGATAATCCTACAAATATTGAACGCCCAACAACAGAACAAGAAGCTTCTCACACCGGAATTTGGTACGATCCTCTTGAAGTATGGCCCAAAGAAAAACGTGAGGCATTTAAAAAGTACATAGAATCTTCCGACCAATGGAACCTAAACTTTAATAGTGAAAAAAATGCAGCTAAAGAATGGCTCGCAAAATACTCCTCTTTTTCTCGGGCTGAACTACGCGCCGGCGTTGATCTGCTAACTTCACTTATATCTTGGCACCAAAGCCCCAAAAAATATGCCAAAAAACCCCATATACGCAAAATTCTTGATACATCATTAAAGTTATTAAATCTTATTGGTGCATCATCTCAAGAAAAAACAGAAAAAAAGAGAGCAATAACGTCTCCTACTCAAAAACCTTTTAAAAAAGCGTGGGTCCCAAAAGAAGAGGATGAGGATCAACCAACTATGCCTCTGGAAGAAGAATCCGATTAACCGCTTCCCCTTTTTGCCAAAATAAACCTTTTTTATTATAATAAAAGGCATGAATGAATATATTTTTTTATCACATGCCATTTTTGTTGGGACATCCGCTCTTGGAGCACTTCTTTTGAGAAGTGCAGGGCTAACTGTTTTTGTTGTTACCCAATGCCTACTTGCCAACCTTTTTGTTCTCAAACAGACAACCCTTTTTGGCTTTTCTGCAACCTGTTCTGATGCATATACTATTGGCGCAACAATAGGGCTTAATCTATTACAAGAATATTTTGGCAAAAAAGCAGCAAGGCAGGCCATTGTTATAAATTTTTTTATTCTTATTTTGTATGCAATCGTAAGCCAAATTCATTTATGGTATATTCCAAGCGCCGTTGATACCACACAAGCCCACTATTACGCATTACTTGAGGTAACCCCACGCATTATTATCGCATCATTTTCTGTATTTTTGTTTACACAGATGCTTGATTATCATCTCTACGGCTTTTTAAAAAACAAGCTAAAAGATCGATATTTGCTTATCAGAAACTACGCTTCTATCATAATTTGCCAAGCAATTGACACTATCTTGTTTAGCTTTTTGGGGCTATATGGCATCATCGATAATCTTTGGGAAGTAATGCTGGTAAGCTACTCTATCAAACTGATTGCGATTGTAGTTGCAACACCATTTGTATGGGCATCTCGACCTTTGTATGCATATATAGATCAAAAAAAATAATCTTAATATGGAGATTTTATGATTACCATTTTTTTAACTATGCTCTTTATCTGCAGCAATGCAATCTCTAGCGATGAGCGATTTGTTATAAGAGAAGAATATTTTATAACACCAGAAAGAGAAGCCTTTTTAAATACTCTAAAAAAAGACGTCGACCCTCTTCTTACCTGTCTTGAATCAAAAAGAGGAAGCACTAAAGACATTGATTGTCTTAAACTTTTAGAAATTTTTTCTGCCCCTATGGAAGACTATCTGATCATAAAAAACTGGAGAAAATGGGAAAAACAACAAGAAAGATTTGACTTACTAGCCCCTGTTATCATATCTCTTGATAAAACAGAACAAGCAGAATCTCAATACTCTGATAATTTTAAAAAGAGCTTTGCCAAATTAAAAGAAAAATATCCTGTTATAAAAAACGCTTGCTCTCATGAATCTATGGGAATAACAGCAGATTTCCATCTATTTAAAGACTTCAGAAATGCGCTAGAAAAAAGGGTTTCTTTAATAGTTGAATCCCTATCTTATAAACATCCTGGAAAAGAAGATCTTTCTGCTTTTAAAGATGCTCTTCATAAAACAACAAAAACAGCAGAGGGCAGACAACGAGTCAACCAATATAAAGAAACACTTAATAAAATAGCCAATCAATACGCCATCGATCGCGCAACAACTAACTTAATAAAAGATCTTGCTTTGCTCGATCCAGCAAGCAAAGAATTTTATGAGAAATATGTTTTACACAAAGATGTCTCTCTCCCTGTATATGACCTTGAGCTCATTGATCTAACAATTGCAGAATTTCTTATTGAAGACATTTTTGAGCACAAAATTGTAAAAATTAAATAATTTTTTAACATATCAAAAAATTAACAATTATTGGATAATAATTGAGCACATAAACTCTATTAAAACCATAATTGTTGGCATTGCAACATCAATTTCATGAACATCTTAATTGCTTAATAACTATAAGCATTAGTTATTAAGCACTCTTTTAAAAAGGCTAGACATGTTTATTATTTTTTTAGCCCTACTCTTTATTTGTGGCAAAACAATTGCTGGAGATTTGCCCTATTTTGCAATAACACCAGAAAGAGAACAATTATTAAAAAATTTAGACAAAAAACTTAATCCCCTCCTTACCTGTTTTGAGCACGAAAAAAATAAAGTGAGTGAGTGCGATGGTATTATAAGTCTTTTTTCTGATCCTATACGATATTATCATGCTAAAATAAGCTGGCAAAAATGGGAACGTCAAAATAGGTTTTGCACCCTCCCTATTGATGCTTCTTTTGAAAAACAAGAACAAGCAGAAAACGCCTATTATGATTCTTTGCATTATAGCTTCAAAAACCTAAATCGCATGTATCCTTTTATTGAACAAGTATGCTCTGATGAATCGGCAAAAAAGACAATAAAATGGTATATATTCCAAACATTTAAAAATGCAATAGAACAGAGAGCTCAAAACATTCTTGAAAAAGAATAGCTTTTAAATCCTTTAAAAGAAGACCTGGATTCTTTTAAAAATGCTCTTGAACGTGCTGCACAAACACCAAAAGGAAAAGAGCTCATCGCAAAACAAACAAAAAAACAACGTGATACGCTTGAAAAAATACAAGAGGGAACACGCGATGGATGGGAAGCTCTTAACCATGATAATTCTATTGGCGAACTGCTAGCTGACCTTGCTATGCTTGATCCAGTAAGTAAACAATTTTATGAAAAACATGTATTAGATAATCCTAAATACAACTTTGAGCCAATTCACAATATAGTGGCACCTATTTTTACAAAATATAATATTGGCACAATCAGAAAAATATATGGCTCTTGGATGATAGCACCTCTTTCAAATGACTACTCTAGTAATTTGGCAACTTTAAATCCTGATGGATCACTTGAACCTTGTCTTGATGTCTAATATTTAAAAAATACCCAAAATTAATTAATCTTTTTTTTATAAAAGCAGGGGCTACTTGTTTTTATAAAAGTAAGCAAGAACCTGCTTTTGGCGATCAATAATATCATCAAAAAAAGCATCTGAAAAAAGCCCTTCTGGAGCATCTGCAAAAAAAGACTTTACCGCTTGTTTATCCAAAGCACTTATTTTTTTTAAACACCACGATGGAATCATATCTGAAAAAGGTAATTCATTCTCTAAAGCTTGCAGCCAAAGCGTATCATAGTGCTTTATGCATGAAACAACAGCTCTTTTTGAAAGCCTGATAGAAAGCCTCTTTGCCTTCCATACCGGCATAAAAGATACAAAAAAAACATATAATTCTTCTTGGGTTGGATTATCAAATTGTATCCGATTATTAAAAGAGAAAGGAACATCATCATAAAAATTATCATCTTTTGCCCACACACAAACGTATGGATGCTCTCCGTATTTACATTTTTGACGGTCAGCAATATTTGCATTATCAATGGCAACAAGAATTAATTCTTCTTTATTTTTATACACAAGGCGATTACTTTTACACACATCCCATTGCCCAAAGATGAAGCAAAAAATCTTATATACAGCCTCTTGCTCAAGATCGTTCATTACCAAGTCATGATCTCCTTGAATATACAACTGCACCGATCCCCATGCATCATCAACTTCGCGCAAAACTGTTGGAGGCACACAAGGGAACTCTAACCACAAAGATGCTTTATATGCAGCAACTTCAGCATATGCATATCGCACATCTTCATCTTTTGCGGGCTTAAAAATAGCATTTGCTTGATTGCAAAATTCTATCAAATAAACGTCATTGGTAAATGGGATAGAAATGTTTTGCCGTTTAAAAAAATCATGCAAAGACTCAATGCTTTTGATGTTATCATTACATAAAGCTTTTTCAATAAATGCATTTTCTTGCAAAAAACTCTTTGTCTCTTGACCTATTAAAAACAGAATTGCGCACAAAAAAAATACTTTATTCAAACTCACACCGATCTTTTTTCTTGCTGTTTTATCGTACAATCTTACAAAATGATTTAGATTTACAAGTATTTTGAATACGATTTTTTATATTTTGTAATGTATTTTTAAATACTTTAATAGTAAAAAAAAGCACATAAGGATTATAATGAAAAAATATTTTTTTCCACTCTTTCTTTTTATTTTCAGCACAAAAACAGCTTTTTTTCGCAGAAATGAACTATCAAAGCAAATTGCAAATCTTTATTTAAAAAACGATCTTAATGGCTTAAAAGCTATTGTGGAGCCTCTTTCTCCGGAATACCGAGAACATGTTTTAAACAATCCCCGTTACCCGATCTTCCCTAGTCATCAAAAAGAATTTGACAGAGAAACATTTAACTATTTAATACAAAACGGCGCATTAAAAGGAAAACATTACAGTATTCTCTCAATTTCAAGCCCAGACCATCCCTTTCCTTTAGATGATTTTCATGCATCAAATACTGACGAATCATATACTCCATGTTTTAAGTATGTTGAAATAATAATAACAGAAAACAGAATGCCACGGCATAAATCGATACAATAGATAGTTTTTAATATATGCCTTATAAAGGCGATCGCTCATACGCTTATCAAGACTAAGAAAACGCTTTAAAAAAGAGTGCTACCATATTGCTCTATTTTCAAATAGTGCTATCCTTTTTTTAAAGCATTTTTATTTGAATCATTGGAATCATGGCATACTTTTCATATCGAATCATTCATAAATCCAAAAAATCTCGCGCACGCGTAGGTCAAATTATTACGCCACATGGCGTAATTGATACGCCAAATTTTGTGGGCGTGGGAACCAATGCCTCGCTCAAATCGCTTGATAGCAAAACAGTTGATCAAATTGGTCTTCAATTGATGTTTTGCAATACTTATCACCTTATGATTCAACCGGGAACAGGCACGATCAAAAAAGCGGGCGGATTGCACAAATTTATGAATCGATCAATGCCTCTGATTACCGATTCTGGCGGCTTTCAAGTATTTAGCCTTGCATATGGCACGGTGCATGAAGAGCTCAAAAGCAGCGGCCAAAAGCGCGGGAACAGCTCTGTTTTAAAAATCACCGAAGACGGCGTTTTGTTCCGATCCTATAAAAATGGGGAACGCATTCTTTTGACCCCAGAAACGTCCATTGCCGCACAAAAAGATTTGGGCGCAGATATTATCATCCCATTTGATGAACTTCCGCCGTACCACGTTGATGAACGCAAACTGGAGCACTCTCTCCACAGAACGCATCGCTGGGAAGAGCGATCATTAATTGCTCACAAAGCAAACCCTAACAATCAAGCACTTTATGCGGTAGTTCATGGCGGAACTAATGAACGCCTCCGCGCAAAAAGCTGCGAATTTTTGAATAAACTTCCTTTTGATGGCTATGCTATTGGTGGCAGTTTTGGTAAAACAAAACAACAAATGTTTGATATGCTTGCATTTACCATGCCCCGCATTCCAGAAGATACTCCAAATCACCTCCTTGGCATCGCAGATCTTGGCTCTATTGAGCAGATTATCAAACTGGGGATTGATACGTTTGACAGCTCTTATCCAACGCGCTGCGCACGGCATGCTTTATTGTTTACCAAAAATGGCAATCTAAAGATTGGCCAAACAGCACACAAAGAAGACTTTGGCCCAATTGATTCTTCTTGCTCCTGCTTTGTATGTACTCATTATTCAAGATCTTATATCCATCATTTATTCAAAGCAAACGAGCTAACCGGATACACTCTCGCCTCTATTCATAATCTGCATTTTATGGTTACATTACTCAAAGAATATCGCGAGCGAATCTTATTAGATGATATATAAAATCTTAAGCTTCATTTTAAATCCAAAGATGTTCTAATAAATGTTTTTTAAAAAAACCAACAGTATTTGTGTTATACTAAAGCTTCTTTGATAGGAAATTTCGCTTTAGGAGCCATATGGCACAAACAGAAAAACTTTCATTATTAGAAGCAATTTTTATTAACATTACCATTATGATTGGGACCGGTGTTTTTATTAATACCGTTACGTTAGCCCAAAAAAATGGAAGCCTTGTTGGTCTTAACTATATTTTTACCGGGCTATGTCTATTGCCAATCGTCTTTTCACTTTCACGGTTGGTTAATCTTTTTCCATCAGGGGGATTTTATGCATACGCAACAGAAACTATCCATCCATTTGTAGGATTTATAAGCTCGTGGATTTATTTTTTTGCAAAACTTGGCTCCTGCACAATAAGCATTCATACGTTTGTTTGCATCATGCATCAACTTATTCCTTTTTTAAACCATATTCCCCTGTTCTTGCTTGATATCAGCATGTTTGGACTGTGTGTTTTTTTAAACACGCGCCATATAAAAACAGGAAGCTCAATATTGCGCTACTTTTTTTTGTTAAAAATGATTCCTCTTTGTACCGTTATTTTTGCAGGAATATGGCATGGAACAAGCGCCAATATATACACATTGCCATCATCAATAGAGGCTCTTCCTTTAACTATTCCACTCATCATATTTACCCTTCTTGGGTTTGAAGCATCGTGCTCTTTAAGTGGAAAGATTGAAAACGCTCCAAAAAATGGCCCTCTTGCTATTCTTATTTCATTCAGCGCAGTTATTGCTTTAAACATTGCCTATCAACTCTTTTTTTATGCTATGCTTGGCAACGCATTTTTATCATTTACTGATTATCGTGATGCGTTTCCTGCGCTTTTTGCATACCTCATTCCATACAATCAAGCTGCGCAACAAATTGGATTCTCTCTAATCCATGGAATGATTGCCACTTCTGCGCTCAGTGGTGGCTTTGGAATGATGTATAGTTTGTTATGGAATCTGCCAACACTTGCAGAACACAATCATCTTCCGGTTAAATCATTATTTACGTACACAAACAAGTATCATATTCCCGTTGCTTGCGCATATCTTCAAGGAATTATGTGTCTTTTATATCTTTTTATTTCACACGGGAATCCATCAACCTTACAACAACTGGCAGCATTGGGGTGCACCATAACATATGCTATCAGTGCTACAGGATTATATGTGTATGCATATAAAAATAAAAATAATCGCATTGCTTTATTGGCATTATCAGGACTTGGAGGATGCGTTTTATTAGCAAGCGTCTGCGCATTAAATTTATACAAACAAGGATTTGATACCCTTATTTTACTTTGCATACTCATACTTGCAGGAATATTTTTTTACCAAAATCCTAAAGCTTTACCCAAAGAAACTGCGTAAATAAAATTCCTATACTTACCACAAACGTTATTCCGCAAAATAGATAAACGATGCTCGTTTCATGCCATCCCAAAAGCTCAAAGTGGTGGTGTAGCGGAGCCATTTTAAAGACTCTTTTTTTAAATACACGAAAAGAAAACACTTGAATAATAACGGATAGTGTTTCAAAAACAAAAACTACCCCCGTAATAGCAAGTAAAAATTCCTGTTTTGAAAACAGTGCAATCACTGCCAACGCTCCTCCCAAAGAAAGCGAGCCTATATCTCCCATAAAAATTTTTGCTGGATGCCGATTATACCATAAAAAGCCCATAATTGCGCCCATACACGCAAGCGCGGTCATGCAAAGCGCAAAAAGAGCTTGATGCTGTAACCCCATCATGCCTATTACCATTGCAAACGTAGCATAATTTATACTCAAACAGCCTGCAGCAAGTCCATCAAGACCATCCGTAAGATTAACAGCGTTACTACAACCAACAACAATAAAGAGTGCCCATAAAATAAACGCATACCCCAAATCAATCGCGCCAAAAAAGGGAACATACAAAACCGTTGCTCCAGAATCATGCATCATCCAAAAAAGTATTGCGATGCTTGCAATAATTATCTGAAAAACGCTTTTTGCACGCGCAGATATTCCTTTTGTTTTTGATATTTTACACCAATCATCCCATGCACCAAGCATGCCATACCCAATCAAAACGAACAAAAAACTGAGCATAGATATCTGCGTGCAATCAACCCACAACAAAATCGTTGCCAAAATTGAAAACAATATAAAAACTCCTCCCATCGTTGGAGTAAAATCTTTTTTTTTATGATCACAAGGAGTATGCTCTCGAACACGAGAAGCAAAGTAGTTTTTTGAAAAAGGAATAAACCAACGCCCAATCATCAATGAAAATAAAAAGCTTGTTATAAAACTCCCGCACAGTTTTTGGGTATACATGAAGGGTAAAAAATCTAAGTTCCAAATGGTATATATCATAAGTACATTCTTGTAATGCAGTAATAAAAAGTCTTACAAGTATATTCTTTTTTTAAAAAAACAATACCTAAAAAAGTCTGCTTAAAAATTGAATAGTGCCACTAGATAAGTATATTGATAGCGCGTTTGACTTTAAGCTCATTCCTGATACCGTTAATACTATAAAAAAGGATCGAAGCACAAGTGTTGCTATTTGTAAAAATTAAAGCGTTAAAGGAAAACACAATGTCGCAAAAAAGCTTTAAAAAAAATAAATTTTACTTGTACATAGCTGTAGGATCTTTATTAAGCATACCTCTTTTTGCAGAAAACACTGAAGATGCGATAATCCAAACCCCTAATGAAATAACAGCTTTCCAAGAAAACGCAGCAGCCGAAAAAAATGAAGCTTTAAAGAAAAATTTAGAATCCGTTTCAGAAGTTCTTATCATTGCACGAAAAGTTATCACTAAAGTTAATCTCGTACTTGATGGTGATTCTCAAGCATTTAAAGACATTGCTGAGATAAGCATTGAACCAATAACAAAAACATATAGATCTGCAGGCAATAAAGAAATTGATGAATTTGTAAAAGCAGCAGTTACTACCCTTAAAAAAGTAATTGATTTCTTTAAGAATTATCAAAATAAAAATGATGCCGTTGATTTTATACAAAAAGGCGAGAAAGTTCTTACTATTGATACTGTTATTGCACTCATGAACCGCTATCGAAATATTTTAATTGAAAGCGCACGCACAACATCAAATACCGAACTGGAACAGGAAGTTAATGCCATCTGCGCATTTATTCTCGCAAAAAAAGCAGAATTTGATAAAAAAACACAAAATCCTATTTTTGTGATTAACAATATCTCTCGAGCAATGGGAACAAAGCAACCTTCTCGCGGACACAAGAGATAAGCGATTCTTGCGTGATTTATAAAGTTTTTTTATACTAAAAAGGCACCAATTTATTAATATTGGTGCCTTTTTAGTGGGATATCTTGGGGAATAAAAACACGGTTTAAAAAGTATGGATCATACTCAACTTACATTTGATTGTATTATCGTTGGCGGAGGACATGCAGGCATAGAAGCCGCATATGCTTCAGCAAAAAGAGGATCAAAGACCGCTCTTATTTCACTAGAAAAAACAAAAATTGGCACCATGCCTTGCAATCCTGCCATTGGAGGGATTGGAAAAGGCCATATTGTGTATGAAATAAGTGCTCTTGGTGGTCTTATGCCACAGCTTTGCACTCAAACATATCTTCAAGCACGCATGCTTAATACCAAAAAAGGTCCTGCCGTGCAAGGATTGCGCTTACAAATCGATAAGTATCGATATAGTGCTTTAAGCCAACAAGTGCTCTCTTCCCAAAAAAATCTCACTATTCTTGAAGGGATGGTTGAAACAGTTCTCACAAACCCTAAAACTCGTGCAGTGGAAGGGGTACAGCTTGCATGCGGCAAAAAACTATATGCCCGATCGGTTGTATTAACAACAGGAACCTTTTTAAATGGGATGATTCACATTGGAGACAAAAGCCACCAAGCAGGTCGCCGCGATGAAAAAGCGGTTACAGGGATCTCCCCCTTTTTAAAATCAATGGGGCTTATCCTTGGTCGTCTTAAAACAGGAACCCCTCCTCGATTACTACGCTCTTCACTCAATTTTGAAAAAATGAGTTATCAAGAACCTGACCAGCTCAACTATCTTTTTGAATTTTCACCGCACCAATCAGCGCAAAAACGGGCTTGCTATATAACACATACCACCCAAGAAACCCACGAAATTATTCAAAAAAATATTCATAAATCTGCTATGTATAATGGAAAAATCAGTGGTATTGGCCCGCGTTATTGTCCTTCTATAGAAGATAAAATTGGACGTTTTCCTGATAAAACTTCTCATCATGTTTTTGTTGAGCCAGAAAGTGAATCCTGTGATGAAATATATCCAAACGGCATATCAACATCTTTACCTCTTGAAGTGCAAGAGCAATATGTTCGCACTATCGTTGGATTTGAAAATGCTATAATCACAAAACCTGGATATGCTGTTGAATATGACTTTGTGCTTCCAAATCAACTCAAAAGCACCCTTGAAGTAAAAACGGTACCTGGTCTTTTTTTGGCAGGACAAATTAATGGAACAACGGGATATGAAGAAGCTGCTGGGCAAGGTATAATAGCAGGCATTAATGCACATTCATATGCACATCAACAAGAACCATTCATTTTAGATAGAACAGAAAGCTATTTAGGTGTAATGATCAATGATCTGATCACTATGAGTGTTGATGAACCATATCGCATGTTTACATCTCGAGCAGAATACCGTTTACGCTTACGCCAAGATAATGCATTTTTACGACTAACAGACCGTGCCTATCAATTAGGGCTTATTAATCAAGACTTTTACCATGCATTTATGGATGAAAAAGAGCTTGTTTTTTCAACGCTTAATGCCCTCAAAACTGATAAAGCATTAAAACCCATCCGCGCAAAAATTGCTGATCCAGAAACAACAATGGATGAAATAAGAGCTCTTCTTTTACCTATTAATTCTGATCGCGTACTTACTATTATTCGCGCAGAATTAATGTATGAACCTTATATGGAACGCGAAACTCAGCAAATTAAACAGCGTGAATCACATCAAAAAATGATTATTCCTGCAGATTTTGACGTAATAGATATGCCAGGACTTTCAAAAGAGTTGCAACAAAAACTTTTGCGCCATAAGCCACAAACTATTGCTGATGCCGCTCTTATTCCAGGAATGACTCCTGCTGCGCTTTCATTGCTTATTTTTAAGATACGAAATCTTTCACGATAATCTCATACTTTCTCCGTAAAAAATTCTGTGATAAAATCAGCGGGATATTTTTAAGGTTTTAACAACATTGCACGATAAAAAAGAGAAAAATGTATGAAATGGCTTGCTCAAATTACCGTATTAACAGTTTTATTAATTCCATTTCAATCAATCATAGCCTCAGACTATACCAATATTCAGGCAACACTGTATGTTGAAATGCCAACACAAGAAAAAGAACACAAAGAAGAAGAGGTTGCTGATTTTGAAACCTCTTCTCAAGAAGAAGATGAGCAAGAAATTTTAAAAGAAGAATTATTAGAAGGATTAGAAGAAGATCAAAACCTTGCTCAATCTTTTAATGATGACGTTTTAGAAGAATCTTTCTCAAAAGAAGAATCTGAACCTATTGCATCAAACAAAGACTCCGTACAAAAAAAAGAAGAATCCTGCTCAAAAAAACAAGCTGCTCGTACTGTTTCTATAACAAATAGCATTGATGATACCATGCTCGGCTACTCTCATTGGACTGGGACCTATACGCCAAAAACCTTTACAGTTCGCGTAAATGACAAAAAAATTGGTTATGGCAAAACAAAAAAAATTGAAATAACAAATAACAAATTTACCGTGCGATACGATTATGACTTTGGTTATAACGTTAAAAAAGCCCGTGGAGCGGTAGAAATACTCTTTAAAATGGATAAAAACGCATCTGAATGCGATCTTACCTTTTCCTGGAATAATTCTTGGCGCATTATCATCGACAATGCAACACCAATTTCTGAAGAAAAATGCGATTTCGAAATATGACATTATTTTCAATCAGAATAATTTCTTTCATTCAAAATAGTATTTTAGCTATACTAAATAAAATACTATTTTCTGGAGAAATTTATGAAATCCATTCAAAAATACCTTCTATTCCTATACTGCTTACAATGCCATCATGCGTATACCGCAGATTTAAGTCAAAAAGAGCTCTCTAATCCCCTTATTTATGTAACTGATCCAGAAGGAGAAGTAAGCAATCAAGACTTTAGATCTTTACTAGAAGCTATAAAAGAAGACTCAAAAACACACAAAGCTTTATCTCCGGCTGAAAAAAAGAAAATTCGAGATATATATACACAAAAAATCTCTAATATAAGAGAAAAAGAATTTAAAGATCCTTCTTTACATATGCCCGTTGGAGATATTGGCACCATACTTGAAACAAGGCATCATGGGGTTCATGATCCAAAAGTAGAAGATTTTGTACGCACACTTCTTGAAGATCAAAGCGTTACTGTTTATCACGCACCCATGTTTCCAACTACTGCTATGACCTTTGCAAATGTCATCATTTGTGGTCCTATACGCATTGAAAAAATTAATGATACAATAGGAATATTAGATCTTCTTGATGAATCTTCACCAAAACATCAATTACTCAAACAAAAAAATATCCTAGAAAAAAGCTTTAGCCTTTATAAATCCACTTTATTTCATGAGTACGGCCATATAAAAGTATATCGCGCTCTTGGACCCACGATCAGTGAATTATTATTATTTATTAAAGCAGAAAAACCATCAACAAGCGAATATTTATCACAATCAAGCAAATGGAGTAGAGCAGAAGAATATGCAGCTGATGCCAATATCCCTCTTGATCCAGCATTACAAAAAGCATGGTATAATTTTTTGTTACTTGAACATGAAAAAAAAGAAGCTATAGAAGAAATATATAAATTGCTTCGCCCTACATTACATACTGTTGCTCAAAAAGGCACACAAGAATATTTTAAACAATACAAAACATTCAGATCTTTAAAACCTTTTCAAAGACAAACTCACCCTTCTGATAAAAAACGTGCTCAAGCGTCTATAGAAAAGTTTTTAAAAATAAATCCAACAGAGTCTCCGACAGAAGAAAAAGATTTGCAAGAATTTAAATACAGCTTAAATTTTGAAATAGATTATTGCAAAAAAAATATACTGTTTTTTCTTTCAGCTGATGAACAAATACAAAATTTTTATACAGAACTATCTCAAAATAAAGAGGTAGATACCAATTCGCCCATAAATATAAATATGCTAACTATAAGAACAAAAGCTATAGAATATAAAGATTCAATGAATGACTGGGTTGAAAGTCTCGTTCCTCTCAAAAGCACATTAAATTATCTAAATGATCTTTTAATCAGAAAATCAATAACTTTGCACAGTTATAACAGCCTAATACAAGCAGGAAGAAAAATTCTTTTTATTCTAAAAAATAAAACCTTGGAACCAATAAACGACGAATTTTTAGCTTTAAAAAGATATTTAATAGAAAGTGAAGCACCAATCCTCAGTCAAATTGGATATTTTTTTGAAAATGACAGCCCCTTACCCAATCACTTTAGTGCACTCAAAGGACAAATTTTGAAGCTTGATCCAACTTTTTTTGACAATCCCATTACTACTCCATAAAAATGGCTCTATGATAATGACATCCTTATGATAGACTGCTCGCTATAATGATTATTGAAACATCATAAGGATATTCTATGAACCCTGTACTATTGCAAATTTATGGCCCAATTGCCATTCACAGTTATGGATTATGTATCGCAATCGGCATTTTGCTTTTTATACTTTTAGTACGACAACATCCTTTATACAAAAAGCTTAATCTCGAACCTATTTTTAGCACTATCATTTCAGTGGGAGTATTTTCTGGGCTTCTTGGTGGTCGCATATTATACCTTATAAGCCAAGGTGAACCTTTTTGGGATATTACTCAATGGTTTACCATCTGGGAAGGCGGATTTGCCATCCTTGGTGGCATCATTGGCATTATAATTGCAACCTCTGCCTATCTTTATTCCCACAAAATTCCCCTCCTTTCTTTTTTTGATCTTGTTACTTTATACACACCACTTTTACAATCTGTATCTCGTGTTGGTTGCTTTTTGGCAGGGTGCTGTTACGGGTTGCAAACGGATTCATCTATTGGTGTAACTTATACTCATCCAATGAGCCTTGCTCCTCTGGGAGTTATTATACATCCGACTCAGCTTTACAGTTCATTTGCTCTTTTTTGCATATTTATCTTTCTGGTTGTGTTTGTACAAAAAAAAGTAAAATCCCCAGGGCAAATCTTTGCTATTTATCTGATGCTTGAAAGCAGCGAGCGATTTTTTATTGATTTTTTGCGTGCAGATAGAGAAATGTTTACAAAAATGTTATCTTTGCATCAGATTGTTTCCTTGATGATTTTTTCTATGGGAATACTTTTATTTGGATACACAATCTATAATACAAAAAACAACACCCTCAAAATAAAAATCCAATAGGTCGATAGAAAATAAAATACTTTTCAAGCGCATCTCTTGACCCATTATTTGATTTTGTTGTCGTAAGAAAACCAGAACTTCGATCATCATCTCACTTGTTAAATGGATTGCTTTACAAAAAAGCAAATCCTTGCAACGGGTAGCATGTTCCGATTGTTAGACCTAGAGCTCGTCACCGCTTCACAAAAAGTCTTTGCATTACATAAGCAAATTTTGAAAAGACCTCTTTTAGGAAACATCCAAATGACTTGGTGTTACTTGAATAGAGGTTTTCCATGATCGCGCTTTAAGAACCTCTTGATACAAAATTGATAACACTTCAAAAGACATTCCTTTTACATAGATATTCCAGGTGTATCGCGATTTAATTTTATACACCGGAGGGCATGAAGGCCCCAAAATTTGTACTTTTTCATGCACAATGGCAGACGCTATGTTTTTTAAAAGAAGTGCAAAAAGTTCAGCTTCTGCTTTTACAACAACTTCTTTTGCATGCGACACAGAAACTTCAAATAAATATCCTATCGGTGGATACCCAAGCATTTTTCGCGATGCAATTTCAGTCTTATAAAACGCAAGATAATCTATTTCTGATATATGAGAAAAAATGGGATGATCCGAACAAGTTTGTACAATTACCGTACTCTCTATAGATTCTCGACCTGCACGCCCTGCAACTTGTATCAATTGTTGCAATGCCACTTCTGCAGCATGATATACCGGAAAATGCAAATTAACATCTGCCCACAATATTCCAATCAATGTTACACGAGGGAAATGAAACCCTTTTGCAATAGTTTGCGTACCGACCAAAATATCAATTTTCCCTTTTTTAAAATCCGAAACTGTTTTTTGCCACTCTTTTTTGCGCGCAGAACTATCCATATCTGCTCTTGCAATTATTGCTTTAGGAAATAATTCTTTGAGCATACTTACCGCTTGTTGTGTACCAACTCCTTTTTTTAAAAAAAGATCTGAATTTGCTTTGCACTCGCTACACTCAAAAGGAACTTTTTGAGCATATCCACAGTAGTGGCACATTAAGCTATTATTTTCATGCAACGTCAAACTCACAGAACAATGTTTACATGAAAAAATAAGCGAACACACAGAACATTGCACAAAAAAGCTGTACCCTCTTCTATTTAAAAAAATAATCGTTTGCTCTTTACGCAAAAGACGCGCCTGAATTTCTCTTTTTAATTCATGCGTTATCCAAAAAAAAGGGCGCTCTTTGTTTTTTGTTAAAAAAACGGTTTTAATAACGGGCAAAGCTCCTGAAAAACGCTTTGTTAATTGAAAAAAAGGCCACTTATGTGCACGCGTCCTATAAAGAGTTAAAAGAGAAGGCGTTGCAGACCCAAGTACAATTGGAATACCATAAAAACGCGCTCTAATTAATGCTACTTCTCGCGTATGAATACGAGGCAACTGCTTTTCTTGATAACTTGGATCATGCTCTTCATCAATCAAAATAAGCCCTAAATTATTAATAGGAAGCATAACTGGCAAATGAACTCCAATAATTACGCACACCTGTGCGGCACGTAATGCATTCCATACCTCCTTTTTTTCAGAAACAGCAGATGCTGAATGAAACCCAAAAAGTGGAGTTCCTGCAGGTAAAAGATGTGCAAGTTGTTGCTGAAAATGCATTGCCAATCGCACTTCTGGCAACAACAATAAAACAGTTTTTTGCTCTTGAAGAGCTTGCATTATAAGCTCTTTATAGACATACGTTTTACCTGAACCTGTAATCCCATGAAGTACAATTGGCTGGTAAAGACCCTTTTTAATTGCAGGACTTACAAACGCGACAACTTTTTGTTGTTCATCCGTTAAAAAAGATTGTTGCTTTGAAATGAGAGCTTCATCTTCTTTTTGAAGCACCTTTTCATGCGTTTGATTTAAAAACATTCTCACGCGCTTAAGGAGCTGTGCTGCTGAATAGTGATAACTACTGGCAATTTGAGAGATAAATGCATAATAGTTTGGATCTGCAGGAATTTTATCAACTGCAAGTATTTCTTTAATAATAAAAAAAGCGCCACAAGGACGCTCTCTTTGAATCTGTAAAACAATAGCATGTTCAACTCTTTTTTGTAAAGGAACTTGCACAAGCGTCCCAATAAAAATATCTTCCCAATATTCTTTAGGAACGCTATACCACAATGATTGAGAAAATCCATTTAACAAAGAAACCTGAACATACATATTTACAATTTACCCTTGATCAGGATTGTCAAAAGCGCGAACTTTTCTTCTTTTCATTGCCGCGACCTTTTGAGCCGCAAATGTTTCATGTTCTAACTGACAACATTTTTCAAGCAATGCCAACCGATGATGTATTTCTTCCGGTTTTACTTCACCAACAATTTTAAGATTTGGATCAATAAATCCAATTCTTTCATTTACAACTTCCAAAACAGGTTGTATAGCAAGATCAATAGGTGTTAACCCTTCATTATTTTTCATTTGCAATCCTTTTTCCCAAAAGTTAACATCTTTTGGTTGCAAAAGAACTTCCATTGTTTCAGGAAGAAACGCAGCAGCATGAAAACCAGTGTTCCCTTTTAAATCTCGGCGGAACGGATTATATTCCTGTTTATAGATACAGAGAGCAACCTCCTCTGGATTGCAAAACCGAACTTTAAAATGTGGATCCTGAGATGTAACTATTCCTGAAAATACTGCTAATGTTTTTACAAGTTTAAACATAATAACCTCTTCATTTAAAACATAAATCATGACTATTAGTTTAAATAAATTGGCCATTTTTTCCAGAGAAACCTTCTTTTTTGCATAAAACAGATTGAACAAATTTGCTCCATGAAATACCTTTATAAAAAAAGTTTTTCAGGCAAGGAACAGCTCGTGTCATTTGATCAAAAAATGCTTAACCCAGAAAGAACGGTTTATCTTTTGGATGGCTCTTCTTTATTGTATCGCTCATATTATGGGCTCAAACCTCTAACTACTTCTTCCGGAGTCCAAGTTCAAGCGGTGTATAATTTTTGCCGCACCATAAAAAAAATGGTTGAACAATACAATATAAAACATCTGGGAATCATGTGGGACAGCAAAGGCGCAACTATTCGACATGAAATATATCCTGCATACAAAGCAACACGCCAGGCTCCACCCTCAGACCTGTTTACTCAAAAAGAATACATTCTTAAATTTGCTGATTTACTTGGCATAAAACAGATTGCAATCACTGGCGTAGAAGCAGATGATTTACTGTATTCAGTTGCACAAGAACAAGTTTCTGTTGGCATGAAGGTGGTTATAATTACCCTTGATAAGGATATGCGTCAAATACTTTCTGATGATATTGTTATATATGATCCACTCAAAGATAGTTTTATTACTGCTGAATCTGCAGAAAAATCAAACGGTATTCCTATTGCAAAACTTCCTTTTTATTTTGCTCTTATCGGCGATTCTTCTGACAACATTCCTGGAGTACGTGGCATTGGCCCAAAGGGAGCTCTTGACCTTGTTTTGCAATTTGACTCACTCGATGATCTTTATACCAACATTAATCGCATTGATAAAGCACGGATAAAAACGTTATTACTCGAACAAAAAGAAAATGCATACTTAAGCTACACTCTTTTTTTACTTCAAAAATATCCCTGTCATACCAACGCTAACGATTTTTTATTTTCGCTCAATACATGGAGCAACGCAAAGCCATTATTTGAAGAATTAGAATTTAAAACATTTTTAAAAGAATTGGGCTCCAAAAAAGAGAGTCTTTTACTCTCAAAAGATTCTTTATTTGATTATTGGAAGCAAAAAAAATTTAAAACGGTAACAACTCTCTCAGATCTCCAAGATCTTTGCGCTGCCTTAAAAAAAGCAAAAGTATTTGCTTGTGATACAGAAACAACATCAGGGAAACCCCTTGAAAGCACATGCGTTGGCATATCATTTGCAACAGATGAGCAGTCTGTCTGGTATATTCCTTTTGGACATACAACTGGAGAAGCCCAACTTTCTCAAAAACAGGTTATTGATCATCTTTTTTCTGTTTTTGCAGACCCTTCTTGCAGCGTTATAATGCATCATGCAAAGTTTGATCTGCTTATTCTTTCACGCTTGCAAAATTGGAATATACCATTGGGGTTTGATACCTTAATAGCAGCCCGCCTATTAACCCCTGACTGGCAAAAAATTGGTTTAAAACAACTTTCTTCGGACTTTCTTGGTGAAGAAATGCTTGGATTTGATGACATAGTAACCAAAGAACATGCAAACAACTTTAGCGCTGTCCCCCTGCAACCTGCAACGTGGTACTCAGGAGCAGATGCAAGACAAACAATAAAGCTTTATCACCTTTTTAAAAAACAGTTACGTGATGCAGAGCTGGAAGAGCTTTATATAAACCAAGAGCTTCCTTTGGTAAACATTCTTACAGAAATGGAAAAAGAAGGTATATGGATTGACCAAGAACTCCTTGCACGCATAGGACTAACCGTTGCTGAAGAAATAGAAAAAACAGAATATGCCATCTGCGCTCTTGCAGGCATCCTTCCTGGCAGCATCAATCTAAACGCTCCACGCCAAATTGAGCATCTTCTTTTTAGCGTACTTGGATTACCCCCGCAAAAAAAATTGGCAAAGGGAGAAGGATACTCAACTGATGCAGAAGTGCTCACAAAACTTGCATCTCTTCATCCCGTTGCACAAAAATTAATTACGTATCGAGAGCTTTCAAAATTAAAAAATACGTATATTGATGCGCTCCCAACATATGTTAATCCCTATACCGGACGCATCCATACATCATTCAGTCAAACGGGTGTTGCTACAGGAAGGCTTTCAAGCTCTGACCCCAACTTGCAAAATATACCCGCATCAGGATTTGGCATAGAAATTCGTGCTGCATTTAAACCAAAGGATGATCACTGCTTTATTGCAGCCGATTACTCACAAATAGAACTTCGTGTCCTTGCACATCTTGCACAAGAAAAAAGCTTGATTGATGCATTTATTCAAGGAAAAGATATCCACACACAAACTGCTGCGCATCTTTTTGAAACAACTCCAGAACAAGTCTCTCATCAACAACGACAACTGGGTAAACGCATTAATTTTAGCGTATTGTATGGGCTTACACCCTACGGCTTATCTCGAGATCTTGCAATCCCCCTTTCTGATGCAAAACAATACATAGAAAAATATCACGCACAATATCCACGCATCTTTGAATGGATGGAAGAAGTAGTTTTATTTGCAAAAACTCATGGATATGTTCAAACCGCATGGAAAAAACGTCGCTATGTTCCCAATATTTATGAAAAAAATAAAACCTTATATGAAGAAGCTCGACGAGTTGCTATAAATACTGTAGCTCAAGGAACAGCAGCAGATATTACAAAACGAGGAATGATAAAAGTTTTCAACACCTTTAAAAAAGAAGATATTGATGGGCACATCCTCCTGCAAATTCATGATGAGCTACTAATCTCTGTTGCACAAAGTCAGGCTCAAGAGGCAAACAACCTCATCATACAAGATCTTCAAACTGTTGCTGAATGGAGCGTGCCTCTTGTGGTAACAACCCGAATTGGCTCAAATTGGAAAGAGGTCTCAAAGTAGGCTCAAAAAGCCTACTTGCAAAACGCATTATTTTGTGCGAAAAAGTACGATTTTGTTTTTGATTATGCAAAGTCTTTACGTTTATTATTCGTTTACCCTCATCAAAAGCCCTATGTATTTCAAAAATATCTCGTGCTCTTTGCATATAAAATGCTAATCGCTCCGCACGTTCTTGAGCACAAAATTTGTTATAACAATCCATAGCAGATAATAAATGCACTCCCAAAAAAAGAAACGCAAAAATACTTATTTTTTGCATAAAACAAACTCCATTTATCAAACGTCTATAAATAATCCAATTTGCTGCTTTATATCAATAGGGAAAAGTGTATTTGAAAGAGCATAAATTCGCTGTACATTCTGCAACCATGCACGCTGCTCTTGCATATATCGCACCCCCCGAGGAAAAGAAAACATGCCACGCTGCTGGGCAAAAAATCTAAATTCCTGACGATACAGTTCTTTTGCTACACAAAAAATTTTTTCTTTTGTTATATCAGAAAGAATAGAGTTTGCACTCGCATTTAACATTTTTTCTATTCGTTTCTTAGGATCGGATGCAAAAAATCCTGAATGCACATAATATGCAACAGCCATATCTCTACTACAATCAATAATATCACTTTGTAATGAGGGGAAATTCCTCCCTACATGACAAGAGCATGCTGCGGCATATGATGAACAAAAAAGAATTCCTGAAAGCGCTAAAACATTTTGTATGCAATTATGATCAATATCTACGCGATCACTCCAAACTTTTTTTTGCAAAAATGCTTTATACCCTTCTGCTAGTGCATATGCAAAAAGCCCATGACCAAAACGAACACCTATTCTTTGATAGTGATCCAAAGAGTCAAGCTGAACAGGGGCTAAAAGGCATACCATTTTCCCTAGCTGAAATCCCCAATATATGCCTAATATATTTGATCCAAAAGATCGCTGCGCAAAATCAATATCTACACAAAAGACTTTTTGTATAAAACAAAAAAGAAGTGCTATTTTAAAAAGAGCTTCATTATTCACGCAATTTTTATCCCTTTTTATAGCAACTCATCAAAACAATGCTGCAATAGCACGGAGTTTTTCTTTTAGTTGATCATCTCCAAAATAAATATCTTCTGCATCAAGATCAACCGTAGATTCATAGTAACCTGTTTCTTCATAAAGTGCTTCAAGAGCTTGATATAAAGATTCTTTGACTTCTGATTCATCCATATTATAAAAATATTCTTCAAACCAATGTACAAATTGTTCACCAGAGATTCGCCCTGAAAGAGTATCTTCTATATATTTTCTTAAAACCAGATCAGTATTCATAAAGTCAGCGCCTTTTGTCCATTTGTATGTTTCTATTCTCACTCACAAATGTAACACAAAAAAAATGAGATTTTGAGTTATTTTAAGAAAAAACAAAAAACGAATGCTTTATTTAGAGCAACAAAAAGAAAACAGGAATTCTTCTCTCAAAAATCCTTTATTATCCTAACCTCTTTCTATTATAAACTTTGTCTATTTAGATTTTATAAAATGCTGCACTAATTTTCTTTGTAGGTAGATTTTTATAAAATCTCTCCTTATCTTTATCCAGATAGCTCATTTGACGATTTTTTCTTGAAAAAGAGACGATCACAAAAGAAAAACAACTTTCATTTTAAAAAATCACAATAAAACATCTTGGGACTGACGGCAAGCTCCCCCCCCCAAAAAAAGGCTTAGAATACAAGATTGACAAAAAGTTAAATATTGTTGTATCATTTACAATGATATATGCTTTATTGCCAGCATTGCTTTATGGCAAAGACTTTATAACTTTCTCTGTAAAAAGACGCTTTTTTAGCCTTTTTTGCTGTGTTTGCTAAAGTTCTCTGTAGCATACGGGTAAAAAAGTAATAGTCTGCCTTGTATAAAAGGTATGTGTTATCTTTCTTAAATTACATAAAAGTTACAAAGGACTTTTTATGGCTATTGGTACCGTAAAATGGTTTAATACCACTAAAGGATTTGGTTTTATCAAGCCTGAACAAGGCGGCGCTGATGTGTTTGTACACATCTCTGCAGTTGAACGTGCTGGTCTACGCACCTTGGCTGAAGGCCAAAAGGTTCAGTATGATCTTTCAACTGAACGCGGAAAAACTTCTGCTACAAATCTAAAGCTTGCTGCTTAAAAAGCTATGCACGCTAAAAAAAGAGGCAGACTTTTATAGACTGCCTCTTTTTTATTATATCTACCCTTAATAGTCCTGCCTCCTGGTGCAAAAATATGCAAACGCAAAAAACAACTCTTCCTTTAATTAAACTTGTTGGCATAACAGGCCGCACCAACAATAAAGCGGAAATGGACCCCCAAACCGCAATAATTGGCAAAACTATGCAGAGATTTTTTAATGACGCTATTTCTCAAAAAATACAGTATGCCGCAAATCCTGTGGAGTTTTTTGCTGTTTACACACAGTATGAATCCGATCACACCGAAGATTATACGTATTTTTTTGGCCAAGAAGTTTCTTGTTTTAACAACGTAGAAAATGGACTAGAAACTCTTATTATTCCCGCACAAAACTATATTCAAATTACAACCAATCCTGGCAAAATGCCGCATGTTGTGATTGATGCATGGATTAACATCTGGACCACAACCCCCGCTCAACTCGGAGGACAACGTGCTTATATTGCTGATTTTGAACGATATGACCAAAAAAGCTCTAACCCAGAAAATAGCATCGTAGACATCTTTATTGGCATAACAAACTGACTCTGATCTATATAAAAATCTATCAACCATAAGATATGCTCAGATTAAGTTTTTTCTAAAAAAAAGAAGCTATTATTTTTGCAACGTCAATAGGAATAGGAAGCTTCCTCTCTTTATTGCTATACTCAATCTTTTCAGCATGACGAAGAATCACTATAGGCCTTAATTTTTGTTTTAATAGTTTCCTACCTTCTGGCCTGACTGCTTTGATATACCTATCAGGCAATGTTTTGGACCATTCATAAAAAAGATCTCGATTTTTAAGCATAAGATGAGACCAATTTTCTATCATGGACTTAATTTTATCTTGAGCTAAAATCTTACCCCATTCATCTACCATAGGATTTGCCACTGCAGACATGAGCCCCTTAATATATTTCAGCGCTGTAACCTGATTCTCTTCTGTAACCTGATTCTCTTCTGTAACCTGATTCTCTTGAATAAATTTCACATTATTTTTTAACTGATTATTTTTATTAATGTAATAGCTGGTTACAAAGTCTCTTGCTATCCCTACAAATTGGCTTCTCGATGCCCATAAAAAATTAAGCGCTTGCATCGCTAGAATTGTCCGCGGATATTGGAAAAGAGGCCAATCGATAAAACTTAGTACTCCATAAAAAATGCTCGGGGTCGCAGCAGAGATAAAATTCTCTTTAAGAATCCGCTTATTAGTTGCAAAATCTTCCTTATTTGAATAAATCCTTTTGTTCTCATAATAAACCAGACAACTCCATGCTGCAAAAAAACCTAATTGCATACTAGCGTCTATGGCACTATCCACAAAAGCATATTTATATAGTTCTTCTAAATTCAATAAACGCCCTGATCGAACACCTAAATCTGGCAGAGATCGTTCTTTTTTATACAACTCATCTAAATATAAAAGATATTCTTTCGGATCAGGACGAGTCAAAAAATAGACCAACTTTGAAAATATATTTTTTACATTTCCACTTTTAAAAACACTGCGATGGATTTGAGTATTGCCAGGCTCAAGCGCACACAAATTATACGCTATAAATAACAATCCAAATATTTTTAACATGCATAACCCCTCATTGCATCTATAATTAGCCCTCATTTTTGCCTTATAAAAGGCTGCAGCTAATGATGGACTATAAAAATGATTTTATCACAAAAATTCAATTTGTCAACCATTGTGATGCGCCATACTTTATACATTTCTAATCAAAGTAATGTATTTTATAAAAAAAGAGCCAACTTTACGCTTTAAAAGCTATATTGCTTGCAACGCATATATCTATTTTTTTATTTTTTTACGCAAAGCAGTAAAATGCCACCAGGGAACTTTTTCTCCTGTATTGGCTTGATAAATGATAGCTGCAAAAACATCCCAAACGCATGGATTTTGTTTTATTTTGGTTATTTTTTCAAGCCTTTTATGCAGATCATCAGGATTTTGCTCTTTTAATTGCGCGATCGATGTTATTCCAAGAAGATGCAAATCGGTCAACACAGCTTTCCCTACATTCATTAAGGATAATAATTCACTGCGTTTTTGAGCCATCCGCTTATTAAAATAATTAATTATTAAGATAAATCTGGAGGAGAGAGAGGGATTCGAACCCTCGGTCCCGGTCACCCGGAACAACGGTTTTCAAGACCGTCGCAATCGTCCACTCTGCCATCTCTCCAGAAAGGGTTGAGCTTATTGTGCCAGAAAAGCCGACTCTTTTCAATCTTTATTTACCACAATATCGACCAAGAAACGCCAACCCATCATAGACCTAAAGGAGTTTTATAATCCGTTCGCCCTAAGATGTTTCTCGAAGAGAAATCGTCGAATGGGTCCACGAATAAATCAAACGCAGACAACTATATAATCATATGGGAATACCCGCTCAAACCCATTCGACGATTTTTTATTTACATAAAAAACATCTCAGGGCGAACGGCTTACTTTATTTAGAACTAATAAACAATATGGCTCAGATCAAACCTATCTTTATTTATCGTTCAACTTTGTATCCACGCTTTTGCCAAGATTCAAACCCTCCGCGAATTACTTTTGTTGGATATCCCAAAAAAGAAAATTTGCGCGCTGCTCGATGCGCAAGGTTACAAAACTCTTCATAACAATAGACATACGTAAAACGATCTTTTTTTAATTGTGAGAATTCAGTCTCATCTCCTTCAAATGATTGGTATGTACTAAAAGGCATGTTTATAGCCGTTGGAATATGCCCTTCTTTATATGAATCTGCATCACGCACATCAACAATAGTCATCACCTGTTTTGAATCTAAATAACTCCGTATCCCCAAAACATTTGTATTACAAGATAAATACGTATCAAAAAAAGAATATGCCAGATCTGCGTCTTGAAGAGCAGGGTTGGTAGAAACAACAACCTCTTTATAATCTTGTTCTTTTTTCTCTAAACATCCAGGCAATACAACAAGGCCAATTACAACGATGCCATCTTTAAACAAATCCTTTATTTTCATCCTTTTTCTCCAAAACATTTTTTTGAACCTTAAAACAGTTTTACAAAAAAAGAATATAGAACGTATAAAAAAAAATAAGTATAAAAAAAAATGGTGCGCCCGAGAGGAGTCGAACCTCTAACCTTCAGATCCGTAGTCTAACGCTCTGTCCAATTGAGCTACGGGCGCATATAATACTTCAAAGACTTTTGCAATTTTCTGGTGGAGAGAGAGGGATTCGAACCCTCGCGTCCAGTTTCCCAGACACTTGCTTAGCAGGCAAGCGCTATAGACCACTCAGCCATCTCTCCATACTTTTTAAAAAAACTTCACGCCATTAAGGTAACGATATTCTACCTTTTTGCAACTAAATCTTTTCATAAAAAGTGAACTTAGTATAGTGTAAAAGAAGTCCTTTGTATACACTAAACATGTTTTTTTTATAAAGGAATATATTTGGCCCTCTATATAGATATTATTGCTGCCCCCCTTTCTGGTAAAAGTTCCCTCGTACGCGATAAAAATGGCCGCATAAAATGCTTTTTAAAAAGCGCACCCGAAAAAGGGAAAGCAAATAAAGAAATTATTACACTTATTTCAGACCTTTTAAAAATTCCCCAACGAGCCATAACTATTGTTGCAGGCCAAACCGACAAAAAAAAACGTATTTGCATTGATACAGCAATAACGCTAGATGAATTTTGCAATCGATGTGGAATTGCTTTGCAAAAAACAATGTATGCTGGAGATTAGCTATGCCCTATTTTTATTGGACTGGTATTGACATAGAAGGCAAAACACATAAAGGGACTAGTTACGCCGTAACGCAAAAACAACTTGAAACTATCTTGTTTCAAAAAGGAATCGCGCTTTTGAAAATGCGAAAACGATTCATTTTTGAAATACAAACACACCTTAAAAATTCTGAAGCTGCAGCCTTTTTTGGACAACTGGCTACGCTTTTAAAAGCTCATATTCTTTTATCTGATGCATGCTATTTAATTGGATACAAAACACAAAGTCGTCTCACTCAAAAAATAGCATTTGATCTTGAACACGCATTGAGCAGCGGCTCTTCTGTACAAAAAGCATTTTTTAACCATTTAACGCAATTGGATTATTTTATCGCCCCTCTTTTAGCTGCAGGCGATGAGTCCGGAAATATTACACAGGCACTAGAAATAGTAGCGCAATATTTAGAAAAGAAAGCACTGTTTAATCAAAAAATACGGAATGCGCTTCTGCTTCCTGTTATAACAATGTTTTTTTTAATAGCTTGCATCATTTTTGTTTCATTATACATAACACCTCAACTAGAAACCCTCTACAAATCAATTGGCAAAGAAATTCCATCTTCAGCCTTTTTTATAAAAAATATTGCGGATCTTTTTTCTTCCAAGAATATACTCCTTTTGACACTATTTACTTTTTTGCTTGCAATAGGGATAAAAAAAACCCTGACCATTCCTCGCATAAAGCAACAAGTAGATCGGATGATATTTAGCATTCCATTTTATGGAGATATAGCCAAAAGCTCTCTTATTGCAACATGGTCGCAATCAATTGCACTACTACTTGAAAGCGGCACACCTCTCTCTCAAGCGCTAGAAATAGCGCAAAAAGGCGTGAAGAATATCTGTTTTTTAACTGCACTCCAAATGATAAAAAATGATGTACTGGAAGGCAAAGCACTGTATCAAGCACTTGAAAAACAACCTGGTTTTTTTAGCGCATCAAACATCGCAACTATTTTGGTAGGCCAAGAATCAGAAAATCTCCCTCATGCTCTCTTTTGCCTATCAAATGAATATTTTAGCCATTTTGAACATATTCTTAATCGATTTATTTCTTTTTTACAACCAACCCTCATGCTTTTTTTAGGGGCATTGATCGCAGGATTTATCATATCCGTATATGCTCCCCTTTTGCATTTCTCAAGCCTCACTTGACAAAGAGAATATTTTCATTATACTAAAAAAGATTTAATAAGGATCTGTATATGAAAAAGAATAAAAATTTTTTATTTGTTTGCCTGTTCTTTTTTTGCCTTGCTAAAGGTATACAGCCTGCTTCTTATTATTGCATTACAGAAACAGGCAAAAAAGAGCTTGAAATAGAAAGAGTTGTAAAAGCTTTAAATCAAACAACTACCCAAAAAGGGCTTGAAAAACTTTCTTCTCTTATCAGCAATCCTACTACAGATATATCAACGATTCAAAACCGCCAAGCTATCATAAAAAAGCTTTTAAACAATCCTTTATTACTTAAAAAAATACAAGACAGCATTTCAAAAATTGCCACTTTAAAAAGCGACCTTTTAGTGTCTTCTAATATTTTTGAACAACTTAATCAACATGGGCTTGGAGAAATAAAAATTCCTTACAATGTATCCCTTAACTACAAGCAAGACGATGACCTTGTTCCACAATCTATTGATATACAATGGTGGAAACCAAATATACAAACCTCCGGCTACTTTGACGCACTATTTCTTTTAAAGCAGGGCATCTCTTTTGCTGAATTCTTAGCGCTTCTAGGATTAAAGGGATTAGCAATGAGAGTTTTTGAAGAAGGCAAACGAAAAGCGGATATCCCTTCATATTATTCTCCCTATTTTGATGCCAAATCATCATCTGAAACATTTTCGTGGACAAAGAATACGTATCTATCTTCTATAAAGGAATCATTCAACTGGCTCAATCTTACAAAAAACAACATTATAAATGCGGAAAATGTTTCTCCTACAGATTTCTTTAAAATTTGTTATTTAAACCCAACAGGAAAAGATATTTTTTCTTTTTACGCAAGCAATCTGGAACAGCAAGCGACTAATCACATTCCTGAAGCTATTTCAAACAATTGCCCTTCCATTATTGCAACCCTTGCAAAGCGATCGCTTCAAGCATTTGCGCTTCCAATTTCTGGCATTCATATGTTTCACGGATACGCACTTCCCTTTTGGGCTCTTTTAAAAAATACCGGGATTGCTGCCATTGCAAAACGCATTAAGATTCTTTTTGTTGCTCAAAAACAGTTATCCACACTCAAAGAGATCCTTATCGAATTTAAAAATCTTGCATCATTAATTTATAATGAAATTCCTGAACTTCACTCCACGTGCAAAGAACTTTTAGATTGGCATAAAAGCGCTTCCCCTGAATGCAAAGAACTTCTCTCAATCCTTTCTTCCAGAACATTCGAACAATCAAAATGGCTTATTAGACCTGGAAACATTATCAAGGCCGCTCATCTTTTTGAAGAATCTCGCAGTGAAATAACATCAATCTATGATGTTTTTGGATCAATAGATATGTATGCATCATTAGCAAAAATGTATAAAAACGCTGAAAAATCAAGACTTTCATTCTGCTTTGCTGAGTTTATTAATTCCCAAAATACGTATCTTAATATTGAAGATTTTTGGCTTCCACCAATACTAGAAAACAAAAATCTTTCTTTGCATGATATCGTTACAAATACCGTTAAACTTGGTTTGCATACAACTCAAAAAATAATTATTACAGGGCCTAATGGAACTGGAAAATCAATCGTTCTTAAGGGAATTGGAATCGCAACAATATTAGCTCAAACTATTGGGATAGTTCCTGCAACTGCATATACCGCATCTATTGTTCACTCTATCCAAACAAGCATTTCTCCTGATGAAGATTCTCGTATTGGGATGTCACGATTTGGTTCAGAGCTACTTGTTCTAGAAGAAATAAAACAGCATGTAGAAAAAAATAACGCACAAAATTTCAACACTCTTCTTCTTATTGATGAACCATGTCGAGGAACACACCCAGAAGAAACTGCTCTCCGCTTTTGCGCATTTGCACAATCGCTAACTGAAGCAAAAAACATTATTTTTGTATGCGCAAGCCATAGCGCTGATGTTTCTAAACTTGAGCAAAAAACAAAAAAGAAATTTGTAAATTATCACATGCTAGTCAATGAAACAAGCCCAGGAGTTTTTGATCGTACCTTTGCAATCATACCTGGCCCTGCAGATTGGTGGTTTAAAGACTCGGCAAAAAGAAAACGTTATGTTGATTGGTTCTTGGAATACATAGTAAAACCAAAAGCAAATATAAATAAATAGCGTATTTAAAAGTAAAAATTTGTTTTAAAAGCACATTCTACTGCTCATTAAAAATCCATTTTTTAAACTGTACCAACTCAGTGGTAATTGCATCAAT
>CAYTRW010000010.1:0-38924 GCA_964440325.1 uncultured Pseudomonadota bacterium
AAAAACATCGCCGTCTTCTGGATCTGGAAAAAGAAAGGTAACCTTTGTTTTATCTGGATACACATCAATACTGTTTGCATTTCCCGTTGCTTCTCCAACTTCTTGTCTTTTATCCAAGACAGCATCAATTTCATCAAGATAAAATCTAATTCTTTCAAAAGAGCCTAGTATTTCAACAAATAAAAAAATAGAAACCACATCATACAAAGATGTTGTATTTATTTTTGGAACAATATTATTTGACGCAGAAATAAATTTTATTTTATACAACATAATTATCACAAAATAGGAAAAGCAGAAACAATTTGCCCTTTTTTATCAATATATAATTGTATTTTAAAGCCAAAATGCGTAACCCCCTCATATATATTATCAAACTGAAAGATCTTATTCTCATAGGCCTCTGCAATTGCAGTAAGAATCTGCTTTGGAGTCATCCAGATGGGGAAAAACGTTGATTTTGCTCCTTTTAATATACCATCTACCACGACATTTGCTTCCCAAATTGCATGAGTAGCATCAAGCAATCGTTCTGACCCTGCTACAATTTTTCCTTTGCTGCCAGGGATCCCAAGTACATGAAAGCCACTCGCTTTACCATTTGATGAAAACTTTGCTTGCAGCCAATCCCAACAAAAAAAGATGGCGATGTCACCTTTGATGTATCATATCCACGCACAAATACATCGCCATTATATGCAGATGCGTTACTAATGAGTGCGCACAAAAAAGTATAAAGAAAAAGTCCTAGGTGTCTAAAGTGCTTCATGATTACGATGTACTGCGCTATCCTTTTTTTGCTGCAGACTACTTAATCATGCTACTGATACAAATGCAAGAAAAACTATTTACTCTAGGTTAAAAAAGTTAACCCAGAGTAAATGGCATAAAAGTTTTTAGTAAAAAATAAATTGTCTTTTATTATCACTACTCTTTTGACAATAGATCATGCACAATATGCGCACTCCAAGATTCCATAGACAACAGTAGATCTTGACACTCTTTTTTGGTCATCAATGTACCGCTTTTAAGTTCTGATCGTATCTTAATGTCATCAGAATCACCGTTGAGCAATAAAACAAGCCCAATATGAACTTTGCCAACATCATCAGTATCATCATTAAGCACACCAATTGGCTCTACTGAAAAATTTCCGTTGTATTCTATTTCTTCACAAAATTCACGACGCGCCCAATCTGCAATAGTAACACCTTGCAAATCTTCTTTGCGAATATGCCCGCCAATTCCAAGCGAATATTTTCCTTTTAAGCGCTGCTCTGAGGCATTATCAGATCGTTGCATAACAAAATATCGATCATCATGGCAAAAAATAAGATACGGAATGATTTGCTTGTATGTAAAATCCGTTTCCATCTGATCTCTTGGATGAAACTCTTGATGTTGAGTAATTAATTCTTGAAAATCAGACATGAGCCCTTTTTTTACGCCAAGCCAGGCTGATGTTTTTGCAAACAAAACATCTCTTTTTACTACCAAAATTTGCTCAGTGCGTGCCATAAAAATCCTTTTTGCGAACAACCAAAAATAGGGGTATTCTATATTGTATATAAAAGCTTTTTACAGTATACAAGGATCCCTCATGGTTTACCATATTGCAGAGATTGAACAAAAATGGCAAAAACGTTGGCAAAAAAACCCCTATGGAAAAACTCTATCCCAGAGTTCAAAGCCAAAATATTATTGCCTCGATATGTTCCCTTATCCATCAGGATCTGGTCTGCATGTAGGCCATTGGCGCGGATATGTTCTTTCTGATGTATATGCACGAACAAAACTCCTTGAAGGATTTAATGTTCTTCATCCAATGGGATGGGATGCATTTGGTCTTCCTGCAGAAAATGATGCTATAAAAAAAGGCATTCATCCTTCTATCAGCACGCATCAAAATATCTCACGATTTCGTGAACAACTTATGCAAATTGCCGCAGTATATGATTGGGATAAAGAGGTAAACACAACTGACCCTGAATACTATAAATGGACGCAATGGATTTTTTTGCAAATGTACAAAGCTGGTCTTGCGTATGAAGCTCTTGCACCTATTAACTGGTGTAGTTCATGCTTAACAGGACTTGCAAATGAAGAAGTGGTTGAAGGGGCGTGCGAAAGATGTGGATCATCAGTCATTCAAAAACAAGTACGTCAATGGATGTTGCGTATTACACAATACGCAGAACAATTAAATGACGATCTAGAAACTCTTGATTGGCCAGAAAAAGTTAAGTTAATGCAAAAGAATTGGATCGGCAAAAGCGACGGGCTTATTTTTAGCGCACCGGTTAAAGGAATGAACTTAACCATTCAAACTTTTTCTGCACACTTTGAAGCCTTTTGCGCAGATACGTTTGTCGTCATTGCACCAGACCATGAACTTTTAACAACGCTTATCAAGGGAACTAATTGCGAACTTGAAGTCTTAGCATTTTGTCAAACAATATTGCAACAACGAAAAAAAGAACAATTAACTGCATCCCTGCAGCATGAACCAGAAGGCATTTTTACCGAAAGATACATAATTGATCCGGTAAGCGGACAAGAATTACCTATCTGGGTTGCAAGTTTTGCACTCAAAGAATATGGAACAGGCATTGTAAAATGTTCGGCTCATGACGAACGAGACTTTGCATTTGCCAAAAAATATCAGATTCCTTTAAAAACAGTGTTATACCCTCATGATCCCGAACTTGCCGCTGCTGTAAAAAGGCTTGATCACTGCTACACAGACATGCAAGAAGGAATTCTTGCAGAACCCACCCCATTTGCAGGGAAAAAAGCAGGAGAAGTCAGGGAACAGATTAAAGAATACTGTATTCAAAAAGGGTATGCCAAAAAAGGAACAAGTTATAAATTGCGCGATTGGGTTTTTTCTCGCCAAAGATATTGGGGCGAACCAATTCCATTGATACATTGCGCAACATGTGGCATAGTCCCTGTTCCAGAAGACCAACTCCCAGTAACTCTTCCTGATGTAAAAAAATATGAACCAACCGGAACAGGAGAATCCCCTCTTGCTGGAATCGATGCATGGGTTAATACTTCTTGCCCATCATGCCAATCTCCTGCAAAACGAGAAACAAACACCATGCCTCAATGGGCTGGATCTTGTTGGTATTTTTTGAGATACCCAAATCCACATCTTACCGATAAGCCCTTTACAAAAGAAGACATGAAGCACTGGCTTCCGGTAGATCTATATGTTGGTGGTATAGAGCATGCAATTTTACACCTTTTATATGCTCGATTTTATGTAAAAGTACTGCATGACCTTGGACATCTCCCATTTAATGAACCTTTTAAAAAACTGTTTAACCAAGGTATGGTTCTTAAATATTCAGAAAAATCAGGGAACGTTGAAAAAATGTCCAAATCAAAAGGGAATGTTGTTGGACAAGAAGAGATTATTACACAATATGGCGCAGATGCATTGCGTATGTATATTCTTTTTATGGGCCCTCCAGAGCTTGATTCTGTATGGCAAGAAAATGGCATCGAAGGAATAAAAAGATTCTTATTCCGATTGTGGGATTTTTGTACACATGCAGATCATACAAAAAATGAACCTAGCAAAGAAAGCGAAAAATCTGTACATAAACTTATCTATGAAATCCAAGACAGACTTGAAAAACAAAAACCAAATACTGCTATTTCTGCATTTATGGAATGGCTTAATGCTGCTCTTGCAAAAAAACTTATTCTTTCTCGTGATTTATTAGAAAAAGTAGCAACTCTTCTTTCTGTATTTGCTCCACACATGGCTTGTGAAATACTTGAAAAAATCTGCAGCAAAGACCTTTCTGATTGCTTATGGCCAACATACAATCCTAGCTTGATTGTTGAAGACTCAGTAGCTATTCCTGTTCAAGTAAATGGAAAACTGCGAGCAACTATCACTGTCCCTCGTGATAGCACACAAGAATTTGTACAAGAGCATGCTAAAGCAACAATTGACAAATGGATTGCCAATGAAGAAACTGTTACTATCATTTTTATTAAAAATCGATTAATAAATTGGGTAACAAAAAAGCAGCAATGAATCGTTTTTAATAAGATAAGGAGTACGTATGAATATAAAAAAAATATTTTTACTTGCAGCGTTTTTTAATTCTTTTGTGTTCTCATCCTTTAATGTTATACAAACAAAAGAAACAAAACAAAGCATATCTGAAGTTAACTTGCCTATAGAAAAGCAAAGCTATCTTGCTTCATTCTTTTTGCTTGATAATTACAATGATCTTTGCTTTGAACTTTTTGTTGTATCTGCACAAGAAAAAGATGACCAAATTTTTGTACAACTTGAACTCTTTAAAAATGAAGATGGTATTCTTATTTTTGATTCTGCTCCCGTAATAGTTCTTGCATGGGGAGAAGAGGCAGAGCTTCGAGTCACTGATGGCTACGGCTTTGAATGGACCTATCTTTTTTATGCAGACTTGATACAACATGCGATAAAAGTTAAAGAACTTTTTAAAAATGAAGAAATAATCAAAGAATGGAATTATGCATTGGATGTAGAATCAGTATTTTTTGATTCTTTTATTTTAGACGGCACTGAATACCGCGTCCTTATACAACCTATGTACAGGGATGACACGGATCAGATAGTTTTTCAATGGAAAGTTTTTTCACTTGAATACGGCACAAGAAAACTTATTGGTTCTTCAACTATTGAAGGCCAGTGGGGAGAAGAATACAGCTTTGCCATTACGGATAAAAATGGCAATAATTGGGTCTATACCTTTTTTGCACAACAATGGTAATATTTTACAGTGAGTACATACATTTTTAACAATTACATCAAAGGATATACATATGTTTAAAAAAAGCGTTTTTTTAACTCTTATTTTTCTTCCATTTTTTGCACAATCAGAGCTTAATTTTGCATTAAATGTTAATGCTGAAACTCTTGCAGAATGGAAAACTCCATTAAATACAGATGAATACCCAACTTCATTGGCTCTTTCTCTTTCTTACGAAAAAGCATTGCGCATTGAGTTAACAGAAGCGTCATTTAATGACGAATCTGCTTCTTTTACGGTAAACATGTATCTATCTCAAGAAGAAGAAGAAAACTTGATTGCTTCTACTAAGGTAGAAGGTGCATGGAATGAAACAATGACTATTAAATCAAGTATTGATTCAGAAACTGAAATCGAACTTGTTGCTTCTTTGCAAAATAACTAACTATACCAAAGATGGCTCTTTAAACAAAAAGAGCCATCTTTTTGCTATTTCTTAAAAAACAAGTATTATTATTGTAATTAACATACTTGTAATTAAGAAAGTTTCCCATGATATTCAAAAAAATAGTTGTCGTATAAAACAAAATACATACTCAAATACCATAAAATGATAACTTCTGGCATCAATAAGTGTCGGTTCTTTATCTTTGTGCAAAAAGTAGCATCTATGATGCCTTTTAAAGCATAATATTTTTATGCTTATATTTTGTATTTTGTTAATTCAACTCTTTGAAAGAATATTATGATTAATATTGTTCTGCCGGAGCTCTGGCTCCTTGTATTAATTGTGGGATTGCCACAATTATCTGAAACCGTTTATACTCCCGCTCTTCCTGATATAGCTCACTCACTTGGCGTTTCTGACGCATGGGTTGAATATACACTCACTATCTATTTATTTGGCTTTGCTGTTGGAACACTTTTATGGGGGAAGCTCTCTGACAAATGGGGGCGCAAACCATGCATGCTTATGGGACTCGCTACTTACGTACTTGGTTGCATTGGATGCTTTTTATCTGGCTCTATTAATAGTTTAATGATAAGCAGATTTATACAAGCATTTGGAGGAAGCACAGGAAGCGTTCTTGGACAAGCAATATGTCGCGATGCATTCCATGGATCATCTCGTGGGAAAGTATTTTCCACAATTGGAAGCGCTCTTGCATTTTCCCCTGCAATTGGACCAGTTATTGGTGGTCTTATTGACCAAACATTTGGATGGCCTGCCATTTTTATTTTTTTAATCGCATTTGGCTTTGTTGTTTTTGGCGCAACTCTTTTTAGACTTCCAGAAACACTCGTTGTTCAAAACAGTACACAAGAATCTGCATGCTCACTCATACATCGCATGGCAACTGATACTCGTTTAATCGGGTTTGCATTACTCGTTGCAGGGTGCAATGGAATCGGATTTAGCTACTATGCAGAAGGTTCTTTTTATCTTATAGACTTACTTGGACTATCGCCCGCTGTTTATGGACTTACCTTTTTGGGTATTGCTGCAGCAGGAATGACTGGTGGATATTTATCAAGAAAGCTTCATGATACAAATGATTCTCATACTATTCTTGGTTGGGGAATCTGGATCGTAGGTATAGCAAGTTCTCTTTTTATGATAAGCACTTTTGTATTACTTGGATATCACGCTCAAAAAGCAGCATTTATTATTTTAACCATTACAAGCATGATCGGCATTTTTCTTGGCATTGGCATTATGATTCCAAATGCGCTCTCTCTTTCTTTGGAAGATTATCGAAGTTCAATAGGAACAGCTTCAGCACTCTTTGGCTTTGTGTATTACTGTCTCATCTCTGCATTAACACTTGGGATGGGGCTTATTCACAATGGAACACTTATTCCCATGCCTGTCTATTTTTGCATTATTGCAATAACAATGATTGTTATATTTAAAACATGCATTCCTGCAAGAGTAGAAGCATAAATACATTTTTATTTTTTAATAACGAGACTTCTATGTTTGATTTTTTATCTCTTATAAAAATAGCTCTTTTATCACGTGCACTTTTTTGTGCCGCAGATCTGTCTATTGCAGAAACTATTTTAGAAAAACCTTTAGCCTCCCATCAACTTGCGGCAAAAATTCAGGTAGATCAAGAATACCTAGAACGCATGATGCGACTTTTAATGGCGTATGACTTTTTTGCACAAAATGAAAACAATGAGTATATCCATACCAAAAACTCACTTTTTTTATGCACAGATCATCCGCAAAGTATGCGCGCATTTGTTCTTCATGATGATGCAACTCGTTGGAATGCAATCGGGAACCTTTCTTTAGCGCTAAAAGAAGGAACTTCTGTATACGAATCTTTATATGGGGAACCTTATTTTGACTTTATAAAAAATCATCCTCTTCTTCAGGAACGATTTAATCAGGCCATGGAAATTGTTTCACAAGAAGAAGAAACTATTATCGCTCAACAACTGCATTTTCAAGGGACTGTTGCTGATATAGGAGGAGGAACGGGAAATCTTATAAAAAAGATTCTTGCCCAACACCCACTTGTATCGCATGGTTTTGTATTTGATATATGTCAATCAACCTATCACACAGAAGCGAATATCACCTATATTCCAGGATCATTTTTTGAGCCTATTACCATAACAGTTGATACTTTTGTGCTTAAAAGAATATTACATGATTGGAATGATATTCAGGCAGCTGAAATTTTACGCAATATTGCAGCAGCAATGAATCAATCTACTTCTTTGTATATTATCGACTCAATTGTTGATCAATGCACAGACAAACAAATGATCGCAAGCATAGATTTATTGCTTATGACCATTTTTGGAGGCAAAGAACGAACATTATCTGAATGGGAAATTTTATGCTCACAAGCAGGCTTGAAAATTGAAAAAATTCATCAGTTAGATGGTCTTATTCATGCTCTTGAATGCAAAAAAGCATAAGTAATAATAAAGAGGGTGGCAAATGTCACCCTCTTTATTATTACTTATTTAAGATAAAGCCTGTTACGGGCCAAAAATCTGAAAAATCCAAGTGATCATCTTTTAATGGCAAACCATTTTGCAAAAAACACACCTGCTGAACAAATGGACAGTTTATCCGTATAGTTTGCAAAAAGGCCTCAACTTCAGACAACTTTTGATAAATTGATGCTGATGCAGTAATCGGAGCAAGCTCAAAAGATATATATGCTGTTTTTGTTGTAGCATCAAGTGTTGCTGCATCAATAATACAAGGACGAAGCAAGTATTTTTCAGCAGTAAGAACCTCTGCCCATGCATGTACCACACAAAGATACAAATCAAGCGGATCAAATTCTTTACATGTTATTTCAACCTGCTCTTTTTTATATGCATGATTAACAAAAAAAACAAGCGTGCTTTTTTTATGCGATTGCACCAATGAATCCTGAATAATGGTACGATTTAAACGAATAATTATATACTCTGAATACATTGCGTACCAAAGCATCCCTGCAAGAAAAGAAGCTCCTAATAAAAAAAACCATCTCTTTTTAATCATACATTCCTACACTTTTGCGCGATGCAACACTTTGTATTGACTCAACAACAGCATCAATAAAAATATGTTCATCTCGCTCTTTTAAAATGCCAAACTCAAGCATGATTGCAGGTATTGTCAAACCAATTAATGGATATATTGGAGCGGCATATGGACCATTTACTTCAAACAATGGGTGATATGCTTCTTTTGAAAAAATAGCCGCAGCCTCAAGTGCAATACTTTCCGTTTTATAATAAGAAAGCATATACGCTTTTTGATATGGATAAAATGCACAAGATGCCAATTGCCCCATAAAGGGCTGTTGATAAGAAAAATGATAAATATATACGCGATACTCTTTTTCTTCTTGATATGCACCCAAAAACAGTACCAAATCTGGAGATAATATATTGTATCGCTGTGCTTTATTTAAAGGAGAGATGGCCTCTTTTTGTATAGCATCTGAAACGCGAACAATGGACGAAGGAATCTTTACTTCCACTTCTTGCTTAATTTTTTGCGCAAGCTGCAAAACAATACCACGCTCAAATGAATCCCAAACTACTCTCCCCGGCGCATAAAGGGAGCCGGGGATATCAATCATCAAAAAAAAAGGATAACTCATCTGATATAAAAAAAGGTATCCAAACCAAAAAAGGACTTTTTTCATACTGCGCTCTCTTGTATTTTAAAGGTGCTTTTACGCAGTATAAAAAAAAAGAAAAAATTAAACTATATAGCCTTTTTTAGCGCAAATAATTTATCCTCGATGTTGCTTTTTATCATCTCGGCGCCAATTATCACGTCGCGCCCATGGAATAATACGAAAAAGTTGAGATGCGCCCGCTGAAAGCTTTTTCTGCACGGAATTCATTCTATTTTCCCAATACTGCCTCATACGCTTACGCGTATTTTGAAATAAAAATTTCATGCACTTCTCCCTTAACCAATAAAGTTGTATCACACTCATTAGTGCATAAAAAAAGACTCCATTACAACATTTTTTTTATATTGACAAAAAGCTGTTTTTTATATTTTATGAATAGTATGAATGATTTTTTTTCTCATCGACATACAATTCTTTTTGCAAAAACTATATATTTGCAGCTTTTTGTACTGCTTATATCCTTTCCAATTTTAGTCTATTGGGGGATTGCTATTTCACCACTTTGTCTGCTCAGCACCCCTTTTTTTACGCCACTATTAACTCTTTTTTTATTTGCATCATCACTTTTTTTTGCCTGCCTACTTTTTAATATTTCACCTCTTTTTTTTGCTTTTGTTCTTGAAAAAAGTGCTGCATGCTGGGCATTTTTTTTTGAATGGAAGCACACAATCCCTGCGTTTGGATTTTCAACAACTCTTTTTCCACTCCTTTTACTTTGCCCTCTTTTTGCTATCTATATTGCAATGTCCAAAAAATCTCTGTATAAAAAAATAGCCTTTCTATTTTTAGCTTTTGGTGCATGCGTTGTAATTATAAAAGGGTTTGACCGGTATCAAAATACTCATTTTTTTATACCTTGCCATACCAAAAAAATTAGTCTTTATATAAAGAATGGAACACTCATTGTATTTGACCCAGGAGTTATTGGAGCACGACCATCTGCTCGCTCATGGGCAACATTTGAACTTTTACCAGCAATTACCACGCATACTGGAGCCACGCATATCGATCATTTTATCATGGGGGCAATTAATCAACGTTCATTAGAAGCGGTAAATGCACTGCTTGAAAAAAACTCTATTTCTTTTTTGTATCTTCCATTTTTTGAAGGATCATTAAAAAAAAGATGCTGGCATGCCTATTTTCAACTTAATACGATGGCAAAAAACAAAAATTGCACCATAATAAAAATTACACCAAATAAATACTTCCCACTTGCAAACACAGGTTATACCGTGCAAGCAAGCAAAAAAAGATGTCACTACCAAAATATTTTCTTTAATCCTCTTGTGCTAGCTGAATAACTTTCTTCTTATGCAAATTTTCATGCAAAACAGCAGTGTGCAATGTTAACTCTTGCAACTTTCGCAATCGAGTTGGAGAACTTGGCTCTTTCTCAATCATTTCTATTTGATCACTTAAAATTCCAAGTTTTTGCTGCGCACAAGCAACTCCCTCTGGAGTTTTTAATAATTCTTCTGTTGTTATTTTAAGCATACAATAAAGATGTGGATGCCTATGTATTAAGTCCTGCCTTTTTTGATTTTCGACAGGATACACAAAAAAATCTATACTCAAAATTGCTATAAAAACAAAAATTTTCGAACAATCGTCCGGTTTCATATTACATTCCTTTTTTTGCTATTTGTTACACCATAATAAAAAGAATGTTCAAAAAGCAATTGTTTTATTATCTTTTAAACCAATTGACGAGCCTCTTTTTTATAAAGCTCAACGTTGGGTTGATCAAAGGGATTTATGCGTAAAAGATACCCAAGATATACCATTTCAAGCATATACATCTGCAATAATTGTCCCAAAAAAAATGCACTTTTTTCAGGAAGAATAAGCGTCATAAAAGGGCGCTTACTTTTTTTATAGGCTTCTTTTGTCCCTTGAAATATAGCATCAAAAAGAGCGCCACATGAAATATCTTGAGACGTATTAATAAGCCTGCTTGCAATACCATTTTTTACCAATAAAAATCCTGGTTCTCGTTTTTGACATGCAACAAACGTTGTTATTTTATCAAAAGGCCCACCAAGATATAATTGCGCTACTGAATGCAAATCAGTCGTTCCTATAGAAACGGTTGGAGTTATCCCAGCAAAAACAGTTCGTCCTGATAAATCATACTCTTTGCCTATCGATTCTCCCATCAATTGTCGATACCATAATCCTACTTTGGCCAAACGAGTAGAGAAAAGAAAACTATCATGTATATGCACGCCTTGCTTATTATGAATATATAAAATCAATGCACGCAAAGCTGCATCATTTTCAAAAATCTGTGGTTTTATCCCTCCAAAAAGAGCTTCACGTGCACCTGCGCATAGTTCTTCTATATTGATCCCTGCAACTGCTAGGGGAAACAAGCCACCTGCTGAAAAAAAAGAAAAACGCCCCCCCACCTTTTGAGGGATTTCAAGAACAGAAAATCCAAGCTCTTGCGAAAGAGTCCATAATGCCGATCCAAAATCAGTTATTGCAACTACAAAGCGAAAGTAATCATGTGGATGATATATCTGCAACAACGATAAAAAAATATCCAAATTAGCAGCCGTTTCTGTAGTTACTCCTGATTTGCTTACAACTACAAGCAGAATTCGCTCTCCTCGCTTAAGCCGTTCTTGAAAAAGCATGCTTAACTCAAGTACTTGATCAGTATCAATAGTGTCTGCATAATAAAACGGCATATTATTTTGTTCTTCACCATAAACACCCCGCAATGCCTGGTCAATAGCCCAACAACCTAAATTTGAACCGCCAATCCCAATAATAAAAAGAGCATTTGGAGAAAGCTCTTTTTTTTCTTTTGCCAAAGTTAATATACGATCTCTCATCTGACTATCAAAAGGAAGCGACACAAAGGCATAATCCGTTTTATACCCAAAATCAGGCTCATGAGTTATCGCTTCTAGATGCGCAACCTCTGATTGTAGACGAAAATATTCTTGTTGAAGCTGCTCTTTATCAAGCAGACAGTCTTCATATTCCAATGTTATATTCTTTCCCGCCATTACTAAAACCTCTGCTCTGCGATAAAGGGGATCTTTTTTTTACTGTACTCCAGTTTTTTGCAAAATTCACGAGCTAAAAGATCTTTGACAACTTTTCATTTTAGAACTACTATATTATAAATAGATGCCTCGCTGTTTTTTAAAAACTCATTTCTATTTGAAAACTTAAATGGAGTTTTAATAACATGAAAAAAATAACGCTGTTCTCTTTATTAGTGTTCATTGTTACCCTTCCCTCATGCGTTAAAATGCCTCGCTACCGCAAGCCAGATTTGCATCAATTTTTTAACAGTCCAAATGATGCACGCAAAATAAACAATGTTATTGTAAAAATAAGCACATTAGATGCTCAAACCTGCAAAAAAATCTTTGGTCCTCGAGGGAAACACATTACTCAAAACAGACCGCTTACGCGCTTTGTTCCCTGCCATATTTCTATAAAAAATAATTCTTGTCATACATTTATTCTTAAACCAAAAAGCATCTCTCTTCCTTTGGTTCCAATAGAACGTATCATAAAGCGTGTTTCTGTATACACTCCTCATCGCATGGGGCCATTTATTGGAGGAACTACTGCTCTTGCTTTAGCAAAAGGAGCATTTATCCCTGCAGCACTTTTTTGCGGGTTCTCTTTTGCCAATATGATGCGCTGGTCATACTATAATGAAGACCTTACCAGCACAATATACGACCTTTGCCTTTCATCTGCAATCACCATTGAACCACAGCAACAAGTAGATAAGATTGTTTTCTTTAAAGAAAATGAGTTTAAAAAAGAACCTCTTTTTATAACTCTTTATGACATAGAAGACTATCGTTATGCTTTACATTTTGAGCTAGATGCAAGAGAACAGCAATAATACTTATGTATTCTGAATGGAATAGGCAGCTGCTCCATACAAACTAATATTATAGTCCGCAATGACAAAAATAGGGATTTGCACTAATAAAGCATGCTGCTTATCGCAAGATAAAAACTCCTGCAGAAAAAGATCTGACTGAAAAAGAGGAATATTTTTTGCTGCAATACCACCTGCAATATACAAACCTCCTAGAGCCAGTGTATCCAAGGCATAATTTTTTGCACATCGCGCATACATACGAGTATACAATTGAACTGTATTTTGACAGCTTTCATCCTTGTTCCGATTGTTAAAAATTTCATCAGGGTGGGGTGCTTTTTTTTCACCTACAAGAGCCAATCCATCTTTGCCATTAAAAAAATTATATATCTTTTGAATGCCACTTCCTGACAAAACATCTTCCCAAGAAACTCTCCCTTGAGCAGTTTTGCTATGTTTTTTGATATGCTCTATGCATGCAAATTCTTGTGCAAGCTGAACAGCACAATCCCCATGCCCTCCTTCAGAAGGACATGCGTGATATCGAGCTTGAACTTTATCCCACATCACTACTGATTTTCCAAGTCCAGTCCCTGCGCCCAAAATAGCTTTATTTGCCTCTTGCCAAGGATTACCTTTTTGGATTTCAATAATTGATTTTGAATCTATAACATCAATACCATATCCGATTACTAAAAAGTCATTTACCAGAACTATTTTTTTTATTCCCGTTTTTTGCGCAATTGCTTGTTTATCAACCTCAAATAAAAGATTTGTTGGCCTTATAACTTGAGCATCTTTAAGAACTACCCCTGCAACAGCTATAGTTATACTTGCAACAAAAACCATATACGTTTGTGCTAAATGCTCAAGAATGTCCGCAACAACATCGTCAAATGCTTTTATCTGTTTACTTTTATAATGATAAGATACAAAAAGTACTTTGGGATCATGAGTTGCAAAAATACCAAAGTTACTATTTGTTCCTCCAATATCTCCTACCAATATAAAAGTAGTTTTATATTGAGGGAATGGCGCATATTCAACAATTTTCCGTTCATACATCATTATCTACTCGTTGTAACAGCGGGAAGAAAACTCGCTAATTGCACAATATTAAGAGCTACGGCAACAATAAGCATACGCTGCCTATTTGTAAGTTGTTCATTAAATTTTCTTATTACACCTTCAGAAACATTATTCAAGAACTGCGCATCTAACCTTCCTGCTTGAGAAACACTTAATCCTTGTTGCAAGCCTACCTCCAAATCCGCAAGCATATTTACAGAACTTGTTGGCGTAGGAGCAGGAGTGGGCGCAGCTGCATGATTCATAACTGCAGCTCTATTAAGCGCTTCTTCCGTAATCATTGGCGAACGCAATATATGCGTATAATCTGTTTCTTTTTGGTACTGAGACAATACTCCCATAACCATTATAGCATAATTGGCAGGTTCTTTTTCTCGCACACTTCGCAAATATGCTTCTGCTTTTTTGCGTACTTCATTAGAAGAACTATGTCCAGACCTATCTGCAAAATGTTCTGCTAAAACTCGAGGATTAATAGCTCGTGGATCAATAGTTTTTCTTTCTTGCGCTTGCCGATCTCTTAAGGGAGCTGCCGCACTTCTTAATTCCGCCAAACTATTAATCGCATACACTGATTTTTTTCGTGTTGCAAACGGATTTAATGACGATTCAACGATAGATATAAAAAAAAATGCGTAAAATAAAAGACATTTTTTCATCTTGACTCCTTTAATTCATATATGAATTTCTATTCAGCTCGTATCATTTGCGTTATACTACATTCCCTATATATTTTTCTATAATTAATTAACAATAAGGAAAACGCATGGATAACAAGCATGTTTTTATAGCGCTCATATTTCTAACAGTATCATTTTTTGCGCGTGCCGCAGAAAAAGACCGAACTCATACTGACTTTAAGACTTCCCAGCAACTCAGTTATGCCTCATCTATGCTCAATACAGTATTGTTTGATTTACACAGACTCTCTCTCGGCGATACTAATTCAAAAAACAACCCCTATTCTAAAGTTTTAGAAAGAATTCATGGCATCTGCAACACCCAAATAATTTTTTATGCTAATGCTAACACTAACAAACAAGATAATTTCTCTTCTTTAATGGAAGAAATCTTTAAAGGCTTTAAAAACGCAGCATTCCTTTATCATCAAATCAATATTGAAATCAAAAAAAACAATATCACAGCAGAAGAATCACGGCTTTATCCTAATCTCAAAGAACAGGCTACGACTCTTTCTAGACAAATTGGAATACTTTTTGAAAAAAGAATCGCAAGTACAACTCCAGATGGGATTCCTTGCATGAATAAATTTTGCACAGACACCCTTTCTTAAGATTAAATATCTATAAAATCCACGCATAAATTGGTACAGTGTTCCTAAAAAAAGGAGCCCTGTACCATGAAAAAAATTGCTATACTATTATTGTTTATGTGCCCATTCTTAAGAGCACAGACAAAGCAATATCCAAAACAAAAATCGCACTCTTGTTTTTATAAAAAAAAGGGCTCTCCTGTGGATTCTGAAAAAAAACATCGTTTTGTACAAAAATTTACTCTCCCTAACGGCTTAACCATTTTGGTAAAAGAAAGTCATGCTGTTCCAAAAGTAAGCTTGCAACTTTGGTACAATGTAGGATCAAAAGATGAATCAACAGGAGAACGCGGCATTGCACATTTAATTGAGCATATGATCTTTAAAGGTACCGATCTCATGCTTTCTGAATCAGATATAGATACCGTAACTCATATGCTTTCTGGTTCTTGCAATGCATTTACATCATACGACTATACCGGTTATCTTTTTAATATGCCAACACAGCATTGGATGGAAGCTCTTCCTATTTTGGCAGACTGCATGGAAAACTGCTCTTTTGATGACCAAAAACTTAATTCAGAAATGAAAGCAGTTATTCAAGAATTAAAAATGCGCAAAGATCGTTATTCTTCTATGCTTGCAGAACAACTTTTTACCGCAACCTACCAAGATCACCCGTATGTTCACCCAATTATTGGCTATAAACAAGATTTATGGTCTGTAAAAGGGAGTGACTTAAAAAGCTTTTATCAAAAACATTATGTAGTTAACAATGCAACACTTGTTGTTGTAGGCGATGTAAAAGCTGATACCGTAAAAGAATACGCGCAAAAATACTTTGGAAACCTTAAACCTAATAATGCGTATAAAAAAGAAACTTTTTATCATGAAGCTGACATAAAAAATACCACAATCACACTGTATCGTGATATTGCCCAGCCTTCAGTTATGTTCTCATTTGCTGTCCCTGGATTACAAGAAAAAAATGGGCACGTTCTTCATTTACTACAACGAGTTATTGCGCATGATCGAGGATCGCGTTTGTACAAAAAACTTGTTGATGAACTACAAATTGCCACCGATGTTGATGCAGAAGTTTGGGAGCAATTTGAACACTCACTCTTTTTAATTGCATGCAAACCAAAATCACTTGATGATCTTTGTCGCATAGAAGAAATTGTTACAAAAGAACTTTCTGATATCGCAAAAAATGGGCTCACACATGATGAAGTTGTTCGTGCACATAAAAAAATGAAATCTGCTTTTTACCATCTTCTTGAAGACATAGAAGACCAAGCATATGAAATTGGAAAAACATTTCTTGCAATGGGTGACCCAGAATTTGTATTTACCTGCATGGACGAGCCAATAGAAGCGCTTAAAAAACAGGCTGAATCTCTTGCGCGCATCTGGCTTAGACCAAGTATTATGAGCAAAGGGCTTCTTTTGCCTATTCCCGAATATGAAAAAAAAGAATGGAAAAAGCTTCAAGAAGAATCCGACAAAGAAGATGAAGCTATTTTATCCGCACGCATTCGCACAAGTTGTGTAGAAGAACCATTATATGCTAATTCTATAGCAATAAAAAATCCTACGGAATTTGCATATCCAAAAGCATCTACCTACAACGCTTCAAATGGTATCACTGTTTTATATCATAATAATGCAAACTCTATTCCCAAAATAGAACTTACGCTACGACTCAAAGCGCGAAGCTACTATGACCCAGAAGGGAAGGATGGCCTTTTTAACTTTATTTCTGCACTTCTTGATGAAGGAACAACAAAACATTCTGCTGCTGAATTTACTGAACTGATAGAATCCCACGGCATGTCTTTTAGAGCGCAACCTGGCATGATTACACTTTCTGTGCTAAAAGAAGATCTTGCATTAGGGCTTGAGATACTGAATGAAGTTGTTACTCAAGCAGCCTTTCAAGAAGATCAGATTGAAAAGATCAGAGACCAAATCTTAATGGATATCCAACATGTTTGGGATGATGCAAGCAGCATTTTCCATCGTTTAGTAAAAAAAGCAATTTACAAAAAACATCCATATGCAAAAGATGGACTAGGGAATAAAGAAACAATCAAAGGCATAACAAAAGCTGATATTGTAGCAGGATACAAAAAATTCTTTACGCCAAAAGAAGCCCGCCTTGCAATCGTAGGTGATTTATCCGATTATGATATTCCAAAAATAGTAGAAAAGAAGCTTGGGAACTGGCAAGGAGAAGTCATTGCTCCTGTTGAATATCCTACCATTGATCCCGTAGAAAAAAATGAGTTGATTACACACCCTCTTAATCGCGATCAAATGGTTGTTGGATTTGCTCAACTTTCTATTAATCGATTGGACCCTGATTACGACAAACTCATTCTTTTTGATCAAGTTTTTGGAGGAGGAGTTCTTGGTGTATTGAGCTCTCGATTGTATCAACTCCGTGAACATTCAGGATTATTTTACAACATCTCAGGATCATTTTTAGCAAACACAGACCTTGAACCTGGCATGCTTTTGGTAAAAACAATCGTCTCTCTTGATAGACTTGAAGAAGCAAAAAAAGCAATTACCGAAGTCATTTTCCATGCTATAGATACATTAAAAGAAGATGAACTTGAAGATGCAAAACGGGCATTAATAAACAGCTCTGTTGACTATTTTTCAAGCAATGACCATATGACTGCAACATTTTTATATCTTGATAAATTTAATCTTCCTGCTAATTACTTTGATACCCGTGCACAAAAACTTGAAACCATCACTGTTGATGATGTAAAAAAAGCTGTAAAGCGTATTTTAAATCATCCAGCACTCGTTACTGTTCAAGTTGGAAGACAAGCGTAATAACAAAAAGAAGGGGCCTTAAAAAGCCCCTTCTTTAAATATATTTTAATTTTTTATCAGCCACATACATTTTTTCTTAGATTCTCAATTGAACCGAAAAGCTGCTCTTTTTCTTGAACTGAAAGATCAATATAAATAATCTGCTCAACCCCTTTTTTGCCCAAAATTACCGGCATGCTGTAAAAAAGTTCATCTTGTTGGTGATAACAAGAAACAGGAACAACTATTTTTTGATCGTATAAAATACTTTTGCATAAATCGGCTATACATACTCCTATGCCAAAATAAGTAGCCCCTTTACACTCAATTATTTCATACGCACGATTGCGCACAAGATCAGCAAAAATAGCTTGTTCATCAGACGTACAAAATGACAAAATAGGTTTTTCTGCAATTGTAGCATGAGACCAAACGGGGACCTGCTTATCTCCATGCTCTCCAACAATATAAAGATTAATACTGTTTTCAGCGATTGCTAATTTGTTGCTTAACATCCCTGTTAACCGCTTTGTGTCAAGATATGTCCCGGTTGCAATAATTTGCTGCGCAGACAACCCTGCATAACGCATGGCATGCAATGCAAGTGCATCAACAGGGTTGGTAACCATAATAACTACTGTATCTTGTTTTATTGAGCCAATTTTATCAAAAAGAGATGAGATAATATTGCAATTTATAGTAAGCAATTCTGTTCTTTTTTGATTGGGTTTTTGCCGCGCACCTGCTGCAATAACAATAATATCAGCATTGCGCACATCAGATAATGAAGCTTGATATAATGCTGCGCTATTATTAGTAAAAGCAAGCGCATCTTGCAAATCAAGAATTTGCCCCTGACACCGTTTTTTATCAATATCAACAAGTAAAATATCAATCGGCAATTTTAACAAAATAAGAGAGAGCACAGCAGTTGCCCCAACATCACCAACTCCTATAATTGCAACAGTTTGTCGCTCCATGATACAGCATCTCCTTTTTTATAAAATCAATACTCAACAACCGTATGTAAAAAATACTGTATTTATGGTACATTTTTATATAAAAATATGTTTTTACATTGTTGATACTTTTTGAAAAATGACAAAGCTTCAACCTAATTTATCTGTTCAAGAATTTCATCAACACATCTATGCATTTTATGCAGAAAACAAACGATCCTTTGCATGGCGATATACAGATAATCCTTATTACGTTTTTATTTCTGAAATAATGCTCCAACAAACACAAACAGATCGTGTTTGCAATAAGTTTGAATCTTTTTTGGAACAATTTCCCACTCTTTTTGACCTTTCTGACGCATCCTTATCAGAAGTTCTTACTGCATGGCAAGGCCTTGGATATAACAGACGGGCAAAGTTTTTGCATCAAACTGCACAACTCATTTGCTCTCTTTATAATGGAACTATTCCAAAAGATCCCATTATCCTTAAACAACTTCCAGGAATTGGGGCATACACCTCATGCTCAATTGCAACATTTGCCTATAACATTCCAACAGTTTTTATAGAAACCAATATTCGAGCTGTTTTTATCCATCACTTTTTTAACAATCAAACCAACATTCACGATAAAGAACTTTTTCCTTTTATAGAAAAATATCTTGATACAAATAATCCAAGAAGCTGGTACTATGCTCTTATGGATTATGGAGCATTTTTAAAAAAACAAACTACAAACCCTAACCGAAAAAGTATTCACTACACTATTCAATCAAAGTTTGAAGGATCCGACCGTCAAATACGTGGTGCTATTATTCGAACTTTAACGCAACGCAAAAAACTTAACCACGATGATCTTTTATCATTTTTAAAAACCAATCCCCAAAGAACAATTAACATCCTTAAAAAACTGCTTAATGAAGGGTTGATCCAAAAAAATCAAGATTTTTACACTCTTTAAAAGGATTAATTATTAAAATAAAAACCTTTATTTGTGTATACAACTAATCCTTTTCCTGCCATTGATACAATATCAAAAATATGATTTTTATGATCATCTATATTTAGAACAGCACTACGCCGCGCTCCTTTAAACCTAAATCCTATTGAAGGATCAAAACGATCTGCCAATGCCCAAATAGATGGTATTTTCCCTATAAAATCTGATATAAAAAAGTAATGTGCCCCATCAAATACAAATCCCGAAATCATTGAGCAAAAATCTAAAAAATGCGAAGGCGTATCTTTTAAATAATAATCATAAAAAGGAACAAGCGTATCCTTTAAAACTACATCGCTTAATGGATTGACAGAAAATCTATTAAGCCGCCCTTGATCCTTTCCTTGATAACTTGTAACAACATAAAGGTCTCCCCCTTCAGCTTTAGTAAGCCCATTCATCGTTCCGTCACATGTTATCGGCACCAACTTGGCAACAGGCGCAAGCCCCTCTGGAATAGAAACGTGAACCCATTTTAAATCATTTTGTCCTAATGCTTTACGCACAGAACTTCCTTCTTTATTAGCAAAAAGTCCTTTTGTTGTCGCAATTAATGCTAATGGGCCAGAAACAAGAAAATCAGAAATTTTACCAAAAACACTTTGCGATGATTGAGAAGAAAACAACAATATACTTTTATACTCTGTATCATTCTCCTTTTGAACTCTACAAACACTCTCATTTGTTATAACGTATAAACATTCATCATCTATAAAAAGTTTTTTGCTATTTTTAAGCGGCGCAACAAAAGAAAAGTTTTTTTGATCAAAATCATATTCAAAAACAGCTTCTTTTGTTCCGACAAAAAGCTTGTTTGAGCTATATGCAAGCGCCAAGATTTTTTCATATGTATGAGGGATTACTTGTAGCGCAACTTTTTGCACAATATCATATTCTATAATAGCAGTATCATATGCAATAAAAGTACACGTATCATTCTTTAAGCACATTGCTGCAGCAACACCTGCATCTTTTTTGTGTAAATCATTAAAAAAGTTCTGTACCCATGCCGTTTTAACAATCTGACAAGCGCCTTGTTCATTTTCAATCATAAGAATATAGGTACCATTTTTTTGATTTAAATCAGCCTTTACAATCTTTACAGAATCTGCAACTTCAAACTGTTTTCTCCAACACGACCATCCTTTGATTCTTCCCCATTCATCTAGTAAAGCCTGACTGGAATAAATTGCATGTTCTGTAACAACATACACCGCTTCTGATCGCACAAACATTTGCAAAACAGGGGTTGAAAACGGAGCTCTCCCAATGCAACACGCAGCATCTTCTGTCATAGTAAATTCATCAATTACACAGGCTTTTTTACCTATAATACGTGAACCAAAAGAAGCTTTTCCTTTTGGCCAATTACGATATATATCGGTAGGCTTTTCATGCTTGTTTGCCAAACATCCTTTTGCTTCTTCTATTTTATTTGCTGTAATAGGAAAAGCACAACAATAAAGTCCTTCATCTTCTTGCATTTTAAACGTTAAAACAAGATAAGTAAGCAAAGAGCTTGTTCTTAAAACAGATACGTCTTTTATTGCACCAGAAACTAAAGGATTTTTTGAGCCAAATTGATCGTAATACTCTTTAAGAATTTTTAAATCTACAAATGGCTCTATAAAAAGACTTGGCACTGTCTCTTTTTTTGTACTTTTTTCAACTGGCTGCTCCTGTATCTTTCGCACTATCTTTGAGCCAGATATACGCTCTATCTCCTTTAAAGCTTCTTCTTCTTTTTTATACTCAAGCTCTTTTTTGCGTTTATCTTTAAACTCTTGTGCAAGACGATTTTGAATCTCTTTTTTTGTTTCTTTATTTGGGTTTTCCAAACGACCTACAAATACAGAACGCAACCCCAAGCCAATATCATCTGGTGCCTTTATCGCAATAAACAATCGGCTGTCTTGATCATCCCATTTTAATGCAATAGTTGACCCTCTATGCATAGGAATTTTTGAGGCATCAAACTGAACTGCTGCCATCTGCACAAAAGTCATAACAGTCTTTTCTTTGGTTTTATCTTGAGAATCGGGAACTTTTATAAACCCTCTCAAAAAAACGGCTATTGCACTTCCTAGGTCTCCAAAAATTCCTCCTTGCGGAGAGACCGCTGCAAAAACATATCCGCCACCTGTTTCTAGCGCAACAATTTCTCCTGCATCATGATCAAAAGCATCTTTTGCTGGCATACTTTTCATCAAAGAAGATCTTTGCTCTGGTCGATTTGACTCAAACAAATATAAAACATTTGGTTCATCACACGTAACAACAACAGGCGCTTCAACATAACTTTGCATACCTACAACATCATTTTTTCCAATTACAGCAATATGCTTTATCCCCTTTTGATATAAAGGGTTTTGAGTCTCTTCTCCGACTTTTGCTGGAATATTTTTTGTTATAAGAGGCAAAAGAGCACTAGATTCTGACTGCAACAATGCAAAAGAAAACCCTTCTAATTGGGCTACTGCTGATTGATCTGAAGCAGCAACATATATGTTCCCCGTATTGTCTACACGTAAAAATTGATCAAAAGGAGACATAATAGGAAGCTCTTCTTTATCATTATTCAGAATTTTTACTGGCTCATATGCCTGCAAAATCGACGAAAAAACAATGAAAAAAAATATATTTTTGGGGGCATAAAACTTTAGATGCATCAGTATCATAACTTTCCTTATTGTATATACTCCTTTTATGTCTTAGTGTACGAGATTATAATGCACTTGTAAAAAAGGCCTCCTTTTTTACAAAAACAAGAAGGCCTTGGCTTTATAGAGCCAAGGCCTTCTTTTGTATAGAAATTCTCATTACACGCGAATATTTGCCCAATAAGGTGATGTGCTTGTAGGTGCAATATTAGGAGGCTGGAAAGATCCTCCAAAATTTATGGCATTTTTTGCACTTGAATTCCCCCAAATATAGCTTGAAGCATTATCATTTATAATTCCCCTACTTACATTGTTTGCAACCCAATTGTTTAATATTTGACAATCGATCGAAGTTGATATGACATTTATCCCATGCAAGTTTTCCGAAATAGTACAACGCTCAACCAACGTATTACTATTTGCGCAATAAACCCCAGTTTGAGCATTTGAACAAATAGTACATGCAATAATTCGCGCATTCTCAACACCGGTTGTTTGTGCCATAAAAACCCCGCCTTTGCCATTATTACATAAAGAAGAGTTTTGTATCACAAATCGATTAGCATCTTTAAGATATACCGCATCTTCAGCATTGCTACTTATAACAGAATCATACACCTGACAACGTTCGCAAAGATACACAAAAAGAGAACCAACTTCCGTTGCACCCCCAGGATTAAATCCATTAAATGTTAATGTGCAATTTTTTAATACATGAGCAGATCCATTATGCAAATAAAATCCAAATCGTGCACAATTTAAAGCCTGACAGTTTTCAAAAACATGTCCTTGCCCATTTTCAACCCAACACCCATCAACTCCAGAACCTAAAAACTGACAATCTTTAAAAAGAATAGGCTTGAATGTTGTATTATTAACCGCATATAAATAAACACCGGTATTAAATGCTCCAGATACAACAGTATCAAAAAATGCAATATTTTTTATTGTTTCTCCTGCAACTGTAGTTTGTTCTATTGCTATACCATTTTGGCAAAGATCAAACTCACACTGCGCAAAAATAATATCAGAAAGCTGCGCACTGTTTCCTGTCAAAAAAAGCCCATAATTTGAGGATCGATATACTTGCACTTTTTTTACAGACGCTGTATTTAATCCATCAATAGCTATCCCTAATCCGACCCCATCAATTTTTATATCTGATAAAAAAAGATTTGCAACGTCAGAAAGTTGAATCCCATATGCACCAGTTCCTTTTATTGATGTATTTGTAATCATCAATGTATCTGATGTTTGTGCAAAAATCCCTGCCTGATTAAAATCAAAAAGCGTAATATTTTTTACTGAGACATTGTTTGCATCAATAGTCAACCCATAATCAAACCCTGAAAATACTCCATTTTGCACCAAAACAGATCCTGCTGAACCTGAAATTTGAACTGCAATATCATATCCAGGCCCGGTTAATGAATGTTGCTTAAAATCAACAACAATATCTCCTCCAATACTATTATCTATATAAATAGCCCGTCCCGATCCCCCAAAATACATAAGATCAGAACAAACAACATATATTCCTGGGCTTGAAATGGTAAAATTCCCTGCATCTATATCAGCTTGTGTAATCAAATACTGACAACATGCACAATCAATAAGTTCATCTATTTGACTGTGAATAATTTCTAGATCTTCCAAAATAAGATTGCAACATGCATCTTCAGCGCACCCTGCACAAGAAGAAATAAGACTTTCTGTTTGCCGTGCAGCTCTCACTGGTTGTTCCTGAGAATACAAAATAATGCTTTGCACAACTAATAAATAAAATATGCTTTTTGTATACATACAACACCTCTTTTAAAACAGCTTAAGTTAATAAAGGGCTGTTTTAAAAAAAACAGCCCTTTATTAATACCTAAACTAATCAACCTTAAAACACATTATCCCAATATCCTGCACCCAATACTGGAACAAAAGTAATTGCTCCCGCATAATTTGAGCCATTTGCATAAGAATAATTACCCCAAACATACCCAGATCCAGAATTATTAAATATTCCATTTCCAGGATTATTCATTACAAAATTACGCAATACTTGGGCATTACTTGAAAATGATTCAAGAATTATTCCATCTCTATTTCCTGAAACAGTACACTCTTCAATAACTGCTCTGTCAGTGCCTTCTATATATATTCCTATATCATCATTATTATTAAATAAACACTGAGTAATCTGAGTGTTTATGACACCTGGATTGTTCCATACATAAAGACCTCTTCCTCTATTATTGTTAATAATGGAATTATGCATAAAGAAATTGCTCGAATTGTTAGAAACCCCATCGCTTCCATTATTATTAATTGTTGAGTTAATTACCTGACAACGATCTGATCCATCCATAAAAATACCCATCCCATCATTAAATGAAATAGTACAATTATCAAGAATGTGACTTGTCCCAAAAAAGAACTCGCATGCTGTTCCTCGTGTTCTTTCTATCGTACAATTTTTAAATAAAACAGGATAAAAAGATCCATAATCAACGCCTCTGATAGTAAATCCAGAGCTTAACGATCCTGTTATAACTGTATCAAAAAAACTAAGACCACTGATTAGCCGTCCAAAGTTTTGTTGTTCTATCCAAATCCCTCTATCAGAGTCTGCTACAAAGCAATTTGTAAAGACAACATCTTTAATTTCTAAAGGCCCATCAACTACACATATCCCAAATTTTGTAGCCAGTGAAATTTCTATATTATCAAAAACCCCATAGTCAATACCATTACAATATAATCCTATAGAGCCTGTCCCTCCTGTAAAAATTTGACAGTTTTTTGCACTAACATCACTTGAGCTATAGAATTCGATCCCTGAATCAGAAAATATTTTTATATTTACATTTTCAAGTCTAATATTCTCACCGCCTTCTACATAAATGCCTTTTGAGCCTACTGCTAAAAGATTCATGTCTTTTATAGAAATATTTTGTCCATATATTTCTATACCAGATGAAAACACTTCTATTGCCCCATTCTGAATAATAACCTCTCCCCCATTACCAAAAACTTGAATGGCTGGATCAGACCCTGCTCCAACAATTGCATGCCCATTAAAATCTAAAACTATTTGCCCCAGACTGTAATTAGCGATTGAGATTGCAATAGATCCTCCCGGTGCAGACAAATCTGAACAAAGCATATAAACACCAGGCCCAGGAATATTATATGGCAAAGAAGTGATAAAAATAGGAGCACATGCATCAAGAGCATCAATACTGCTTGTAATCACATCAAATGCACTCATTGTTGAAGAGCAACAAGATTGATCAAACACGGACACTGATTCTATTTCACTGGTAACTACATCAAATGAGCTGGTTGTTGCATCACAACAAGAAACCGAAAAACTACTTAATGCTTCAAGTTGACTGTTTGCCACATCAACATCGCTTGTAATCACATCAAATGCACTCATTGTTGCAGCACAACAAGATTGATCAAACACGGACACTGATTCTATTTCACTGGTAACTACATCAAATGAGCTGGTTGTCGCATCACAACAAGAAACCGAAAAACTACTTAATGCTTCAAGTTGACTGTTGGCTACATCAATATCACTGGTAACCACATCAAATGCACTCATTGTTGCAGCACAACAGGATTGATCAAATGCAGATATTGATTCTATTTCACTGGTAACCACATCAAATGCGCTCCCCATCGCATCACAACATGATTGCTCAAGATTTAACAATTCATTTATTTTTGATTCATATTCTCCGATAATGCTAGAAGTTGGATCAACGTTAATCCAGTACCCCGTAATATCTGTTGGCATCAACTGCAATGGAACCGCTGGTGAATAATTGGTAGCATTCCCTGATGCAATATTAGAATAAACCAAATTAGAAGTTCCCAAATCTTCTATTCCAAAATTACCATTTTGAGATGCTGTATTTTCTCTTACTTCATTATTAAATGAATTAGCAGAAAGAAAAATTCCTGATCCTTGATTTCTTTCTGCATTACATCCTTGCAAGACAAAAAAGCTACCATCAATAAAAAAACCATCCCCATTTGCACCAATTGTTCCATTTGCTGCATTTAAATGCGAGAAGCAATTTTTATATGTTATCAAACTTATATTAGAGCCAGATCCACTTGTATTTGAAGAAAATCCATTCCCCTGAAGAAATTTTGCTTCACAATTTAAATACTCAACCGACTGAATAAAGAATGTAGGAGCAATCAAATCAAATCCATTCCCCTCACAACCAAAACTTCGACAATCACTATATAAAAGAACTCCTATGTCCCCACTCGTTGCATCTGCAATAAAACCACCAAGTTGGCATGCTTCAGCCACACAATTTTTAAAAGTTATAGCGTTAGAAGAACTTGTTAACGCACTAATTTTATATCCATATTCACCACAATCAATAACTTCTACCGTATCAAGCAAACACTCAAAGCATCCATCAATATGAACACCCGTTGTTCCTGTGAGCGCTATTTTTGTATTAACTATACGCGAAAGCCCTTGCACACTAAGAAAGATCCCTTCATTTATTATATCTCTTACAAAACAGTTTGTTATAAAGATACCACCACCGTTTATTCCACCCGCATAAATGCCATATGAATCACAAAGAGAAATTGTTAAATTGTCCAAAAAAACCTGAGTCGCATCAAGCAAATTTACAGCAACATCACATTGCGCAATTGCACCATTGTATACCGTTGTACCATACTCAGTATTTGTTATAAAAATACCAACACCCGTACCATCTCCCGTTATGGTGTGCCCTTTTAAATTAAGAAAAACTTCTGACTGGGTATTATTAATAGTGATTGCGTTTCCAGTACCGGTAAACGTTACATCTTCTGTTAAACAGTAAATTCCAGGCTCAGTAATTGTATAATTTCCCTCATCTATATCTGCTTGTGTAATATCATATTGGCAACATGCACATTCTATTAACTCCTGCAATTGACTCTCCATAAAAGCAAGATCTGCAAGAACCTGATTACAGCATCCATCATCAGCACAGCCTGAACAAAAAGCAGTAGACACACCCGTTGGTCGCGGAGCTTTAACATCTTCTGCGTACACCAAATTACCAAGTACGACAAATAAGAATAATAAATAGAACATTCATCTCTCCTTTTTATACAAATATCATTATTTTTTCAACGTGTGCCACTTTTTATTTTTATAATTATTCTTTATTTGCTCAACAAAAATCAATGTCATTTTTTAATAAAAGAATCCAGCATTATATAATGGACTTTTTTAACCACAAATTTATGCAATACTCATTCTTTTGTTTAAATTATTAATTTCCTACATTCGCCCAATATTGTGCTGCTAAAGAAATAATCGAATTGATTGGAGAAAAAGCTCCTGAATAGTTAGTCCCATTTTTAGAAGCATTATTGCCCCATATATAACTGGTGATACTATCATTTATAATTCCAGCCGTAAGATTATTTGACACATAACTTGAAAGAATTTGCGTATTAGTTGCAAGCGATGAAACATACATACCAATATCACTTCCAACAACCGTGCATGCTCTTATAACAGTATTTTCGGCTTCGGCAAATATTCCAATTTTTTCATTTTTTGATAAAACGCAATCAATAATTTGAACATTTAAAACGCTTGGATCATTTGCTAAATAAATACCATATTGAACATTATTACTTATATTGGAATTTTTTATAAAAAAATCATTTTTTTCTATAGAAATTCCAAACCCAGGGCCACCTGCGCCATTATTATTAATAGTTGAATTAATAACTTTACACTGCGTTGCGCCATTTACAAGCACACCATAAATCGCATTGTTAGAAATACTACAGCTATCAAAAGTATGATTATATCCCAGGGAAAGTTGACATCCTATAGACCCTGAACCTTCAATCACACAATTTTTAAATAAGACTGGATAAAAAGCTAAAAAGCCACTATTCGATCCAAATATATATACCCCTATTGAGTTGGATCCTGCCACCACAGTGTCTGAAAAACTTATATCACCAATCGCGTATATATTGTCTATTTGTTCTACAACAATACCATTCCTTTGCTCTTCAAACGAACAGTTAACAAAACTCATACCCAAAGAATCCGATGTTTCATTAGTAATATAAATTCCATTGCCATATCCATAAGCTATTGTGCGTATTGAATCAAATACTCCCCCAACAAGCCCTCGTATAGCAAAACAACTATTCCCAACCTGCGAGATTGTTGCATTTTTTACGCTAACATTAGTTACACCTGATAAATGCACTCCTCTTTGCGATACATTATTTACAACAATATTCTCTAAAACAAAATTATCACCACCTTGCAAATCTATGCCAGTTTGCGCAGCCGCTATAGCTATATCTTGAATATACAAATCTCCAACTACTGACTGTATTCCATATTCATAGGACTGTATAACTCCGTTTTTTATAATAACAGGCCCTGCTGATGCAGAAACTGAGATGGCAGCTCCCAATCCTGTACCAACCATATAGTGTCCATTCAAATCTATAACAATTTCTCCCGGAATATTGCTGTTTACATTGACGACATATCCAAAAAAGCCACTACTATAAATATCTGAACAAAGCGTATACACCCCAGGAGCTGTAATAGGATATGGATCGGCTGTAATAATATTTACCGGACACGGATGAAGTGTTGAAATAATACTTGTAGCAATATCAAGCGCACTCGTTGCTGCTTGACAACAAGTAGTATCAATAGTTGTTAAAGAATATAGCTGCCCTGCTATAGTAGCAATATCATTCTCTATTGATGCGCAACATGATTGTTCAAATGCTGCTAATACATCAAGTTGACTGGCTACTCCCTCAAAACTGCTCGCTATTGCATCACAACAAGACTGCTCAAAGTCTAAAATAATATTAATTTTTGACTCATACTCACCAACTGTGCTAGATGTTGGATCAACATTAATCCAATATCCAGTAATATCAGTTGGCATAAGCTGAAGAGGAACCGATGCGCTATAGTTTGTACCATTATTTGATGCAACATTTGAATACACCAAATTTGAAGATCCTTGATCTTCTATCCCAAAAAAATTGTTTTGAAATAAGGAGTTATTAATAATCTCTACCCCATATGAATTCAATGTTAAAACAATTCCTGACCCCTGATTTCTTGAAGCACTAGATGCTTTAACAACAAATGATTCACCATCAATATAAAAGCCATCACCATTCACCCCTAATCCACCATTTGCATTATTAAGTTGTGAAATACAATTGTCATAATTAACTACTGATATCTGAGAACCAATACCATGAGAATTGGTTGAAAATCCATTTCCATCATTTGCTTTTGCTTCGCATTCAATATATTCAATAGATGTAACTGTCCCAAGCGAATCAATATCAAAGCCATTTCCTCCTACCGCTATGCCTTTGCAATGTATATATTGAACTCCTTGAACGCCATTACTTCCAACTGAAAAAATAACATACCCTCCTAATCCAGCAGATTCAACAGAGCAATTTTTAAAACAGAGAGAATCAACATAATTCAAAGTATCTGCTACATAAAATCCATATTCATCCATAGCAATCACTTTAAGGTCGGACATGGCACATTGACTACTCCCATCAATGAATACCCCTGAGCCTTGTGTTTGCACAATTGTACTTTTTATTATTTCAGCCATATTTACATTTAAAAGAGCTATCCCATGCCCCAAAGAACCTCCTATTATATTCCGCACAAAAGCATCTTGTATAACAACTGTCTCACTATTATCCACAAGAATTCCGTATTCTCTACACAAAGAAATATTTACGGTGTCCACAGAAACTTGCGTTGAGTTGTTTATAATAATCCCTACTTCACACTCTGAAACTGAACCATTTTGAACTGTTGTTCCATTAGAAGCATTTACAATATAAATCCCAACTCCATTAGTACCATCACCTGTAATAACATGCCCACGCAAATCAAGTGTTACTTCTGAACTGCTATTATTTATAGTAATAGCGTTCCCTGATCCCGTAAAAACGATATCCTCCTTAAGACAATAAAAGCCTGGAGCTGTAATCGTATAATTTCCTGCATCAATATCAGCCTGTGTAATAATATATTGGCAACAGCTGCATTCTATAAGTTTTTCTATTTGGCTTTCTATAAAGCCAAGTTCCCTTAAGGCTTGATCGCAACACATATCTGATATGTTGCCACAAGAACGCATAGCTCCTGAAGAATGAGTTTTTTTTAATATTTCATCTTGAACTCTATCTTGTGCACATACACTGCTTGTTGCAATTATGCACAATATCCATTGTAACAACATCATGCTCATCCTTTTTTATATTTTCAACTTATTCTACATTTGCCCAGTATGGCGCAGTTGGAGTTATTACATTTAAAATGATAGGTCCTGCAGCTGGAAACCCTCCACCATAATTTGTGCTATTTCTATGCGCGGTATTCCCCCATATATATGCTGATGCATCATCACAAAAAATACCGGTTGATGCATTGTTAGCAACATAATTATTTAACACCTGAGATCCTGATGCTGAACTTGAAAGATGCACCCCATCATCATTTGCAACTATGGTACATTTTTCTATATATATATTTGTAGAATCTGCAGATATTCCATAACTTCTATTACCAAAAATATCACATGCCAAAATTTGCGCATTATTTGAACCAAAAGAACTTTTTATTTGTATACCAAATAGTTCGTTGTAACTTATAATTGAATTCTTTACCGAAACATCATCAGTATTGATAATAATTCCATGAGAAGCATGATTACTAAAAATTGAATTAACAATCTCTACTTGTTTGCTTTGAATATATATACCAAACCCTCTACTTGATAAAATAGAGCATCCATCAAATATATGCCCTATCCCACCATATAGCTCACAAGCACTATCTGCAGTTACGTTCATTACACAATCTTTAAATAAAATTCCAGATACCGCATCATCGATAGCCGATAAAAAGAGTGCTCTATGAAGAGAATCAACAATTGAAACATTTATAAAGCTTAATCCAGATATAGGAGCCCCAGAGGCAAGCTGTTCTATATAAATCGCTATCAAACACCTGCTAAGCGTACAATTTAAAAACGTAACATTACGAATTTCTGTTGCAATGTATATGCCTTCTGTACTTATATTGTCAATAAAGAGATTCTCAAACCATGCAGAAAAAATATTATCTAGACCAATTCCATTTGATCCACCACTTATTTGAACATCTTTAACGGCAATTTCATTGGCACCACTAAAATGTAATCCATACGCAAATATTATTGGTGAAACGGACTCTCTAACTCCAATATTAGTATGTTTAACGGTTACACTTTCTACACTCTCTGCATTAATACCATACAACAAAACATCTTCTATTCTCATATTTTCAACAACGGTATGCCCATCTACAACTTGAATGCCTGTTTCAAAATTTGCGATATACCCATTTTTAATAACTGCTACACCAGTCGATCCTAAAACATTAATACCAAGATCTGTTCCAACCCCAATTATAGAATGTCCATTAAGATCTAAAATCACATCTCCTGCCAAATTGTTATCTATCTGGATCGCATACCCAGCTCCTCCTCCATAAAAGAGATCCGAACACAGCATGTATGCCCCGGGAGATGTAATAAAGAAAGGAGCTTGATCAATAATCGTGACAGGGCATGGTTGCAACTGAGCAAGGCTGCTTGTAATAATATCAATCGAACTCATCGTTGACACACAACATGATAGATCAAGAGAAGTAAGCAAATCAAGATCACTCATAATAATTTCTAATTCACTTGTTACTGAACTACAACACGTTTGCTGGAATGTTGTAATCGCATCAATATAACTTGTCGTTATATCAAATTCACTCATAGTGATATCGCAACACGTTTGCTGAAAATCGAGAATTACATTAATTTTTGATTCATATTCACCAATTGTTGTTGCCGTTTTATCAACATTAATCCAGAATCCAGTAATATCTGTTGGAATTAACTGCAATGGAACTGCAGCACTATAATTTAAAAAAATATTATCTGAAGCAATATTTGAGTAAATTAAATTAGATGTACCTTGATCCTGTATCCCATATATAGCATTCTTATATGCAGAATTACCAAGAAGCTCTGCCCCATATGCATTTATAGAGAGATTAAATCCAGACCCTTCATTGTCTGAAGCATAGCATGACTTAATTAAAAATGATTGCCCATCAACATAAAACCCATCCCCATTAAGCCCTATCCCACTATTTGCATTATTAAGATGGGCCGTACAATTTTCATAAATAACAACCCCTATATTTGATGCAACACCTGCTGAATCAGAAGAAAACCCATTTCCATGGTTCCCCACTGCTTGACAGTCAATATATTCTATAGATTGAATAGTCCCACCGTCAGAAACAAGGTCAAATCCATTCGCCCCTGATTGGGTACTTGCACAATGAACATATCGAATGCTATTGACACCATCAAATATATTTGAGAGCACAACAAATCCACTATTTTGCGCATGACTTGATATGCAATTTTCAAAAGTGACAACATTTGTAGATGCTGCTCTTGTTGAAATTAAATATCCAAATTCGCCACTATCAAAAACAGATACTCCTTTGCACGTTGTTTCAAAGCAACCCTCTATATGAACAGATGTCCCTTGAGTATTTTCTAATTTTGTATCAAAAACACGCATCACTCCGCATCCAAATAGAGATATCCCTTCTTGAACTATCCCACCAAATATATCTTTAATAAAACAGTTTTTAATCGTTATCCCACCACCTATAAATACAGATGTTGCATATATTCCATATTCTCGACAGGAAAAAATTTCCAACTCCAAAAGTTCTACCTGTGTTGCATCAAGTAAATATATCCCCGTCTGGCATTCAGCTATTACGCCATTATAAACAACGGTACCATACTCTGTATTAGTTATAGAAACACCAGTCCCACTACCATCTCCTGTTATAGTATGGCCCCCTAGGTTTAAAAAAACCTTTGGCTGAGTATTATTAATGGTAATTGCGTTGCCACTACCTGAAAACGTTACATCTTCAACCAAGCAGTATATCCCGGGTTCTGTGATGGTATAATTTCCAGTATCAATATCAGACTGAGTAATCTCATATTGGCAACATGCACATTGTGCTAATTCCTGTAGCTGACTTTCAATAAATGCAAGATCTGCAAGTACTAAATTGCAACACCAATCATCCGCACAGCCTGCGCATAAAGCAGTTGACACTCCTGTTGGACGCGGAGCCTTTGTTTTTTCTGCATAAGCTAAATTAAGAAGCAAAACAAACAACAACATAAAATAATTCATTTACTATTCTCCGTTTAAAATCAATCTTCTGCTTCCTAAAATTTTCTATGTTTATTCAAAAATCCATCCTTTATCAAAAGACTAAAAAGTATTGCTTTATCCTTTTTAAATTTCTACAAAATTATGGATTTACATTAGCCCAATAAGGAGTTGTATTACTTGCAGAAACAGATGTAACTCCAAAATAATCTATGCCATTATTTGCTGATGCGCTATTCCAAATAAAGGATGAAGGGTCCGTATTGTATATGCCATAAAGAACATTTGATGTAACTGTACTACTTAATATTTGATTTACTCCGCCTGCAATATAAATACCATTTTCACCATTACAAGATGAAATACAGTCTTTTATAAGGCATTCTTTTGCAGTTATTTGAAATCCAGATGCTTCATTTTTATTAGAAATACAATTTAATACTTGAGACTTAATTGTTTCTTCAAACGAAAAACCTATCACTGAAAGAGTCGCCTCACAATTTTTTATAATATGACTTGCTCCAAAAGTAGTTAAAAAACCTGCTCTTTGACACTGCGTTGCAACACAATTTTCAAGCAAACAATTATAGAGAGATTGATCTTGTCCATTTAAATGGAATCCATATGCATAACATTCTAATGCAATGCAATTTTTAAATACAAAAGAATGAATAGGTCCGGGCCTTTGTATAAGATAAAATCCTACTTCATTAGAAGTAGCTACACACGCAGAATACAATATATTGCTAATTTCTCCACCACCTATTGAATCAACATAAAAACCAAGCCCCGCAGCTGGCTCTGAATTTGAACAAGAACAGTTTATATATTCAATATTTTTTATAAAAGATGCTCCACTAATCAAAGCAAATCCTGCGCAAGGAGAGCTCCTTTGGTTTTGACAGTCAATAAATGTTATATTCTGAGATGGGCCAGTAAGACTTTGAACAAGAAATCCACAATCTATAGAATTGTAAGTAAGTGAATTTTTTACGACAATATCTGACACATTATCAAAATGCATGCACTCACTATCAGTATTGTTTACTTTAATTGCATCAAAAGTAACATAAGAAGATGACAACACAAAAATACCATCCCCATCTGATACTGTATACACATTAATTCTCTCTGCAGTAATAAGAGCAGCATTTTCTATATAAAGACCATTATGTATAGAATTGCTTATAACAATATCTTGAAGCAAAACATTTGAAGCGCCACTCAAATTTATTGCTATATCGCAATTATTTAGCACCCCGTTCCTTATAATAACACTTTGCTGCGATCCATTAACAATAATACCAGTACCAGATCCAAGACCATTCCCAGAAATAGTATGACCATTTAAATCCAAAACTACTTGCCCAAAACCTGTATTAAAAATTTGAATACCATACCCTGATAAAAAAGATACGTCTTCATTCAAACAATAAATTCCTGGCTGAGTAATATCAAAGGGTATATTCCCCTGCGACAACAAAACCTGGCAATTGCAACAACTTTGCAATGTATCGATAGAACTTGAAATCTCTTGCAAAGAGCTTAACGTTTCTAAACAACAAGACTGTTCTAAATCTAATAGGGTATTAATTTTTGATTCATATTCGCCTATCACTAAAGAGTTTTCGTCTGCATTTATCCAATACCCTGTTATATCTGTTGGCTTAAGTTGAAGTGGAACAGAAGCTGAATATGCAGCCCCATTGTTTGATGCAATATTTGCATACACAAGATTATTTACTCCATCATCTTGAATGCCAAATCCAGCATTTTTTGACACAGAGTTTTCAAGAACTTGACACCCATTTGCATACGGCCCTAAATAAATCCCTACACCATTATTATTCATTGCAGTACAATTTTTTACTACGGCACTTTGCGCTTGCAAATAATACCCCGTGTTACCATTCCCTTGCGAAGTACATCTATTACATATCACATCAATCATTGCATCAATAAGTGAAGGTTCATCAAAAACAAATCCATATCCTCCATTATCTATTGCCAAACAATCAGTACATGATATATCGCGTATTAAACCTGTATTTAATCCAAAAGCTTGTGCTGCAAAACCAAAATTTCCATTTTGAGCAGCTTTGCATCCTGTATAAGAAATATCAAAAACATTGCCTCCATCACTTGCATTTGCAGATACATAAAATCCAACTTGATTGTTTGATTGTGCTAAACAATCTTTATAAGAAATATTGTATGCGCTATTAGGAGTTCCGCTTGTATCTACAAAAAAGCCACTTGCACATTCAAAAGCTTGCACATTTTCTACCAAGCAATTATTTGATTGCCCAATATACAAACCTATATTTCCAGCACCTTGAATAAGAATATCTTTAAAGTAACAATTTTTAGATTGATTAAGCACTTCTATTGCATTATTCCCTGAAGAACGACTTTGAATATTTTTTAAAATAATATTAGAACAAGCATTAAGCTGAATACTCGGAGCTCCGCCATCTGTATAGCTTGCACGAATATCTTCTATAATGGTCATGGTTGCATTATTTAAAAGTATATGCCCGTACCCTCCAGAAAATGCCCCATTTCTTATAATCAAACTTCCCCCAAATCCGTTCACTACTATTGCAGGGCCCGTTCCAGAAAAGATATCTCTCGTTATTGTATGTCCTTTTAAATCAAGAATAACTTGATTGTAAAGAACATTAATTGTAATCGCAGGGCCCGTTGTATATACAACATCCGATTCAAGACAGTAGTATCCAGAATTATTTATTGTATATCCTCCTGTAGTTATATCATTAGGAGTAATCATAGTTTGGCAGCATGCACAATCTTGCAAAAGAAAAATCTGTTCAAAAAGAGCGGTAAAATAACCTTCTAGATCTATAAAAAGTTCTTCAAAAGCATTTTCTGTTTCATTTGAAAGAGCTTGAATAGCACTATTAGTATATATACAACATGATTCTTCAAGCGCAATTAATGTATCAAGCCCACTCCCCCATAATCCTTTTTGGCTACCTGCGCAACTACTACATGATACAGCATACCCTTGAGGGCGAGCTGATTTGAACAAATCCTGTTGGCACAAAGTGTCTATAATAAAAAAGAATGATCCCGTACAAAGAATAATTTTATTTATAAAACACTTCATGCCAGCCTCAAAGTCTTTTTAAATTTAAGTTACATTTGCCCAAAATGGTCTTGTATTATCCGCTGCAACTGAGACAACCCCAACATAATCTGTTGAATTTCCAAAGCTTGCATTTGCATGAATAAATGAACTTGTTCCTGCATCTGAAATTCCATTAGATCCGTTGCGTTGAGCCGTACACCCACTAATTTGAGTATACTGACATGTTGCAGCAGTGATAGCAAAGCCAGCACCATTTACCTGAGAAATACAGTTTTTATAGGATACAGAGGATGCTGTTGATCCTAACTCAAATCCTGAAGACGAATTATGCGCTGCAGTGCAAGAATCACAAAGAACATCCTGCGCTCCTCCAGATCCCGTTCCTGAAAAATAAAATCCGCGAGATCCATTATGGAGCGCAGAGCAATTTCTAAAAACAATATTTTGGACTCCACCCGTTGCCCCTGTATACACAAACCCATGTGTATTGTTATAAGAAGATATGCAATCAGCAAGGCCCATCGCTACACTTGTTCCAGAAGATCCATCAAAATATATACCAATCTGATTTCTAGAAGTATTTACTTGATAAAAGTATCCCGAGATAAACCCTAACATCTGAATTCCTGCTATACCCATATCAGTAATCACAAGATTTTGAAAATTAACTTGTTGAACGTTATTTACGTATATTCCTAAAGTTGACGTTCCAATCCCTGAACCTTTAAGTACAATATTAGAAAGAAGTCCATTTAAAAAATTGGTTGTAAGAGAAATACCCGTTGCACTGGTAACCGATGTCATATCTATAGAAATATCCTTAAATATTCCCAAGCTTGCATTATTACCCATGGCTATACCTGTAGATCCATTTGAAACCAATCTAATCTGAACGTCATTAAAAAAATAACCTCTCCCAGAACCTACAGATGAGATTGCCGTACCATTGATTGCAACATCATATATATTTAAGCCATTAATTTTTACTAAACTCGCACCTGAATTTTGAATACCTATCAAACCCCCTGTAATTGATCCATCAATAACCGTTACATTTGTTCTATTTGAAAGATCAACACCAGTCGCAGATCCACTACTCAATGTTAAAGTATGCCCTTGAAAGTCTAGAACCACATTGTTTGAGTTAATTAAAATCGCTGATCCAGTACCAGTATAGGTTAAATTGCTACAGATTTGATAAACCCCTGGAGAGCTTATAGTATAGCCTGCCGCTCCTGATGATAAAGAAGAAATTGTAGTTGGAGCACAAAACAAATACTGCAAAGCATCAATATTACTATTCGTATACGTACAACAAGATTGTTCAAAATCTGTCAACGCCTGAACTTCACTTTGTATGCAACACGTTGCACTTAATTGTAGTCCCTGAATAAGACTCGTCATTGCATCAAAACTACTCATCGTACTTTGACAACAAGTCTGCTCAAAATCTGTCAATGCCTGAACTTCACTCTGTACACAACACGCTGCACTCAATTGTAAGTTTGAAATCTGACTGGTAACTACATCAAAACCACTCATTGTACTTTGACAACAGGATTGCTCAAAATCTGTCAATGCCTGAACTTCACTCTGTATACAACACGTTGCACTCAATTGTAAGTTTGAAATCTGACTGGTAACTGCATCAAAACCGCTCATCGTACTTTGACAACAGGATTGCTCAAAATCTGTTAATGCCTGAACTTCACTCTGTATACAACACGTTGCGCTCAACTGTAAGTTTGAAATCTGACTGGTAACTGCATCAAAACCGCTCATCGTACTTTGACAACAGGATTGCTCAAAATCTGTTAATGCCTGAACTTCACTCTGTATACAACACGTTGCACTCAATTGTAAGTTTGAAATCTGACTGGTAACTGCATCAAAACCACTCATCGTAC
>CAYTRW010000010.1:39024-46446 GCA_964440325.1 uncultured Pseudomonadota bacterium
GCTCAAAATCTGTTAATGCCTGAACTTCACTCTGTATACAACACGTTGCGCTCAATTGTAAGTTTGAAATCTGACTGGTAACTGCATCAAAACCACTCATCGTACTTTGACAACAGGATTGCTCAAAATCTGTTAATGCCTGAACTTCACTCTGTATACAACACGTTGCGCTCAATTGTAAGTTTGAAATCTGACTGGTAACTGCATCAAAACCACTCATCGTACTTTGACAACAGGATTGCTCAAAATCTGTTAATGCCTGAACTTCACTCTGTATACAACACGTTGCGCTCAACTGTAAGTTTGAAATCTGACTTGTAACTGCATCAAAACCACTCATCGTACTTTGACAACAGGATTGCTCAAAATCTGTCAACGCCTGAACTTCACTCTGTACACAACAAGATGCACTTCCTTGTATATTTTCAATTTGACTCGAAATCACATCTAATGAGCTCGTCACAACGTCAAAAGAACTTATTGTATTTTGGCAGCAAGACTGTACCATTTTACCCACTTGGGAACAATCACAATCCTCCTGTCCACAATTTGCACAAGAGGCAGGAGCTTGATTAAATTCAGGTCTCGATGCCCGCTCTCCATATATAGATACAAGGTCTTGCGATGCAAATATAGAAATAGGCAAACAACATATTATATGTAAAAAAAATACAACTTGCTTCATTGCTCTCCTTAAATAGGAATATTTAAAATTCCCGCTCTTTTTTACAACAGAACTCCCTTAAATCTTATTGATGCTTACCAAAAAAAACTGCAATGTCAAATTTAGCAGAAAAACTTTTTAAAAAATATCTCTCTAGCTTAAGGACAAAAAACTTACTATGCATATGTCTGTATATATATTAAAAAACAGAAAATATTAGACAAATAAAAAACTTATGGCATCATTAAGAGAAATATAATTGGAGGAAAAATTATATGCATTCAAAGATTTTTTCTGCAACTACAATCGGGGTCAATGCCCACCTTGTAGAAGTAGAAGTTGATGTTTCTTTTGGATTGGTAAATTTTTATATCGTTGGACTCCCTGATACTGCCATAAAAGAAAGTAGCAAGCGCATTCAAACCGCTCTAAAAAACTGCGGTATTCGTCTCCCAACAAAAAAAATAACCGTCAATCTTGCACCTGCCGACCTTAAAAAAGAAGGAACATTATTTGATCTTCCAATCGCAATTGGAATTCTTATTGCTTCTGAACACCTTGCTCTTGAGCAAAGTTTTTTGAAAGAAACTCTTTTTTTGGGAGAACTTTCTTTGGATGGATCTATCAGGCGCATCAAAGGTGCTTTGGCTATCGCATGCGATGCTCTCAAACTTGGTATAAAACGAATTATTTTGCCACAAGCAAATGCTGATGAAGCTTGTTTAGTAAAAGATATAAGCGTTATCGGCATTAACCATTTAACAGAATTAATTAGTTTTTTACGAAACGAAATCACTATAAAAGAAACCCCCTGCACATTTAACCATATAAAAACAACGCAAAATGACGGCTTAAATTTTTCTCAAGTTAAAGGGCAGCTTCAAGCAAAAAGAGCTTTGCAGATTGCCGCAGCCGGGCATCATAACGTTCTTTTTATGGGACCTCCCGGGTCAGGGAAAACAATGCTTGCAAAAAGACTTGCAACCATCATGCCGTCCATGAGCTTTGAAGAAGCGATTCAAACAAGCAAAATTTATTCCATTTGCGGAAAACTAAATCAACAATCTCTTATTACTGAACGTCCAATGCGGACACCTCATCACTCTATCTCTCAAGCAGGACTCATTGGAGGAGGCTCGTGCCCTCAGCCAGGAGAAATAAGCCTTTCACACAATGGAATTCTTTTTCTGGATGAACTCACTGAATTTAAAAGAGAATCTATTGAAGCACTTCGGCAACCACTTGAAAGCAATCATGTTTGCATTTCTCGCGTACAACAATCCGTTACATTTCCTGCATCTTTTTTACTTATTGCAGCGCTTAATCCTTGTCCTTGCGGATATCTTGGAGACAAAACGAGAACATGTTATTGTTCAAAAATGCAAATAAATAGATACTTATCAAAACTTTCAGGGCCACTACTTGACCGCATAGATCTTCAAGTGCCTATTTCTGCAATTCCTTTTGAGGATATTCAAATAACTCAAAACGATGAATTAAGTTCAGAGTCCCTCCTTAAAGGCGTTCTAAATGCACGAAAGATACAAGAAGCTCGTTTTGGACAAAATGGAAAATATAACAATTCGCTACTTCCTGATGAAATTGATAAACTTTGTCCAATTACCCAAAAAGGACACTTAGTTTTGAAAAAAATTTTTGAAAAACTACGACTTAGTATGCGAGGGTATCACAAGATCATCAAAGTAGCTCGTACAATTGCAGATCTTGAAAATGCAGAAATTATTGATACAAAACATATACAAGAAGCATCTTTTTATCGGTCATTAGATCAACACATTGATCAACAAAAAAACATATGATTATTGGCATAGGTATTGATACTACGGACATTTTACGTTTTAAAAAATGGGATCAAAAAAGCAAACAAAGCCTTATGCGTCTTTTTAGCAAAGAAGAAATAGCATATATTTTTGGATCCCCTTTTCATTCAGCAGAACGTTTTGCAGTACGATTTGCAGCAAAAGAAGCATTTGCCAAAGCAATAAGACAGAATCTTTTTCCAAGCTGTCCTCTTTTGACTACATTCAAAGCTGTTTCAGTAGCAAAACATCAAACAGGAATTCCATTTTTAAAGATTAATTGGAAAAAACTTCTTGGAAATTCCATTCAAATAGATGAATCCACTTTAAAAACTCACCTCTCTATCAGCCACTCTTGTACAACTGCAACCGCTTTTGTTGTTATTGAATCAATTACTGTGGTTAACTAAAAATAAAAAATACATTCAATGAAGCAAAAAGATATATGGCACGCGGGGGCCGCAGGATTTTTGTATAGCGTTGCATTTTTGCATCCATACTTACAGGCAGGGATATGGCTCTCTTTTCTTTTTTTATTTCAATCACTTACTAACTTAATACATCCTTTTAAAAAAGGATTTGCATGGGCCATAGGCGCAACAAGCATACATATCGCACTTCTTTCATCAGGGATTGTGCACATATCTCAGGGCTCACTTTTTGCAGCATTAATTGTACCGTTTTTTATCTGCACATACCTTTGGACAACTATAGGACTATGGTTTTTATGCACACAAAAGAGCATAACAGTATTTAATTTGCCAATCTTATGGATCTTTTCATTTGTTGGACTGTTATCTTTTTTAACCTATCACGCATTATGGATTTGCGGACAACAGGGCGGCTTTTTCTTTTTACACCCTTTTATCCCCTTTGTATCAACCCCTTTGATGCAAATACTTATCCGCTATATCCCAGAAAATATTCTTCTTTTTATATTTATGGCATCGGCATACTATATCTCTTTACAGCGCATTTCGGCACAAAAAATAGTTGCTACAACACTGCTCCTAACTATACTTTTTTTACATATTCCACTTCAAAAAAATATACCACGATCCCATATCTCATTTCTTAAAAAGACTCATATTTTTAATATAACGTATCCAAAAACATGCAATGCATCATTTATTTGCAATGATTTATCTGAAAAAATAGTAAAAATTCAAACCAAAGACCCTTTTAAAAAAATCTTTATCCTTACTGAATCATCCTGCCAACAAGCGCTTGAAATTAATGCACTGCAAGATGCATTTGAAGCTACAGCTTTTAATGGATCTCTTTTATATGGAGGGTTTAGAAAAGTAAAAGAACACCAATTTAACACCATGTTTTGCATACATAAAGAAAAAGCACACTCTCAATCAACCTTTTTATTTTTTGACAAAAAAGAACTTCTCCCATTTGTTGAATACCTTCCATCAAAAATTTTTTTTAAAGATACGCTTTTAAAAAATTTTTTTAAAGAAACCTCCCCCCTTTCAACATCTACAAAAAAACGCCCTTTACTAAAACTTTCTTCTCATTTTTTATGCGTTCCCTATATTTGTTCAGAATTTTTTATGTACAAACACCCAGATGATCCATTTTTAAAAACTCCTATCATTCTTTTTTGTAATGAAAGACATTTTTGGAATACGATGAAAACCTTAATGCAGCAAGCTACACAATTAAAAGCTCTTTTTTGGAATCGCCCAATATTTCTTGTTACAAGCACCCATATTGATTTATACACAACTATTGCACTATAAAGAGAATTTGTTTTATATTAAATTCAAAATGAAAACCGTAAAAAAGGGTTGTGCATGAAGAAAATAGCGTTTTATAGCTTAATATTATGTATGGTACATTCATCATATTCTGGCAAAACCCGTATTAAAAACTTGACAGGGAAAGGGCCTGTATCATTTTTTATAGAATGGCCAGCTGTTGGCTGCTCTAATGATATCGGATTTGTAGAAGACGGGAAAATGATTGATCTTGGAAGCCATGGATCATGCGAAGCTACTCGACTTTTTCTTGATAGCGCAAAAATGAGCAAAGAAGATGCAAAAAGTACTTCAAACTACTCTTATGCCATGCCACTTTCAAATTCCGGTGGCACTCAAAATGTTGATATTTATATCTTCTCAAAGGACACTGCCGCCGACAATTCACTTTCTAGAATAGATAATCCAGAAGGATTTATGGTAGAAGTTGATAACACGGATGGATCCCCTACATTTTTTAATCGCTTAGCAGGCGTTGCAGAGCAAGCTGCTGATACAAGCAAAAAGCTTCTTGTGGACGTAGGACGACTTTCTGGTGAAATTAAAGGCGAAGACCTTGTTGCCATTGCAAAATCCATAGGAACAAAAGGCGTTTCTGATATTGCAGCTGCAGTAGGATCCGTAGGGCAAGTTGTTGCAAGCAAAGTTGGACCTGAAAAAGAATCTCCAAAAGAACCTGCAAGTCAGCCATCTGCAACAGAAAAGCCTTCTCAAGAAGAAACTCCTCCATCAGTCACAACACAAAAAGAGCCTACAGAAGAATTAATAACTACCGCACCTTCTGAAGAACCCATGCCACTTTCTCAAACTCAAAGCAAATAAAAACAAATTAGCTTGCTGCAAATAGCAAACTCAACTCAAACATAAAGAATATGCCAAGGATATGCTTAAACCAAAAGCATATCCTTTTTTATAACCTTTAAACCTCTTTTATAACCTTTAAGCCTCAATAGGCAAGGATGAGAATAAAACCCCTCATTTTTGCCTGTCTTTTTTGATTAAAACAATAAATATCAATTGACATAATGGATAAAAGAGCCTATTCTTACTTTATTAACATATACATTATAACTATATGTTGATTCTCAATTTGATATATCGCGGGGTAGAGCAGCTTGGTAGCTCGTTGGGCTCATAACCCAAAGGTCGTTGGTTCAAATCCAACCCCCGCAACCAATTTCTCGAAACCCATTTTTTTCCCTTCTCCTGTAAAAAAGCAAAAAAGTATTTAATTAATTTGCTCTAAAAAACTTGATTGCCCTTTGATTTATATTTCTTTAAACTTGGAAAACGCCAATTAACAGGTTGCAATTTTTGTTATATTTTTAATAAGAAATACAGCGCTATAAAAATATAAAATAGATGCAAGAATGATTGTTAAAAAAAGAACATTACTAATCCTTATTATTCTTTTGAACAGCAGTTTTTGCTCTCAAGACAGCTTTGCCAGCTCTAATCCTAGTCTTAGTCCGAGGCTTACTCGTGAAGAAATAAACACGCTTCTTGAAAAAAATGAAGAGCTTATAGGAAAACTAAATAAAATAAATGTTCCGCATGAAAAAATTGATTATTCTTTAAAGAAAATTCTTATTCAAACATGCGCTCAACTAGGAATAATGGTTCCTTGGGCTGCCATAGGGGTTTTTGGTGGCAAATTTGCTGCACGATATACTTTTGATGCTATCACAAATTACACGCAAAAACGGGAAAAAAAGACAAAAGTATCCTCATTCTTGGCAAAGAATAAACATGACTTAGCAGTTATGGCAGGCATAACAACATCACTTTTATTACTTAAAGGAGGGTTTGAAGCGACAAGTTATATGTTTTCTATAGACTCTTGGCTTTGTGATTTATCTATTCTTACGATCTCTGCATATCCTTTTGCTTTGATGCATTATTATTTTTTAGAAAAACATACCAAGCTGCCCTTTTCTTCCAATCGGAGCTCATCTTCAAGTAACTATAGCCGTCAAGCCCCTCCGCCAAGGTTCAATTCAAATAGCTATAGACGTCCATTGTTTAGCTTTCCATTCCCCGACGCGCAACATTACCAGACACTAGAACTTCATAATGGCGCCTCTTTGGAAGAAGTAAAAAAGGCCTATCACAAGCTCGCATTTCAATGGCATCCAGATAAAAATTTAAATAATAAAGCTGAAGCAGAAATAAAATTTAAAGAAATAGGTCTTGCATATGAAGCTTTAAGCCAAAAACTTAATCCAACTTAAAACCATGAACACGTACTTTATTATTTTTTATTTTTCTTTGATACTTCATTCTTGCTATTGACTATCTGGATTTTCTAGTCTATTCTCAACAAGAAAGAACTACTATAAAAATATAAAGATGGGCTGAAGTATGGTTATAAAGATGCGATCTTTCTTTTTTATTTTTATCGCTTTGAGCAACTGTTTTTATGAGCAAAAAAGCCTTGCCTGCTCTCATCCTGCACCTACTTGCAAAAAAATAAACACCTTGATTCAAAAAACCTCAAACAAAGGCAACTCTCCTAATCCGCTTGAAAAATTTTACCTTGAATCACGCATACAACTAGGAATAATAGCTCCTTGGGCCGCGATAGGATTTTTTGGTGGCAATATTGCTACAAAATATGCGTTTGATCGCATCAATAATTATATAAACAAAGCTCCACAAAAAAATACCGCTCAGCTTCTTAATCTTTGTCACGGCAACTTAGCAATCATTGCAGGCCTACTAACATCATTATTTCTTCTTAAAATAGGGTCTAAAGCAACAAGTTATATGTTTTCAATAAAAGATCCTTGTTCAGATATTCTTATGTACTTCTTAGTGCCACTTTTACTAGAAGCATACCTTTCTCTTTTAATAAAACACATTAAAAAGACTTATTCTTATAACGGATCCAAAGAAACAATTACCTATTATCCGTCCCCAGGCAAAACTCCTCCTCAATCTCCATAGCTTTTCCAAGGAGATCATACAGCTCATTATAAAACATTGGATCTTTGCAATAAAACTACTAAAAAAGCCTATTGCAAACTCACAGTTAAATGGCATCCGGATGAAAATCTAAGTAATCCTGCTGATGCTATAGCAAAATTTAAAGAAATAAACATCCCATACTAAGAACTAATCAAAAACTTAAATCAGACTCAGCATAGGGCTGCGCAAAAAGCTTTTTAAA
>CAYTRW010000011.1:0-9097 GCA_964440325.1 uncultured Pseudomonadota bacterium
ACGGGATGGCGCATTGCAAGAAACTTGCTTATCGTCTTAAGCGGTGCTGATAAAGTTAATGATACAGGCAAGCCACCACGCTCATATCGCGCATGGTCTTGCATCCCTGGGTTTCAATCCATCGCTTTTAAAACAGGCCTAACAGGCATTCTCAGTAAGCCTGCAACGGGTCGATCTCTTTCTCCCCATATAACAAGCAATACAACGCCTACAGAGCTACAAGATCCGCTAATATGGGCTCCGCACGCAGAACTACTCTCTTTATTGACGAATCGTGATCATCCGGAACGTGATAAATTCTTAAGTGCCGCTTTTGAATCACTGCCATCAATCAATGATCCAGAAAATCAAGAATTTGTTAATCTATTTGCCACAAAAGAGGGAAGCCGTAATCGCTTTTATCTAAATAATATACTTGAAAGTACAGATACCATGGGATTCATAGACGTCTCTCATTATAATCATATTTGTAAAAATATTATTCTAGTCATGTATAAAAATAAGTTGTATAAATTTCACTATGAAATAAGAGCATTTGTACGGGATTTAAACGAAAACATACAAAAAAGATTGAATTTAGAACACTTAATGGATATTTTGGCTAGACTTAAAAAGAGAAGTTTAGCCCTTTGTTTTGTACACAAAAAAGATAAGATTCCTTTCATGCCTAGTGATACTAAAAAAGGAGGCTTTAATCAAAGCTATATTCTTAAAGAAATAGTTAGTTACCTTTAATCTTTCTTGATGCAAAATATTTTTTTAATCCCTGGATTTAAAAGGTCCAGGGATTGTGTTTTTAAATTAAAATTATTTTCAGCATAATAAAAAACTTAGCGATCCCCAAAAACTATGTATTAATATCTTTAGCCAAAGGCTGCGGATTTCCATTTATTGGAAGAAGAATGATTTTCTCCCATTTTTACACATATTATTTATGCAATACGTCGATCATAACGCTATTTTTAACATATTTAACGTATAATTACCTTTTTTAAACAAAAACGTTTTTTGGGTATATTGTTTTATAGTATTCAGTGTCGTTTATTGGTTCGTGATTAAGATGCTTTCTGTATAAACCCCCCTTAGTTGCATTCTTTACTTATATTTTAGTCTTTATCCTTATCCTTCTCCTTATTTTTATCCTATGCATAGCTCTTAACTTTTTTATATCCCTTTAATCCTTTGCCTTATCCTTATACTTGTTTTTAATTCTTTACTCTTATTCCTTATTCTTTTTAATTCTTTATACCTGATACCTGATATTCCTTATATTCCTTATACCTGTTTCTTATATATCAAAGTAACTATACCCAAATATCTAAAACCTCTTACCTCTTACTATCTCCTCTTATTACCTATCTCCTCTTACCTATTACTCCTCTCTCATATATCCTCTTGTATCGTATCTTTATTATCTTACGGAGCCCATAGTTTACGGAGCCGAACGCCCCTTTCCCCCGCCAAAAACCCTCATATACACCACACAATACTCCTATACCTTAAAAATCTCTATAGCAAAAGACAGAAGGAATGCGGGGAGGGGGGCGAGAGGGGGAGTGAAAAAAAATGGGCTGCTTCTCTCTAAATAAAGGCGCATTATGCGAAAATATAAGACCCTGTAGGACTCAAAAAAACCTCTCAAAAGGCTCAAAGTGGCAAAAGGCCGTGCTGGCTGAAACAAAATTATGACAAGTTTTGTTTAAAAACGCCTGCCAAAAAGCTTAACAGCTAGCCGGAGGAAATGTGATTTGCTGAGAACAAGAAATTTGAGCAAAAAAGACTAAGATTTTTTGAGTCCTCTATTGACACTAAAACTCCGCAGATATATAATTCTACATATAAAAACGCGTTTCTGCGATCAAGGAAGCCCGTTTGGATAATATTCTAGAAAAACAATAACCATTAAAGAGAGGTATACATATGTCAAAAATAATTGGTATAGACTTAGGTACCACAAACTCAGTAGTATCCTTTATGGAAGGTGGTTCTGCAAAGGTTATTCCTAATAATGAGGGAAATAATACTACTCCTTCGATGGTGGCATATACAAAAGATGACAAGAGATTGGTTGGTGTTACCGCAAAAAACCAAGCCGTAACAAATCCAGAAAATACTATTTATTCTGCAAAGCGCTTTATTGGCCACTCTTATGAAGAGGTAAAAAATGAACTTGGCAGAATCCCTTACAAAGTTTCTCGTCGATCAAATGGTGATGTTGTTATTGTTGCTCAAGGAAAAGAATATACTCCACAAGAAATTTCAGCCGCAATTTTGAGCTACCTCAAGCAAACGGCTGAAGCATACTTGGGCCATCCCGTAAAAGAAGCCGTTATCACTGTTCCTGCCTATTTTAATGATGCACAACGTCAAGCAACCAAAGATGCAGGCGCAATCGCAGGCCTTGATGTAAAACGTATCATCAATGAACCTACCGCTGCAGCACTTGCGTATGGAGTTGATAAAAAGAAAAATGGAACGATTGCGGTATTTGATTTTGGTGGCGGAACATTTGATATCTCAATCCTTGAAGTTCATGATGGCGTTATTGAAGTAAAATCAACCAATGGAGACACGCATCTTGGTGGTGATGATATCGATAACACCTTGATTGATTACTTGGTAGAAACCTTTAAAAAAGAACAAGGCGTAAATCTTCAAGCTGACAAAATGGCATTACAACGCCTAAAAGAAGCTGCAGAAAAGGCAAAACGAGAACTTTCATCCATGCATGAAACAGAAATCAATTTGCCATACATAACTGCTGATGCAAATGGCCCTAAACATTTTATGCACAAAATTTCTCGTGCAAAACTAGAAGCACTCTGTTCTGATGTATTCAACAGACTGCTTGAGCCTTGCAAAAAAGCAATTTCTGACGCAAAAATACAAGCAAGCGAAATTGATGAAGTAATTCTTGTTGGTGGTTCTACCAGAATTCCAAAAGTACAAGAATTGGTAAAAAACTTTTTTGGCAAAGAACCAAATAGATCAGTAAATCCTGATGAAGTCGTAGCATGTGGCGCAGCAATTCAAGGCGGTGTACTTGCAGGTGATGTAACGGATGTACTTCTTTTAGACGTAACACCTCTTTCATTAGGTATTGAAACTATGGGTGGAATAAATACTCGTCTTATTGAACGCAACACCACTATTCCAACTAAAAAATCTCAAGTGTTTTCAACCGCAGAAGATAATCAAACAGCAGTTGATATACGCGTACTTCAAGGAGAACGCGAGTTTGCAAAAGACAATAAAGTCTTAGGACAATTTAGACTTGAAGGTATTCCAGCAGCTCCACGTGGCGTTCCTCAAATTGAAGTATCATTTGACATTGACGCAAATGGTATCGTACACGTATCTGCAAAAGACAAAGCAACGGGCAAAGAACAACGCATCTCTATTACCAACAGTGGCGGTCTTTCAAAAGATGACATTGAAAAAATGGTAAATGATGCAAAATTGCATGAAGCAGAAGATAAACGCGCGCGTGAAACGGTTGAAAAGAGAAATCAGCTTGATACCGCTATTATTGAACTTGAAAAAACAATCAAGAACAATAAAGAAAAACTAAACGCTGAAGATGTAACAACCGCAGAAACTGCACTAGAAAAAGCAAAACAAGCGCTTAAAGAACATCATGACAATGCTCAAGAACTGCAAAAAGCGCATGAAGAATTATTGCAATCTTCATACAAAATAGCAGAACACATGTATAAAGAAGCTCAACAGCAAAATAGCTCCACTCAAGAAGGAAGCACCAATCCTCAGGATCAAGGACCTATAGAAACTGAAGCGAGCTAACAATACAAAACAAAAAATACAAAAAGAGGGATCTTCAAGGGTCCCTCTTTTTGTATCTAAACAAAATAGTTTTTCTTTACTTTGAGCAGCTTCCTGCGCACTTACAGTCACAACCACGGCATTTACCAAAACCCAAAATCATGCCAACAAGAGTCAATAAACTCCAAACCCCTGAAATCAAAATCACAAGGCCAAGCGGTTTTACTGCATATGCATGTTGTGTAAGCAATTGGTGCACAGAAACAACTGGATATCCAACCAAATCCATTCCACGAATAACGGCAACCAACCCAACAAGGAACCAGCTTACAAAACCTACTACTTTTTTAATCATACACATGGCCTCTCCTTTAAAAAAAGATTATCTTCCTTGACATACTATGCCCAGACACCTTTTAAAATCAACAAATATCAGTCATACTAATATTTAACAGCAAAAACCAATATGAAGAAAGTATAAAACTACCATGAGCATAAAAGCAGGACTTGTTGGTCTTCCCAATGTAGGAAAATCTACCCTTTTTAACGCACTTACCAAATCGAGTATCCCCGCAGAAAATTACCCTTTTTGCACCATTGATCCGCACGTTGCAATCACAGAAGTTCCTGATCTACGCACGCAAAAACTAAAAGAAATGTACGGTTCACAAAAAATAATACCTGGAACGGTAACATTTGTAGATATCGCAGGACTGGTAAAAGGCGCAGCGTCTGGAGAAGGTCTTGGAAATCAGTTTTTGGGGCATATTCGCGATGTAAATCTTATTCTCCATGTATTGCGTTGTTTTGAAGATCCAAACATTACTCACGTGGCAGACGCAGTAGACCCTTTAAGCGATTATGAAGTTATCATACAGGAACTCATGCTCAAAGACATTGAAAGCGTGGATAAACGCATACAAAAAATTGATGCCACTCGCAAAAAAATGAGCCCTGGTGAACAAAAAATCGCGGATCTTGAAGTAGATCTGCTAAAAAAGATTAAAGATGCTCTAAACAGAACTGACGCTGATACCGTAAAAAAACTTATTGATAGCGCCACATTTGAAATGGTTCCCTTTTTGAGTGGAAAGAACTTTCTTATTATTGCAAACGTTGCAGAATCCGAGCTTGAAAATAATACCTATCAAAATAATAAACACTTTTTGGCTCTTGTTAAAAAATTTGGTCAAGAACGAGTAATCCCTGTTTCTGCAAAGCTTGAAAATGAATTAAGTCAACTTTCAACAGACGAAGCACAAACAATGCTTGATATGCTCGGCATTAAAGAACGCGGAATAAATGCAATCATCCAAAAAAGCTACGCCTTTTTAAACCTTATTACCTTTTTTACTTGTGGGCCCAAAGAAATTCATTCATGGCCAATTAAAAAAGGATTAACTGTCCGACAAGCCGCGGGTGAAATTCATTCAGATCTTGAGCGTGGCTTTATCTGCGCAGAAGTATTTAACTGCCATGATCTCTTTGACTTAGGCTCAGAAACTGCCTTAAAAAAAGCAGGAAAAGTTCGTACCGAAGGTCAAGATTATCTCATGCATGATGGAGATGTGGTACACATACGATTTAATGTATAAACAAAAAAAGAGGGCGTTGCTAAACGCCCTCTTTTAAGATCCAAAACTATAGTTTTAGCTATATCTAATTTTCCCAGGGCCGACCAACTCAAATTCCCCCGATAAAGGAGAAACTTTTAAATCTGCTTCAAACCCTACTAATTTTGCAGCATCTTGAGGCGTATCTATTTTATAATCTATACCACAACCAGAAACTGCACACGCTACCCCTTTTGTCGTTATCCCTACAGAAAGACCTAGTTTAAATGACGTAGCGTCTTTTAATGCATCAAATGTTTTTTTTCTCAATCCTTGGTTTTCAATAACCGGCATGTATTTTCTTTGAATACTTTGTTTTTCACATGCTGCATATGTAACAGTAGAACCTAAACATATTCCTGCAAGAAAATTCAACTTTGGAGCTGCATATGCAACGTTTACACCAAAAAGAACAACCAAAAACATTGTTATATTTTTCTTCATAATAACCCCCATAACATTTTATTAATATACTTAACGTTACTTTTAATATTTAGTATTAAAAGAATTCATCAACTCAAATAGTCTTTTTCCATCAAACTTTTTGTTATTACTTCTGATATATTTCCAAAAACAATAAGCCTTTATATTATTTCCTATTCCGTTAACTTCAACCCTAGCTGTTGATGGTATCGTAATAACAGTTTTAAATGGCCAAACTGCACAAGCAAATTGAGAAGAAAACAAAAGAACGGTCAATAAAAAAAACTGTTTCATCATAATAAACCCCACTTAATTTAAATAAACATATCTATTTTCTTTTAATGTTATTATCAATATATCATAAATATTTCTTTTTTCAAGAAAAAAAATATTCTATCTGAATTAGCCCTTGTGCCCCAAAAATGTACTTTTTATTGCTTAAACCCTTTTAGATCAGCATATCAGTAGCCATTTCTTCAAAAATCACTTTAAAACCCCTCCCCTTTCTATTTAATCATTTTTTTGATACTATGATAAAAACTATAAAATAGGAGGTCTCTATGAATAAATCACATTTTTACGCAATAACCCTTTTGTGGGCGCTTACATCACCTTTAACGGCCCTTTTTGCAATTTCTCAATATAAGCCTTTTTTTAAAGCTTTAACGGTAGAAGCAGCAAAACTTGGCATAAAAAGTTCTTTAGCTCATACAAATGCTCACTGGAAGGCACTTTATGCCGCTTCAGATACTCAAACACCCGAACAAATGGCATCAGACTTTAAAAGTACTGACCCAGAAGTACTATTTGGACTTTCAAGCTCCGATTATCAAATCGGCGGCCATATTGGTCAAGAAACCTCATTTGATCGATGGGCAAAATTACATCAAAAAGAGCTTCCAGGAACCGCCCTTGATTTTTGGAATAATTATAAGCCTTTTATTGATGATGTTGCCTCTACAGGGGCTAAAATGTTTAGACTGTCTCTCTCATGGGAACGAATACAGCCTAATAGTCCAAACGATTGGAATCAAGATGCAGTAGAGCGATATGTCCAGATCGCAAAATATGTAAAAGAAAAAGGCATGGAGCCACTTGTTGTGTTCCATCACTATACTATTCCAACCTGGTTTGAAGATCTTGGTGAAAAATATCTGGGTGGCTTTACAAAGGAAAAAAATATTAGTCACTTTGTTACTTTTGCAGAAAGAATGTATGCTGCTCTTGCTCCGCATGCAACATACTATTCTACATGCAATTTAGGATATGAATTTAAGGCATACCACGAAAATCAACTTGCTCCAGGCATTTTATACTATGCAGCATTATACGCAAAAGAAAATACCGTTTCTTTTGAACAGCTCAAACAGCTATTTCCATACTTGCTTAGGGATAAAACAAAAAATGACACCATAGAAATCATAGCTGATCTTTATATGCGGTATGGCAAAAAAGACAGCCTTGAAGCTGAAGCAAAAAAAGCGTTAGAAATCAAGGACATTCTTGATGGCATAAAAAAACTACAAAAAAAACACGCGCTCCAAGTTGCACATCAAGTTAAAGCAAATATTTTAAAAGCACATGTGGAAATACATCAAAAAATACATGCTTTATATAATCAAAACAAAAGAGGACAAAATCCTCAAGTTGGCATTCAAACAACTGTTCACCCTATTTATCCAAAAAATCCCTACAATCCTGTGGACGTATTAGTTGCAGCAATCGGAAGCTGGCAACTTAACCACGGCTTCTACCAATTCTTTACTAACGATACCTATGATTTGGTTATGCCAAAAGTTTACTTACAAGATAAAAAAGAAAATGCTCACCAATGCCTTGATTGGATTGGCATTAATGTATACGATCGATCCCTTGTTCACTTCAACCTGCCCAAACGAAAAATTATAGTCTCAAAAGAACATGGTAGAGATACTGCAGCAGACAAGGTTGAAGCACCAGAAACAATTGCAACTGCTGTCCAAGAAGTATATGAAAAACTCGTAAAACCACTTTCTATAAAAACAGGCAAAACCATTCCTATTTTTATAGCAGAAAATGGCATTGCACCTGCATATAAAAATGTTCCTCAAGATACACAAAATGAACAGCGAAATCGTTATTTTAGACACGCTCTTTGTACCATTAAAGAACTTCGCAAAAAAGGATACCCAATTACCGTGTACACCCCATGGGCAGCACATGATAATTTTGAATGGGGAAAACCATTTGGATCAAGTCGCTACGGGATGTTCCATATTGAAGGATTTGGAACAGATACCGTTACTTCAAGCCTAAAAGATCCAGAAAATAATTTTTATGTACGCTTTTGCAAGACATTAAACAAGTAACATCGCTACAACATGTGTTTATTTTAAAAGCCCTTGCTTGTTAAGCAAGGGCTTTGATTTTTTAAAGTATCTAAAAAATCAAAATGAAACGCCCACGCGAGCCCATGCAGCCCATTCAGACAAAGCACTATTTTCTTTAAAGCAGTGACATGCCCATTCAACAGAAGCACCAACTCCCGCGTAAATATCAATCGTATGTTCTTTAAACCATGGATCATCACACGCATGAAAAACGCCTCCAAGATAGATAAAGATTTTGTGAGAAATTGCTTTTGCCACAAGCGCTGAATTATCATCAATATCGGCATCAGATAAGAATAAAGGCGGATTAGAGCTGTTTACCTGTGCGATAGGTATAAAAAGTACAGCCGCATCTGCAGCGGTCAAATTATTAAGCACATCAGCACCACCGCTGGTAAAAGCCGGAGAAAAATTATCGGCATTAGCATTAACAAAGGTACTATTTCCCGTTGTTTGACCTCCATAAATGGTTGATTCATGCTGAGATGTACTCAAAGCAACAGGAAGCTCTGTTATCTGGTCAAATCCATACATTTGAGCATCCCCTTTTAATACAAACTGGTTTAAAGGAAAGCGATCTCTGCAAACCAATTGTTCTGCACTACGCCCCCAAAATTCATACCCTATATCGCAGAGCCATTTTCCACACGTATACGTTAATTCTATTGCAATATCTGATTGCAGACTCACTTTTATAATAGAATCAAACGTTGTTTGATTTATTGCTGGAATCAATCGACCAGTATATTGAAAATCAGCCTGCTCTACCCCAAAAAAGAGCTGCTGCGCAGGATCTTGCTCTTGTTGAGGTTGGATTTCTTGTAAAAGCATAAAACGGCTTCCCAAGCCATTAATAAAATTATAAGAACGCTTTTCTTTTACATTAAAAAGATGCTCTACTACGGCAACTCC
>CAYTRW010000011.1:9197-44048 GCA_964440325.1 uncultured Pseudomonadota bacterium
AATTATAAGAACGCTTTTCTTTTACATTAAAAAGATGCTCTACTACGGCAACTCCATATATACCAAGAGATTGATCATATTCTTGATCTTGCCAAAAAATCCAATGCCCGGTAAAGCCACCACCAACCGTTGCATGATGATCATTCCCAACAACCGGCTCAAAAAGATATCGTGCTTTGCGATAGTTTCCTGTTGGTACTGCGCCACGCACAAAAGCACCCAGATGATACTCTGGATCCTGCAAAAAATCCCAGCCTACAGAAAGCTGAATTTCCGTAACTCGAGACATTGTTTCTCGCTCAAGAATTAATCCATATTCAAGTGGTTCTTGCATATCACCAAATGTTGTTAATCCCTGCCATGCAGAAAGAATAGTTGCAGGTAGACCTGATCGAGCAATTTTTTCTGATCCCATATATCCTGCTGGATCTATTGCTGATCCAGGATTAATAACCGTTTCAGACGGATTTAAAGCCCATGCTGTACATGCAATAGGGACATGCAAAGAAAGATAAAGACCTTGAACCCACTCATCAAATGCCATGTACCAATCAAGATCAAAAACTGCATTAGAAATAAGCGGCGCAACACGCATCACACTTTTATAATCACGCGGCAATCCAAAATAGTCTGCCAACACATCAGTTTGATTTCGGTCAAAAGAAGATGACCCAGAAATAGAAATACATTCTCCCCCAAAAAGCATGTTTGCCATTTTTGAGGCAGAAAAAGTCCGTCCATACTCTATGGCAAATGAGATTGTTCCGTAATTTTGCTCACACTCATTATAAAGATGAGTTCTTTGCTCCCACCCACACAATTCTCGGGCATAATTTACCCCTTGAGAACGAATCGGCACAATAGTTTTGGGTCCAAATGCCACTGCTGATGTAATAATAAAAAATGCCAAAATAAGCAGTTTCTTCATTTTATCTCCTTTAAAGATTCACGTGAATGCGTACATCACTGTATCACAGACATAAAAACCAGAAAAGAGATTGATTCTTAAAAAGAGCATACTGGTCTGTTGCCATTTTTAAAATTTCGCAAAAAACCAATATTTATACCACACAAAAGCCCCAACTTAAACGTTGAGGCTTTTTTTACAAATAAACAGTAAACTTAGCTTTAATAATCTTATTAACCCTCGTTATTAGGCTGCATTATCTTTTGAAACATAACTTCCACAGTAAAATAATCCTGCATGCCATGCTAATGCTTTTAGATATTTTACAGGAACAATAAGATGTTTACCGGGAAGCATTGCTACCAATGAATCTCCAGATCCATTATCTCCTGCTATCATACCTGAGTATTTTGTTAACAGAAGCGGCACCACAGCACTTGCTCCCATGAGCAAAAGCGTTTTACCAAAATTATTTGATTGTTTTTTTAAGTCTGTATTGCCATGTTCTTTTTTCGAGGATTTAATAGGAATCTCACGTGTATTAAAAAAATTCCCTTTTGCCCGATCACAATTGTCATAAGCATTGTATCGCTCAGTCAAATATTTTCCCAGAAAAAAAGATGCTCCGTATGGTGACCAATTTAATGCCGTTTTAACAACAGGCTTTAGCGCATAGTTTGTCAATCCTTTTGCAACAAATCCACCCATCTTAGCAGCTCCACCCACAATCGATGCTGCGACCCCATATCCAGGAATAACCTCCCAAAAATACGGAACAGAAGCATTGTCTGGAACCATACCCCTTGCATTAATGCTTACACATAAGAAACATAGTATAATTTGTTTAAAAAGCTTCATTTTAACCTCCTTAAAGTACTTTGTAGCCTCTTTGGCACTTTTTAGTACGCCATATACTCTATTTTATATTTTTTTATAAAAATGTCAAATAGAAAACACCAGGGCTTGATCGATTAAAACAACGCATCCTGACCTAAGCAAGACCATCTTTAACGCTGAATAAACCCTCCATCACTATCAAAATACTGATTAGATAACCTTTTTGGACAAAAGTAGTGATATTTTATTAATTTTTATACACTATCTTTATAATAGGGCATATTAGTAGCTATAAAAAGTATATATTGTTATGAAAATAAACAGAAAAAAGGCTTATTTTTCTATCTCCGCAGTGGCAGACATGTTTTCTATTCATCAGCAAACGGTTCGTTTGTATGAAAAACAAGGATTGATAACGCCAAAGCGCTCATCAGGAAATACCCGTCTTTTTTCCGAAGAAGATATTGAACGGCTGGAAGAGGTTATCCATTTAACGCATGAACTTGGAATCAATCTTGCGGGCGTTGAAATGATCTTGAAGCTGAAAAAACAGATCCAAAAAATGCAACAAGATATGAACAAGATGTTTAATCAAGCGCAAGATCAGCTAGAAAAAGAGCGTGAAGCATCCAAAGATGCTATTCAATCAAGCGTTACACGACTTATGCGTATAAAAAAGGTTGCTCAAAAACCTACTGCTTTGATTGATGAGCAAAGCACAAATGTCATCGATAGCCCTATAGAAGAAGAACTTTTGACAAATCAGGACCCTGAAGGTGCAGATCACTGGGAAATAGATTACGAGGAGTAATTCTCTTCTTTTATGTAGCAAAACAAGCTATGCTTAAAGCAGTATCATAATCGTGACGTTTTAAGGCGAGAAAGGACGATCTTATGGATAATAAGTACGACGATCAATGCAGCATATCTTTTGAACTGCTCGCCCTCCTCAATTGGATTATTGAGCACGATGCAGCAAAATTAAAAAAAATAATCGCAAAAGCCTTTACCATGGGCCTAAAAGAAGAAATTCTTGCGGTAAGACAACTTCATGGCCAGCAAGAAGCATTGGAAGAAATTAATCGCAGTGTAATCGATTTTTTTTCATTACTTGAGTCGCTTTTATCTGAACAAATGCAAGCACGCGTAGCCGTTGAAGCACGCCAAAACAATCTATTGCCTTTTGTAAACAAGATTGATACAAGCGTTTGTGGAGACGATTTGGTGCGCACAAGTCTTGAAAAAGCAACATCTACTGCAGAAAAAAGTGGCTGTTTAAATGCAAAAGAACTGCTTTATAAAGAACTTTTAAAATCTTGGAACCCTCACGATCAGGAACTTCTTAATTGAAGCTGAATAAAACGGTTTTTATTTATTTTACCATAAGTCTGTGGGCTCTTTTACAGGGCCAACAGGCCATGGTCATTGTTCCCGTTGCAAATTTGTATACAACGCCAGAAACTACTTTAAACAACAATATTGTTCATCAATGCCTTTTTAATGAACGCGTAGATATTATAAAAAAACAAAATAATGCCGCGTACATACACATTAATTCTGCATTTTATATAACCCCGTCTGATAACAGACCACAAAATTGCTTTTGGGTAACACAAGAAGATCTTTTGGAGCTTAAAACTTTGGAATCTGAACATCAAAAAATAATACCTTTTGATGACTCTGGAAAAACAATCATAACTATAAAGCCGTGGAGCCCCGATCAGAAAGTTACTTTTTCAGCAGGAACGCGATTTATAATTGATACCAACGCTCAAAAAAAACGTAGCCATGTTGCTATCTTCTATCTGGATCCAAATGCGCATAGCATAAAAACAGCATACATTCCAAAAAAACAATGCGTATCGAGAGAATGGATTACTACTCTCTCTTCTTGTCAAAAAAGAGCTTTTTTTGTAAAAACATTAAAACAATGGGCACATCAAAAAAAAAATGAGTATATTCCCTATCTTTTTGGCGGAACATCTTTTGTGCAAACGCTTGAATACCCGTTTGAAAAAAATAGCATACCAACCGGAATCGATTGCTCTGGATTGGCTTTACGAATCGCAAATATAGCTGGCATTACAGAATATCGCTATAAAAATAGCACAACTATTAAAAAATATTGCCCACAAATATCATCTTTTGACACCATACAAAACGGTGATTTAATACTGATACGCGGGCACGTAATGATCATAAGTGATCTGCAAAAAGGACTCATTATTGAAGCCCGTGGATATGATCATGGTTTTGGAAGAGTACATGAAATAGCTCTTTGCAAGGTATTTAAAAACATTCACTCTTTTAAAGATTTATGGGATGCGACAGTCACAAAAAAGCGTATCACCCGTATTGATCACCTCCAAAAAGAGCGCGACTCCTTTACCGATCTCACCTTTCATACATTGTGCTAAACTCTATTAACATTTGGCAAATCTAACAATATAGATCATGTAACAAGTTCGTTCGCCCTGAGATGTTTTTTAAGGAAAAATCGTCGAATGGGTAACGAGAAGTGTCAATAAAACTTAAACAAAAAAAGATAACCCTTTAAAGGATTATCTTTTTTTATATTTACTATTTACTGCTAAGCGTTATTAAGACGCGTTTGTATACGTATCTACATACGTTTTATGCGCTGCCTGAGCCAAAACAATCCCAGCAGGCACCTTTATCCACCACGGTACAGCGTTAAAACCGGCCTTTGACAGATGCCAAAGCGGACGACGCAATACAGTCGCAGCTACCCCAGATAAAACAAGAGATGCTGCCTGATTACCTTGCACCCAAGAACTCGCTTTAACAATAGGTTGCTTTTGACAAAAACTATCAAACTTTTCTTTTAATGATTGACTATCTTCTGCATATACTCGTTTTACATTCTGCGCGTACCGAACAAATACTGAAACTCCTTGCATCTGATCCGTTTCTGCATTTTGGCTTTCATTTTTTTTAAAAAAACTTTTAACTTTCTTTTTTAAAGAATCAAATACCGTTGCTTCAACTTCTGGCACTGCAAAAAGAGTAAAAACCGCTAAAACGGTTATTCTTAAAAATCCCTGCTTCATACTATATCCTCCATTTTTAAAATATATCTTTATACAGATTATACATATTTTACAAATAGTCAATAGCAAAGTCTGTGCTCATTTGACATTTCTTTTTTAAAAAAATGTCTAAAGAGCCTATTAATCGTCTAAATGGGCTTTAAAATAAAATAGTTAAATGATTATTTATGTTAATAGTTTAAATCAAAAATGGTGCGCCCGACAGGATTTGAACCTGTGGCCTACAGATTAGGAATCCGTCGCTCTATCCACCTGAGCTACGGGCGCGCCCAAGCTTTTTTGCCTAGAAAAAACACAATTATTAGATATTGTCTCGCTTTTTTTAAAAAAACTATGTGGTGCGCCCGGCAGGACTTGAACCTGCGACCTACGGATTCGAAGTCCGGCGCTCTATCCAACTGAGCTACAGGCGCAACTGTGTATCTATTTTATAGCAAAAAACTTATATTTAGCCTACTTTTTTTTATAAAATCTCAAGCATTGACCTGCATTTGGGCCAATGTTATTCTAAATTTACAACTCAAACACTATTATGGCTCTTTTATAGGGCTGGAGTTAACGATGTATACTTTAAAGGACGTTGTTCGTGATATTGTTCTTTTTTCGCTTCTTGCATTCCTTATTTTGCATGCAACAGATCGACTTAAATCTTTTTTGAGCTTACACAAAGAATCTTTGGTACATGAACTAGACAAAAGTTTTGCCGATCAGCTTTATGCGATTCAAAAGCAAACTCGAACTATCCTTTTTGCTTTGGAAAAAGAACCACTGCTTGATAGCGCGCGAGATCGAATAGAAAAAATTCAAAAAAATCTTGAAATAATAGAGTCTAAGTACACAAAAAATTCTCCCGGCGTCCTCTTTTTGGGACCAATTGGAACAACCTCTATTGTTTTAAAAGAGCAACAACTACAACAAAAACTTCTTGATCAAACAAATGAGTTTTCACAGATACTCCATGAAATAACACAAACTCTTTCTATTCCCCATGCATCAATCAAAAAAAACAGCTCGATCCAATCAGGAATAGAGTTAAATCAGTCATTAATAGCAGCAATTCGACAAGTTATACAAAAAACACACTCCTTACCTTAATTATAAATACAAAAAAATCCTTTAAAGGGAACTCTTCTTCTTTTTTAGGCCGAATTAACGATAAAAAGCATGTATTCTTTATTTCCAGATTGAATTTTTGATAAGATACTAAAGAATACAGCAAAAAGATTATTCAGCCACTCAAAAAAGGAAGAATATGAACCATAAAGGAAAAGCTATTTTTTTGGCGTTAAGCCTTCTTATTCAACCAATCTTTATATTGGCAAAATCTTATGTATACATAAGAAACTTCTCTGGACACCCTATTCGTCTTTCACAATTAAAAAAAACGGATAGCGCCTCTCAAATGATCGCATCAAATGGTGCAACAATTGAACAATATATATATGGACAAAAAAACAACCTTCTTGTTTTTAAGCTCTCACGAGGAGCAGGAAGTTCTGATGATATATCATCAGGAGCAATAGAAATAGGAATCCTGGACGAAAAAACACAAGAATATGACTGGGTTAATCTATTTAGCATGCAACAAAAAGTTGAACATCGTTTTTTACACAGCAACGTATTTGCAAGACTCAAAACAAAAAATTTTGATTCAGACTTTAAAGAAGGTGACCCCAATAATCCAATTAAAACGGTCGTCAAAGTTGCAGGAAAACAGTTTGTTGTTGTTTTAAAAAAAATAGACATAAAAAATGGCGATGATGACTATGTATATATGATTCTTGATTACCAACCAAACGCACCAAAACCATCAAAAAATCCAATCTCTAATCCATAGTACTTATATGAATATGTATCGTATACGCTTTATTGCTATCCTCTTTTTTATCAGTCCTTTTATTTGCAACGCAAAATCAATGGTTTATTTTGATAATGATGCGGCAACGCCAATTCGCATACATATGGTTAATTCTATGGAATCGGGAACAGAAACACGCACCAATGATCGACTCATAATGCCTCATCAACGCGGAAATCAGATACTAAATTTAAGCAGAAAAGTTGGGTCAGGAACTGTTGAATCAAGTTTTACCATAGCATTTTCTCCTCAAATAGAAGAAATTGAAACATTGCAAAAAGCAGGAACCCCTTTTGATCTGGATGACTTTTTATGGATACCGATTGCAATTCTTTATCAGTGGTCAAAACATGGTCCTTTTGGAGGATCAATTTACTACAACATTGTATATCCAGAAGAAAAAAATAACTCATTTAAAGAAGAAAAACGCAAACTCGTTCGCGTAAAAAAAGTACAACGAGGCGATACCCTCTACACCTTTACCATTGTTGCAGTACGTGAAGAACCAGGCGGCGGACAAAACGATAATATACGATTTATCATTTCTGTAGACCAAAAAAAGAGTGAAAATCAACCAGCCAATCAGCCTAAATGAGCATAATAGGTTATTTGTTTTTAAAATACGCCAAAAACTCTTTATTTCCTGAACCACCAAGAATAGGTGACTCAGTTATTCCGATCAATTCAAAACCAAATTCTTGGATTCCTGCGGTTACTTTTTGCACTACCTCCTGATGGACTGCATCATCAGTAATAAGACCACCCGCTTCTACCTGCGCCCTTCCCGCCTCAAATTGAGGCTTTATAAGCGTAATCAGCGTTCCTTGCGATACAAGAACTCGTTTAACCGCATCCATAACTTTGAGCAAAGATATAAATGAAACATCAAGCGTAACCACATCGATAGGCTCTCCTACCGATTCAACATAGCGCAAATTAGTTTTTTCATGCAAAACAAGTCGTGGATCCTGTCTGATCTTCCAGTGCACAAGTCCAGCTCCCACATCAATACCATGCACCCGCGCTGCACCATGCTGTAACAAGCAATCAGTAAATCCACCCGTAGAAATCCCTGCATCCAAGCAAACTTTTTGTGTAACAGAAATATCCCAATACAAAAGCGCTTTTTCTAGCTTTAAACCTGCTCTGCTCACAAATTTTGGCTCACAAAACAACGTTTCTGGCTCACAGTCTGGTTTAACCAACGTGCCAGGCTTGGTAACTTTTTGACCATCACATAACACAAGCCCCTGCATTATCCAACTTTGCAGCTGCTGGCGGCTATATTGAGGGAATAAATCCTGAAGATGATGATCAAGGCGAATTTTTTTAGCTTTTTGCATACTATTTCTTTATGTATAACTGTTTTTTAATAAAAATAAGTATAGCAAATATCAATACATTGCAAAAATAAGACTTTTTAATAGCTACATAAAGACTTGTTTCTATTTGACAAAAAATAATTTGCTGTTAAACTCATTATACACAGCAAACAAATTTCATAAACAAGTTGTTTATAAAGTTAATATAATACCTAATTTAAAAAATAAGGAATATTATGAATATCAAAAAAATAATGTTTTTAAGCCTTTTTATGGTTAATGCTGGATATATACACGGGATGGAAGACGCATCAGATAATAACTTTTTAATTCAAACAACTTCAATCGGCAGACCTCGTCAAGAAACCATAGAACAATGCGCTTATTATTTGCAAAAAGAAGATCTTAAAACAAAAGCACGCTTTACCGGAACCGCTGCAACACTGCTTGGAGCTCTTACAGCTGGTTCTTTTTACATGCTTGAAGGAACAGATAGAAAACTTTGTTCTTCTATTCTTGCATCAGCATCTTTATATTTACTTTATAATACTTTTAAATCTTATCGCCTATATAAAGAAGCATCCCTTGAGTGTAAGAAAGACTTAGAAAATAACAATCTCGAAAATGAAAATACCAATCCCGAAAGTGAAAATACAAAGAAATTAATCCAGGCTACATTGAATGGTACTTTAAAATTGGGCAGTATAGGAAACGGACACAATTTTTATTTTCAAAATTCAGAAGGTAAAATTTATCCTTCTCACCGATGGGTTTTAAATGATTCAGGTGAATATGAAAGAAAACCTTGGATTGACAACACGCCATTTGCAAAATTTCTTTCTTAATTAACAAATCAAAAACCCCCGACTTAAAAATCGGGGGTTTTAAAAAATATGAGGTTTTTATGAATATCAAAAAAATAATGTTTTTAAGCCTTTTTATGGTTAATATGTTTTCTCTGTCTTCAGAGCTTACCCATAACAAAGAGGTACTTGATACATGCAAAGAGGTACTTGATACATGCTATGAATACAATAAAAGTTTTTTAGAGCAGGTATTTTCACCTCAATTGACTTCTATCATAGATTTTCCTAAGTTTTTTGTAACTGTCCTTCCTATTGGTGCAAGCTGTTTGTTTTCCCTTAAAGATCAAGGACTTCTCAAAAATCCTCAATTTTTCAACTTTGTTGCATTAACAACCCTTCCTATTTTATCACGTTCCATTTGGTTTCATTATAAAAAAAGTCAAAGAAGGAAAAAGTTAAAAGAATCTGAAAAATATGAAATTGTTCAAAAGACATTAAACGGCGAAACATTCAACTACTCTGGTACTGCAAAAGATAAAAATGGTAATTATTCCTTTAATAAATACGTAACTTATACAGATTCTCAAGGAGTCTTCATCAAACAAGTAGCAGAACGCGTCCCTTATGATAAAATAATGAATTTTTTGCTTAAAATTACAAATGAAGAACACACAGATATGTTTTCTCCAATTCTTCGTAAATAATTTAAGTCTTAATAATTACGCCCCGACTTAAAAATCGGGGCTTTTTCTTTAAAAAAGATATCCATATATTTATTGATTAAAGATGCTAATCCAAACAAATCTTTTTTTACTTTATCACGCAAATGTTTTTTTTAAATATGTTTTTTAATTATATCTAAAAAGAAAAAAACAATGTCTGTTTTTAGTAAAAAAAGGGATCTTTATGAAAAAAATAACATGGTTAAAGATTTCCCTTTTTATCTTATTTTTACAAAATAAACAATTGTTATGCCCACCGCTTTCTCACTTTTTTGCATTGCAAAAAAAAGAAATTCATTTGATTACTATAGAAAACTATTCCGCTAAAATTATTACGCTTTCATATCAAAAACATACTGAATCTTTTAAACAAACCATCCATATTTATCCCGGAGAAACGATTAAAACTCCTTATCCATGGCCTCAAAAAACAGGCTCCAAAGATATAGATATGTTTGAGCTTGCAAGAGATGAACAAAAAAAAGATTCTTTTATAACGGTTTTATCTCCAAATGCATCTCCTATTAAAAAAATCAATATAACAGACCCTTTTTTTGTTACGATTGAGTAGTTACTTGCCCAGTTTGATCACTCCACTGTGTTAATTTTTTGAGAGAAAAAACTGCCAACACACCGTTCTGAACCAATATGGAAATATAATTTTTATCACCTTTTTGTGCTGCAATTTTGCATTCTTGTATTGAAGACACAGATATGCCATTTATTGCATGCACAATATCTCCAGGTTTTAATGCCCTAAACTGATATGCATATGAACCAATTTCAATAGCTGTCACAATAACAACACGCTCTATCTTTTTTTCTGGCGCGGTAAAAAGAACCAAATGTGGCGCATCTGCAAGCAAAGCTTCTATGTGATTTTCTGTTAACTCCATAAGAACAATGCCACCTATCACTTCATATTCTATTGGTTCAACCATTGGATATTTACGACATATAACATAGGGATTGTCCCCCGTTACTTGGCAAAGTACTTCTTTTTTTTCTCCATTTCTATATATCACACAGGGAACCTCTTGCCCTGCAATGGCTTTTGAAACAAGCTCTGCCAAAGATACACGCTCTTGACTCCATGGAACTTGAGCATCTCCATACGGATCCAATACATAGGGCCCAAACTGATACAACATATCTCCTGTTTGTATACCTGCACGCGCAAATATTCCACCCGGTGTAACGGCTGTAATATATAATCCCCCTGGCTGTGGATTACCCAAATACGCCGTTTTTTCATCATCTGACCAAATAAATCGTGCCCCAAAAACGGGCTTTTGTGCGCGTTTTTTTTGAGACATCTCTTCAAATAAATATAAAAATTCATTAATAGGAATAGCATATCCTACATTTTGCGCATGAATGTCCATCGCAATCGTAATACCCACAACACGACCATCACAGCTAATTACAGGACCTCCAGAACTTCCTTGATTTACCGGAGCAGTCATCTGCAACATAAGCTGTCCTTGAAGCCACTCTCTTCCACTAATAACACCCGTTGTTCCTTTTAAATGCCCTTGCCCAAGAGGATAAGAAAGAAGCAACACACTTTCAGCACGTGATACCGCATCAGAGTTTCCAAACACTAAAGCCGGTATTTGCAATACAAACTGTTTTATATACGTTAATTCTTCATCATCAAGTTTTAAAAGAGCTAAATCCCGTTCTGGACACAAAGAAACAAGAGACGCTTTAAGATTTTTTTTACTGATATGGGGAATAACAATCCAGATAGATGTTGCATTATTGACAATATGAAGCGTGGTAAGAATATAACCATCCTGATTAATAAAAAAACCGGTTCCGCGACTTTCGTACTGCTCGCCCTCTCCTTGAGGCTCAAGCCAATTAAACTCTTTGATTTGTGCAATAATCCATACAACAGCCAATGATGCCTGCTCTTGAATCACACTCCATGCATTTGATTCATGACAAAATTGATTGGCCATTCATTTCTCCTTTGTGCGTAAAATCCATTTTTTAAAAAATATCAATACCCACAAAAGCAGCGCAATCTTTTTATCTAAAAAACAAAAAGAGGTTTCCATTTTAAAAAGGAAACCTCATACCAAACTTTATCCGTTAAGCTCTTTTTCTGCTTTTCGCGCACGCAAAAGTTCTTGCGCCAGATCGCTTAATGGATATCGATAATCTCGTGCAAATTGTGGCTCATCAATAAGTATTTTTTCAAACGGAAGCACTACAAAAATAGCATCGGATGCTCGCGTAACATTATCGCTTACTTTTATCGTAAAGAACTTATTTTTTGCACCATCTTTTATCGCTTTTCGATACTCAGATAAATTGGTTACTTTATAACCATTTATTTCATTAATCGTACAACCTGGAGATATTACCCGTGCACGAAAAAGTTGAGAATTTGGGAAAATATGCGTAATAATAAGCGCTGAACTACTTTGATTTTTAAGTTCACCATGTTTTCCAAGACCCGTTGCTTGCTCTCCTAGCAGTTGAATATGGTTTGTCGTAAGCTCCATAACAACCATTCCCCCAAAGACCTCATAATCATACGGCTCATATGCTGGATAAATTTTATGAATCTTAGGAGTAGAAGACATACTAAATTCGATCTCAAATTCTTTACGTTTTCCTTTACGATAGATAACCAATTTTACCTGATCACCAATCGCCAATCGGGAAATATAATCTACTAACGAAATTTTATCTTCACTCCAAGGAACCGTCATTTCACCATACAAGTCTACTGGATACCCATCAATCTCATAGATCATGTCACCTTGCAATACACCCGCTTTTTCAAGAATTGAGTCTCTTACCACCTCAACAACGTATGTACCACCTGGTTGTGGATTACCCAAATACTCAACCAAAGAATCGGTTCCATTATTAAAAAGCACTCCCAAAAATGGCTTGCGTAATACTGGAATTTTGTACAAATCAGGAAGCACAATTTTAAGATCATTAATCGGAATGGCATACCCTACATTTTGCGCTTCTACAACACCAGAAGAGTTTATTCCAATAACTTCTCCATGCACATTTAACAATGGTCCTCCAGAACTTCCTGGATTAATAGGAGCGCTTGTTTGAATCAAATGTCTTTCTCTCCCAGAAATAACCCCTGTTGTGCTTTTTAATGAATGCATACCAAGAGGATAACCCAACGCAAGAACTTCTTCCGATCTAAAAATAGTATCTGAATCACCGAGCGGCAAATAGGGGATCTCTCCTAAGTATTTTTGAATGATCGCTTTACCCTCTGGGGTTACTCTCAAAAGCGCAAGATCTCGTTCAGGACTAATCCCTATCACCTCTACGTCAATAATACGTTTCCCGAGCGAAGGTATTTGGATATAAACACCTTTTCTTTCTTGTACCACATGCGCATTGGTAATCAAATCACCATCAGCGTTAATAAAAAAACCGCTTCCATTAACCATTCCTTGCGTAGGCGTTTTATATGGCTGCAATAGATCAATTTTAGCTACCTGAACAAAAACCTGCACAACGGTATCTTTTATATGTTCCTGCACAGATCTCCATAATTGCGTAGATGATGCCGTTTGCAACGCTTGCTGAATCGGCAAATCCGTACTTTTCTCCTGTATATTTGCTGTAATGCTACCATTAAGATGAACTTCTTGCGGCAACGCTGCATGTTGTTGAGACAAAACAGGTACAGATTGCGTTGTATAAATCTTTTCATACAACAATGTGCCAGTCAAAATACCCATCAATACTATGCTCAGATACGGTAAAAAGAGCTTATTACTCATTGCAGTCCTTTCTTGTTAAAACTAGAGCTGTTTTTTGTCTCCAGCATAACGAAATACTGCAAATTATAAAATCAAATATCGGCTTATTCTTCTGCCAACTCAGGATAATCGGACATTTCGTCTTTGTTGGATGGTATCTCTAATGATGCCGTTGCAGCTTCTATTTGCTTATCAAAAGCTTCTTTTGCTCCAACAGATTTTAAAACAATGTTTTTGAGTTTGTCTCTATATTTTTTTGCTACATCACCATCGCTAATAGACAGATTCTCAAGCACCATTTTTTTCTTTTGCAGAACATCAAATACATCGGATACTTTAGGTTCAACTTCTAATATTTGCTCTATCTGATTTGCTTGCAATAAATACGACATTTTTTTATACATACGAACTAATGCTTTATCTATCAATTTAATCATGCCAAGAGTATTCTCACTAAGATCCGTAACTATCCCTACTTTTTTCAAAAGCAAAAAGGAAGGATCAATATCTTTTAAAGCATCATTAATCACTTTTAATGGATCAAACGGCTCGTCATATAATTTTTTTGCTTGTTTTACAATGCTATTTGCTCGTTTATAAATACCTTTTTTTTGCAACTCTAAATCAGCTATTCTTGTTGAGAAAACTGTTTCTTTTACCCTCTCTTTTATTCCTTTCCCAGCTCGTTCACGCTGCACTTCTTTTATTCGTTTATCAAGAGAATTGGCATTATCTATCAAATCATTATACTGCTTATTAAAATAGTTCCATTCCGCTTCTACAATATTCATTTTTTCAGGACTAATATTATCTCGTTTCCCTTTTTCTTGGTACATGCTCCAAGGAATAATCTTGGCTAAAGCCGTACCTGTTTGTTCTTTTATATATTGCCGAGGGGTTTTTATAGCCACAGACTCATTATGTATAACGAAAAAAGCCCATAAAAAAAGGCTTTTTATGCTACTATATTTTAATATACGTTTATTCATGCCCAATCTCCCCACAAAAATCTTATTTTAAATAGCAGTTTATTATAAATATACAAATAGAAAGCATCAATTTTCAATAATCTCTATACCTGCTAACAAATATACAAAATGCCAAAATGGGGTATACTCAGATCCAATCAACCTTCTAGTTTTAAAAAATGTAGGATTTTTATGGCACAATCAGCGATAACTCTTGAAAAAATAAGCGCTCTTTGTAAGCGCCGAGGCTTTGTGTATCCCGCATCCGATATTTATGGCGGGCTGAATGGCGTATATGACATGGGTCACCTGGGCACCCTTATGCGTGAAAATATACGCACAGCATGGAAGCGTTCATTAAAAAAAACTGACCCTGCAATTCTGTTTTTTGAAGGATCACTCCTTGGATCAGAGGCTATGTGGCAGGCATCTGGACACGTTGCAAATTTTCATGATCCAATGGTTGATTGCTTAGTATGCAAAAAACGCTACCGAGCTGATGATATAAACCTTGAAAAAGCATGCCCTCATTGTGGCAATAAAAACTGGACTGAAGTTCGTCAATTTAACATGATGTTTAAAACACATCTTGGAGCATCATCCGATTCTGGCTCCATTGCGTATTTGCGTCCAGAAACAGCTCAATCAATTTTTGTACAGTTCAAAAACATTATGTCCACAAACCGAGTAAAGATCCCTTTTGGTGTTGCACAAGTAGGAAAAGCATTTAGAAATGAAATTACTCCAAAACAATTTTTATTTAGAATGCGTGAATTTGAACAAATGGAACTTGAATGGTTTTGTACCCCAGACAATGCTTCTGAATGGTTTATCAAATGGGTTGATTCTAGACTTTCTTTTTATCACACCATCGGTCTTAATTCATCAAAAGTTCGCCTAAGACCACATGCTTCTGATGAGCTTGCACATTATTCAACCCGTTGCACCGATGTAGAATATGAGTTTCCTTTTGGGTGGAAAGAGCTTGAAGGAATTGCTGATCGCGGAAACTATGATTTAAGCCAACATGCTAAACATTCTGGAAAAGATCTTTCTGTGCATGATGAATCAACAAAAACATCTTATACTCCTCATGTTGTTGAATGTTCTGTTGGCGTTGATCGCCTCTTTTTAACGCTTTTATTTGACAGCTATCATGAAGAAACAATTGACCAAGATACTCGAACAGTACTCAAGCTCCATCCAAGCATTGCGCCAATAAAAGCAGCTTTTTTACCGCTTGTTTCAAAACTATCTGGTCCCATGAAAGAGATCTACACACGTATTATCGATACCACCAATTTGATGCTTGATTTTGATGAATCGGGATCAATCGGTAAACGATATCGCAGACAAGATGAAATTGGCACGCCAATATGTTTTACCTATGATTTTGACTCTGAACAAGATCATTGCGTTACCGTACGTAATAGAGACACATTACATCAAGAACGTATTTCTATTGATAAGATTCAATCATATATAGAAACACTTTTACGATAAAAATTCACGCGGGGATTTTAAACAAGATCCCCGCGTAATATCCTTACGGTACTTTGCAAGCCTCGTCGCCAAGAGTCTTGCCAGCTTTTCCATCTTTAACACACGGCGTACCTGCTGGTCTTCTTTTTTGTATACCCATAACAAGCGATTTTTTGGGATAATCAGGGCCATAATAAATCCACAATCTCAATTCAACCTCAGTTCCATCTTCAAACTTTATTTTTTTATAGCCTTTATCAACAAAAAAAGCTCCCCATGACGTCCAAAATTCTTTATGATGCTCTCTGACATATGCCTTTATATATCCCTCTTGTGGATCTTGACAGTTCAAAACAAGGCCATCAAACTCTTTTTTTTGCGCTTCTGACCATGTATCATCCTCTCTTATTATTGCATTAAGCACAATACGGTTACAGGAGTAGCCAAAAAGAAACTTCCCAAGAAAATAGCCTTTTTCGCCTTCCTTTAAAACCGCATAGACATCATATAAAAAAATTTCCGGTTCATTTAAATCACGAATATTAACAGGCATCTGAACTACATCTTCAGGTTTTACAAAAAAGATATCAGGACCCTTTGTTTTTCTAATCGTATAGTTTGATTTTTCATACAAACGCGCACTTGATTTTTTAAAAATGAGCTTATAATCAGTGCGGTTATCAATCCCAACCTCTCCTATTGTGTCTTTTCGGTTTAAATTTGGAAAAAGATTAAAATAATCAAGATCATCAACAATAGACCAATCCGGCTTTAGATCTTTTGCATGCTGAACTGTCGCAATAAATGCCGGATCTAATGCTTTAAGCGTTTCTGATGCACATAAAGAATAGTTTGCGCAAAAGACCCCAAAAATAAAAAAAAGAGCAGATGCCAACTTCATTAAACAACCTTTTTTTGAAACATTTTTACTTTTAATAATACTATCAATATTCAACAAGGATTTTCAATTATATTTACAGTCAATAGCCGTTGATCCTTTTCTTTATTTCATGATAGACTGCAATGCATGTATATACTAATGCGGATTATAGAAGTACTTATGAACACAAAAAAAAGCACATCTTTCTCTCCTGGTAGAGTAATCTTATATACCTTATGCGCAGCAATTGGACTAGGAACCTGTCTTCTTGCCCTTCCTTTTGCACGAACCACACCTATTCCTCTTCTTGACCTTATCTTTACTGCAACATCAGCATTATGCGTTACCGGTTTATTTACCGTCTCGTTAAACCAATTTACTCTTTTTGGCCATGCAGTTTTATTGCTTCTCATGCAAATTGGAGGCCTTGGTCTTATTACTATCACTTTTTTGATTATGTATCTGATCATTGATGTAGGATTTGCAACCAAAGTAAAAGTTGGCAAGCTTCTTGAAGTTGAATCCTGGCAAAGTTTACATAAAATCATGAAAACGGCACTCTATGTAACCGTATCTGCAGAAATTATTGGCACCCTTTGCTTGTTCCCATTTTTTTATTCACATATGCCTGCAGCACGGGCCCTTTTTTATGCCCTGTTTCATGCAGTATCCTGTTTTTGTAATGCTGGTATTTTATGCCTTCCAACCACCGTTTTACAGACCCTCCAAACAAGCTATACCATGCTCATTATTACAAGCAGCCTCATGTTTGCAGGTGGAATAGGTTTTTTAACCTGGAATGAAGTAGTATACGCCGCATCACGTTATATCCATGGGAAACGGCATCATTTTTCTTTGCAAACTAAAATCGTTGGGTATGGAACAAGCGCAACTATTTTAGTTTCAACCATCTTTTTTTGGCTTATTGAACGATCAGGCGTTTTTAACACGTTAAATATGCCACTCACCTTTTTACATACTTTTTTTTGCAGCATATCTGCGCGTAGTGCAGGGTTACTCTTTTTCCCAACACACGTATTTCATCCAGCAACAATTCTTTTTATCTTGATTATTGCCTTTATAGGCTCATCTCCTGCATCTACCGGAAGCGGTATGAAGATAACAACGATCGCAGTCTGCTTTGCTACGGCAAAAGCTGCAATAACAGGACGCTCATCCGTTGAACTTTTTGAGCGTTCTATAGAACCACATCAAGTGTATAAATCTATTGCGATTGTTGCCCTTGCACTCTTGTGGATACTAGGATCACTTTTCTGTTTATTTATCACAGAAACCAGCATTATTACTCAATCAAACGGCATTTTTGCACTAATCGTTGAAGCAATATCATCCTTTACTACCGTAGGAATTTCTCTCGGAATAACAGAAAAACTTTCACATATCGGAAAAAGTATCATACTTATAAACATGATCGCCGGTCGTATTGGTTCATTAACGCTTGTGCTTGGTCTTAAATTGAGATCACAACATGGTGATACCTCATTTTCATACCCAAAAGAACAGGTCATGCTCAGCTGATTTTTATATTTATATAACTACGGGAACTTTTATGAAATTTTGCGTAATCGGTCTTGGCCGCTTTGGATACCAACTTGCTACAAATCTTGCCGAACACGGCATGGATGTATTAGCAGTTGATAGCAACGAATCACTTGTATCTTCTATCAAAGATCAAGTAACCCATGCCATCTGCATGCGTGTTGTTGATGAATCATCTCTCCGCAATATCGGTGCTGATGAAATGGATACCGTTATTGTTGCCATGGGAGAAAGCTTTGCACAATCAATCTTAATAACTGCACTTCTCAAAAAGCACTTGGCTGTCCCTATGGTTATTACACGCGCAACAAATGATTTACACAAAGAAATTCTAAAGCTTGTTGGCGCAGACCGTGTTGTACTTCCAGAAAAAGAAATAGGCATAAAATTAGCAGACAATTTGAGTTCACCTTTTACTGATTTAGTACGACTTAGCAGTGATTTTGCAATAAGCATGCTCCAGGCACCAAAATCATTTGAAGGCAAAAAATTAAAAGATTTAAGACTGTTTGAAGACTATAAAATACAATGTATCGGTTTAAAAAATAAAGAAACAAACCAGATTATTCTTATTTCTCCAGAATACATTGTTCAAAAAAATGACCGCATGGTTTTGGCAGGCAAAACAGAGCAGCTTGAAGAAATTACTGAACTGTAAACTATTTGCCCCGATATATATATCGGGGCAAACAAGCACTCTCTTATTGTATAATTTTTTCTTTTTTATACATTTTAAGGATCTAACGGTTTACACAAACCGTATGCCATATTAGTTTCTCCATCCAAACAAATCATCTGAGAGGCATCTCTTTTGTTATAAAGCAAAACTCGTCCATTAGATAAAAGCTCTTGATCAATCTTGTTTGAGCGCAAAAGATCTTTATGCGCTTGCTCAAAATCAGCAATCATTTGCCTTTGATTGTTATCATCTACTACCCCTCTATTTGCTCCTCGATGATACACCTCTTTGGAAGCATTATTTACCGTGGAAGTTTTAATTAGGTTGTTTTTGCATTTTATACCTTTAATAATAATTGTTTAATTATATAAACAATCTTAAAATAAAGCCCTATCTTAATTATTTGCAACTAGGCAGATTTTAAAGAAAGTATATAATAAAAAATATACTTAACATTTATTTATAGTTAGGAGTTCTATAATGGCATATTACAAACTTAAAATATTATCACTCGTTGTTTTCCTATGCGCGTACACACCAACAAAAACAATGAATAAAATTAAAATCGGATGCTTTGGCGCGATTGCTGTTACAAGCGGAATAAAGGAATATCTTAATAACAATCAAATTATATATACACCAAATGACCCTACTAAAAACCAAATCAAAATTGGAAAGAAACCCAAAAACAACACACATACTGTATTAGGCTTATGCACATTTAAAAAAACGCATGCTACTGAACCATCAAACCTTGAAATTAATTTTGCAAACGGAAAACTACAAAAAATATCTTATCATCCAATACGAAGTATCGAAATTCGTGGACTCATTAAAAGAGACCGTAAAATATCTTAAATATATAGCAATGGAGGCTTAAAAATGAAAAATTTCAATTTCTTAATGTTAACTTTAACTTTGGTATTTTTTTCTAAAAATACCTACTCCGTAAATCTTTTCAGATTTGGGGGCAAAAGTAAAAATGTAATGGCCATGAACAATTCTGAACAAAAAGGCATAATAAATGTTGCCGAAAAAAATAACGTTAGCATTAAAGCTCGCTTGCCGGAAAATCCTAAAGTTGCTCTAGGTGCTGTTAGTATGGTATGCGCAACAATAGCATACGTTGGCGGAGGAGCAAAAGATGCTCTTGAAGGAGCGGAATTTAGTATAAAAGGAACTAATTCAATACTAGGAAATTTCGAAATTGTTTACAAAGGCGCTGCAAATAATATTGCAACCACAACATCAATCGCAGGCGGTCTTTACACAAGCTCAAGCACACCAGTAATACCCCAACCTACTACATTAATACCTACTTTACCAAGTTAAACAGATAACCCCAGTTTAAAAGCTGGGGTTATTAATACTAAAAAATTAAGTTGCTCTTTGAGATCAATTTAAAACTTTTTTAAATTAGCAAATTTTGCTTTGACGATATCAAGTTTTAAATGCAACTCATTGAATCTTATCTTTGATAATAATTATTTAATAGTTCTAAAGAAGCAATATAATTAAGAATTTTTTTGGATATAAAACTTATCCGATCAGTTCAAATCTTGCTATTTTCTTTAAGACTGCAACGGCTTACAGAGCCCGTATACCATATTAGTTTCTCCATCCAAACAAATCATCTGAGGGGCATCTTTTTTGTTATAAAGCAAAACTCGTCCATTAGATAAAAGCTCTTGATCAATCTTGTTTGAGCGCAAAAGATCTTTATGCGCTTGCTCAAAATCAGCAATCATTTGCCTTTGATTGTTATCATCTAATACCCCTCTATTTACTCCTCGATGATACACCTCTTTGGAAGTATTATTTACCGTTATATGAAACTCCAAAGCCTCTTTTTGACCCGAAGGATACCATGCTACTCCTTTTGCGTTATACTGGGTATCACGATTTTTTTTAAACGTTTTATTATAGTTGTGTTCTGTTTGACCAAATTTTTCAATATACCCATCCATTTGCTTTGGAAAATTATGATAAATGCGATCTTCTTCAACGTTTGCCATTTCATCACGTCGATCGTCTACCCGGAATGCATAATTCAACCGATTTCTAGACTGTACTCCATACCATTCAGGCTTTTTTTTATTATTTTGCACGATAGGCTCTACTTCTCCTTTATTGTTATTTTTTTTTACCGCCAAGCCCCCTGCTAAGCACGCAAATGAATTATTTTTTTGAGCGCTTAAAAGCTCAGTAAACGGTGTAAAAAAAAGAACAAACCCAAACAAAAGACATTTTTTCATAAAATTTCCTGTTAATTAAAAAAATATAATGACCAAAAAAAGAGCTCAGAAAAATCTGAGCTCTTTTTTTAAACTATAGATAAAGAATCTAATATTTAAATAGATTCAATACGTACAACAGTATACTGTTGACGATGACCACGTTTAATACGTACTTTTTTACGACGTTTAAAGCGGAAAACAATAAGCTTTGGACCTTTTGTATGCTTAACGATTGATCCCTTTACCGCTCCCTTTAGGGTTGGTTTTCCTACTTCGTAGGAATTTTCAGCGGTTTTGCGAAACAATACGTCAGCAAATTCAACCGTATCGCCTTCTTTTCCTGCAAGAAGCTCTACAGCAACTGTTTTTCCTGGGACAACTTGATACTGTTTGCCTCCAGTTTGAATAATAGCATAACGCTCTTCAGTTTGTACGTGTGACATTTACAAAATCCTACCGTAACTTAATTGATGCTTGCATTCATGACAAATCATGAACTTTTTTTCCATTCTTTTGACTCGACAGGGGTAAAAAGGCCCGCCAGACAATTTTCCTTATGGTACCATCAAAATAAAAATGGGTCAATTATCATCTCCTTTTAAAATTTTGTCATTTTAGGATACACTAAGAATCCTCTACTAGTGATATTAACATTCTTATTTTAAATTTTTATGAAACATTAGGCTTTTATGAAACATATATTTTCAAATATAAAATACTTTACAGTTGTTTTAAACGCAATCATGTTTGCTTTTTATCCCCTCGAAAGCGCAGGAACTCAAATCCATCCAGAACCCCCTAAGATTATTAGGGCCTACCTTCAATATAGACCTTTGAATGGAGGGTTATTATCTATCGGATATCTTTTTAGAGCTTCACAAGGTCGCTCTTTTTCATCCGTCCAACCACTTTCCAAAGAACATCCTTTGTTTGGTATAACTCATGCCCTGCACAACTCTCAACGGATCAATGGTACTTCTATTATTGATTTTTCGTGCCCAAATACTATTGATATCCATACATTGTTTGATGCAAACCTTCGCTGCAATACAAATGATCGCATTTTAGAAGCGGCTCAATCCCAATTTTATAATCATTTTTTAAGAGAACATCGCTCTTTTTTAATAAAAAAAGGTTTTATTCCGGCTTCAAACTGTTTTTTTACACTTTTTAGTATCTGTTCTTAAACGTTAAAATTCAATACAATAAAAACCGGTTTACAATAAAACATTATCTTTTATATTATAAATATAGCTTTAAAAATGGAGTTACAATATGTCATATATATATATAATAAGCGCTTTAAGTATCTTTATATGCTGCTCTATACAACCCGCACAAAATACCTATCAAATACGCGTAACATTTAACTCCGGCGGGATTGCAAGCTTTAGGCTTCCTACAAACAACACCATTTTAAATCATGTAGGCGTACAACCTGAACTCATTAATTTTGCAGCGCAAACAGGAGTACTTAGAGAACCCTTTTTTATCAATGTTCCAGAAAATACGTCACATCAAGAAATAGAAAACATCATCAGAAGACAATTGCAGGAAACTGTTGAACCATTTATTATGAATTCAGCACCCACTATTCCGGGAAACATTGTTTTAGAACCAGTACAACCAACATACGTATTATCTGGTCGCTCGCAAAATTATGTATTACCACAAGAGACCAATCAGAATGTTATTCCGGTTCAGCCTGCAGGGCCGCCTCTTCCAAATCCTTTTGTATATGAACCTTTACAAACATCAAATAGACATGCTAAATGTTGCAGCTGCTCTTGTACCATTAATTTTTTACGTTAATTATTTTGTAACTGCTCCTTGAGCTTCCATATATATTCTAAGGCTTGCTTGGCAGAAATTGCGTCACAGTCAATCTCATTGATTACTGAAACAACATTCTGCAAGTGAGCCACTTTATTTTGCAACTGCTCATGTTCTTTTAAAAGAGTGCGCTGAGCAGCCTGAATTTTTAAAAGCTGTGAATCTTGCGCATTAGTAGGAGCATAATTAATAGAAAGCATATCAACCAATTCCCATGATCGATCAACTACTACATTTGGCAATTCAGCAAGTTTTGCAACCTCTATGCCAAATGAACCATCTGCTGTGCCTTTTATCATTTTATATAAAAATAAAATTCCTTCTGGCGTTTGTTTGCTCGCTGCATAATAACATACTATTTGAGAGTATGTTTGTGACAAATGCGTAAGTTCATGATAATGTGTCGCAAATAAACAACGTGCTTGAAGATGAGACGTTATATATTCTACCACTGCTTGTGCAATTGCAATCCCATCAAACGTACTCGTGCCTCGACCAACTTCATCAAGAATCACCAGACTATTGCGCGTTGCATAGCGACAAATAGTAGCGGTTTCTTCCATTTCAACCAAAAAAGTACTTTTTCCTGCTGCTAATTGATCCCCTGATCCAATACGGGTAAAAATACGATCCAAAATAGGAATTTCAGCATACTGAGCAGGAACAAATGAACCGATATGTGCCATAATAGAGATAAGCGCAACCTGCCGCAAGTAGGTTGACTTTCCGCCCATATTAGGGCCTGTTATTATCCACGTAGACTCTTTATCTGACAAATGCGTATCATTTGGAATAAATGAATGCGCTTGCACTCGCTCAACAACCGGATGTCGTCCTTCTATAATTAAAATATCTTGATGATTAGTAAGCATAGGTCGGACATAACGATTTTCATATGCTGCAAGAGTAAAACCAAGCAATGCATCAAGGTGTGAAAGCGCATGTACTAAACGCCGCAATTCTGTTTTTTTTGCCCCTACATCCTGTTTAAGCTGCATAAAAATAGATGCTTCCATCTGCTTGCTTTCTGTTTGCGCAAGATCGATATCACGATGCAACTGCTTTAATATCGCCATGGTATATCGCTCTTTGCCTACAAGCGTTTGAATACGCTCATAATGCGCAGGAACAAGATGCGCATTTGACTTGGTAATCTCTATCGTATATCCATATATCTGATTATATCTAATTTTGAGGGAAGAAATTCCCGTTTTTTGCTGCTCCTCTTTTTCTAAATCAAGCATTTTTTGCTGACTATTTTCAGCAAGCTCTCTCAGGTAATCAAGCTGACGATGGAATCCTTTTTTAATCATCCAATTACGCTGAAAATCATCATTCAATGCTGCCTTTAAAAGGCCATGCAATAATTGAAATTCAGAAATATGAGAAAGAATAACCGCAACAAGCGGTAGTTCTTGATATGTAGCAAGCAAACGCTTTATGTGTGGCGCTATCGCCAAAACAGAAATTAATGCAAGATAGTCTTGCAAGGTTGCTTTGTCCATAATAATACGTCCAACAACCCGTTCTGCATCTCCAATTTCTGCTAAAAAATCTGACACCGCATGGCGCAATTCAGCACGCTCAACAAGGAGCTGTACTACTTCTTGCCGTTGCTCGATAGCCTGCTTATCAACCAACGGACGCAAAAGCCATTTTTTTATAAGCCGAGATCCCATTGCCGTTTTTGCACAATCAAGCACCGCAAAAAGTGTGTGCTGCGCAGTTCCATCATGACTATTTTTTACCAACTCAATAGTACGTTGCGTTGATGCATCAAGTAACAAAAAATCATCTGCGCTGTACCAGCAAATTGCATTAAAAAGTGATAATGCCGATGGTTGATTACGTCGAATATACGCATAAAAATAGGTTAACGCGCATTGCAAAGCCTTTTGTTTTTCAAGTAGCTGATGCGTATCTTTTTCAAACTGATTTGCAACCCAATGTGCTGCTTCTTCTTCAATCACATCATAGTCCGGCACTGCAAAATTCGTAACGGAATACCCACATTTTTTAAACAAGGATGCATGAACAGAAGAAACCGTAGAAGGAATAAGAACTTCATCCGGAAAATACCGCGCAAGCTCTGTCCAAAGCATTTTTTCCCCCTCTGCAGGAATAATAGTTGCATGCAATTGCGCGGTCATTAATTCACCAAATAGCAATGCCCACTCATTTCCAAGAGGATAAAAAGATAATACATATGATGCACTTTTTTCTGACAACAGTGCACTATCAATAAGAGTACCCGGTGTATAAACAGAAGTAACACCGCGCCTGACTACCGTTCCAGGACGCGCTTCTTCAAGCTGATCACATAATGCAATTTTAAAACCACCTTTTACCAGCTTTGCAATATAATGATCTTTTGTTGCCAATGGAACACCACAAAGCGGAATTGGTTCACCTTTATTTTTTCCACGCGCGGTAAGCGTAATACCCAAAAATGCTGCCGCTACTTTTGCATCTTCAAAAAAAAGCTCGTAAAAATCACCAACCTGAAAAAGCAATAACGTATCTGGGTACTGCACTTTTATTGCATGATATTGTTGCATCAAAGGAGTTGATGCTTCAAAAAGAGACGAATTTGTACTTTCAGCTATCTGCATTGCCATGGTGTATATTACCTTTATGTATTACCAACCGCCTTGTGCAAGCTCTATTTTAAAATCATCAAAAAAGGCATCTATATGCTTTAAAATAGCAATATAGTCAGGGTCTTGTTCTTGCAACAGCTCATTTATACGCACAATCATATGATTAGACATTCCAACAAGATACAATGCTATTGCACTATTTAAGGACGCTTCTTCATTCTTTTTTTCAAGCAATGCTTTGTATTCTATATACGCAAAAAGCATTTCTATATCATTGACCAAACACTTCATACTCGCAATAAACGCTTTTTTATAAAATGTCTTTTTTTCTGGATCAATGGATTCTTTACAAAGAGCATCAACGTATCGACAAACTACTTTTTTACGATATTCCCATGGTGCATAAATACGAGCAAAATCTTGTAACGATTGAGTATAACAAACTCTTCCTGCAATACGCTGCGCCATCCATCCAGCCAATCCGGTACACACAGCAGTTCCCGCAGAAATAAATAATTGTTCAGAAAAAACAATGCCTGCTATTCCTTTTCCTATTGATACAACGTGGCCTATAAAATTTTTATGCTCCACAGGCTCATCTTTTGTTTGTAAACACATCGCATTATACAAATTAATGAGAGGAATGCATGAGACATATATCGAAAATCCTGTTAACCCTGCTCCAATCACCAAGTCTTTACGTACTTTGTTTTGAACCTTTTTTACATTGTTTTTAATATGATCAAAAGAACAAAGAGGGATCTGATCTTGAGTAATAGAAATAACAGGAACCATCAAAGCAAAAATGATACAATTGATTTTTAAAAAAGTATTATTTTTATACATACCAATTAATCCTTTGATTGAGCGTCATTTTGATAATAGGTATATTTATGCGATTTCCCTTTTACCTGCTCAACTGGATATTTTTGTGCTGTTTTTTCTAACTTGCGTGCAAATGATTTTGCAAGATCAATATTACACACATTTGCAAAACAAAGAAGCGCCATAAATGTATCTGCAAGCTCATCTTCTATGTCTGCACGCTCTTCTTTAAGCTTTTTATATACTAATTCTCCATCCACCCACAAAAATTTTTCCATGAGTTCTGCAGCTTCTATAGAAATATCCATACTCAAATTTTTGGGTGTATGAAATTTATTCCAATCTCTTTCTTCAACAAACTTTTGAACCATTTCTTTGCACTGCTGCAATGTTGCTGACATATCATTCATAAAAATCTCCATATCATAGCAAGGGCTTTAAATACCGCCCTGTTAAACTTTCTTTTGATTGAGCAACATCCTCAGGAGTCCCGTGTGCAACGATTACCCCTCCCCCATCTCCACCTTCTGGCCCGAGATCTATAAGATAATCTACGGTTTTGAGAACATCAAGATTATGTTCAATAATAATCATCGAATTCCCTTTATCTACAAGATCATTGAGAACGCTCAGCAAGCGATCAATATCACTGCTATGAAGACCCGTTGTTGGTTCATCCAAAATATACAGCGTATCTTTTCCCCGTTTTGCAAGCTCATCAACAAGCTTAATACGCTGCGCTTCTCCACCAGAAAGCGTTGAAGAAGGCTGCCCCAATGTTAAATAATCAAGCCCAACATCACAAAGAAGCTGTAAGCGCTTTACAATTGGTGCATGATTTGCAAAAAGATCAAGCGCTTCATACGCGGTCATAGAAAGCACATCACTAATCGTTTTTCCCTTGTAGCGAATCTGCAATGTTTCTGCATTATAGCGCTTTCCTTTACAGGTCTTACAAACTGTCGTTACAGACGGCAAAAAATGCATCATTACAGTAACAGTTCCATCTCCCCGACATTCAAAGCAACGTCCTTCAGCCACATTAAAACTAAAACGCCCTACTTTGTATCCACGCGCATTACTTTCTGGCAATGCTGCAAAAAGAGCTCGAATTTGATCAAAAATGCCCAAATAACTGGCAGGGGTTGAACGCGGTGTTCTTCCAATTGGAGTCTGATCAATGACAACACGATGTCGAATTTTTTCTACGCCTTGTAACCGTTCTTGCGATTCAGGCGTAGGATGCTTTGCTTCTAAAATAGCATCCATTCGCGGTAAAAGTTCTTGCATAATAAGAGTACTTTTTCCCGATCCAGAAACACCCGATACCCCGCACATTACTCGTAACGGAAATGCTACAGTAATATGCCGCAAATTATTTTTACATGCATCAACAAGCGTTAAAAAAGTATTCGGTTTTCGTCGCGTATGAGGAAGTGCAATTTGACGCCTCCCACTCAAAAAATCACCGGTCAAAGAATTTTTATTATCAGCAATCTCACAAGGTGTTCCAACTGCCGTTACTCGTCCCCCAAGAACACCCGCAGCTGGTCCCATATCAATGATAAAATCAGAGTGCTTCATCGTATCAATATCATGCTCCACTACAACAACTGTATTATCCAAATCACGCAACGCTTTTAACGTTTCTATCAAGCGATCATTATCTCGTTGATGCAATCCGATACTCGGCTCATCAAGAACATACAAAACCCCACTCAACGCTGACCCTATTTGTGTTGCAAGGCGAATACGCTGACCTTCTCCTCCAGATAACGTTCGTGCAGTTCTGTTTAATGCAAGATACGAAAGTCCAACATTACTTAAAAACGTTAAACGATTAACAATTTCTTTAATCAAAACGCGCGCAATTGTCATAATTTCATCTGGCAACTGCATAACAGAAAATCGTTCATACAGATGTTTTATAGACATACGTGAATATTCTGCAATCCCAACACCAGAAACCTGTACCGCTCGCGCATACTTATTGAGACGATCTCCTTTGCATGAAGGGCATGCAATCATTTTCATAAAAGAAAGTGCACGATCATTTTCTTCAACCTGCTCCCCTTCACCATGCCAAAACTGCCAACCATGATAAATACCAAGGCCTTCACAAGATGGGCATGCTCCAATGGGAGAATTAAAAGAAAACAAGCGCGGCTCAATTTCTGGCACCGATTCTCCACATTGCACACACATGCGATGCATAGAATAATACTGCACTTTATCACCAGCTATAACTGCTACATTCCCCTCTGCTATTTTAAAAGCAGTTTCTATTGCTTCAACAAGGCGCGAACGCTCTTCTTTGCAAATGGAAATCGCATCTATAAAAACTTCAATAAAATGGTCTGTTTTTTTATTAAGCTTTATCTTTTCAAGATCTTCAAGTGATTCAAATCGATGCAAAGCGCCATCTATACGAATGCGGTAAAATCCTTCTTGGAAAAGAGTACGCAATTCTTTGGTAAATTCTCCTTTTTTTGCAATCGCAATAGGAGCTGCAATATACACTTCTTGCTCTTGATATGCATACAATACAGAATCTGCTACTGCTTCAGGAGACTGCTCTTCTATGCGAATATTGCAATTGGGACAAAAAACAGTACCAATACGTGCAAATAAAATACGTAAATAATCATAAATTTCCGTGATGGTACCAACCGTAGAACGCGGATTTGATCCAACCGTTTTCTGTTCTATAGCAATTGCAGGACACAATCCTGTTATCGATTCTACATCAGGCTTTTTGGGAACCCCCAAGAATTGTCGCGCATACGAAGACAATGATTCCATATAACGGCGTTTCCCTTCCGTATATAAAATATCAAGAACCAAAGAGCTTTTTCCTGATCCTGATGGGCCAGTCACAACAGTGAGTGTTCCTTTTGGGATATCAACCTGTACATTTTTAAGATTATGTTCACGAGCACCAACTATTTTAATCCACTGATTAAACTGCTTTTTGTTAGCCATAAAGAACCTTTTCATGAACAATAATTAAAAAACCGTTTTTAATATCATACCTCATTCCTTTCTACAAATACATGTTCAATCCCAAAAAGAACACCCTTTTTTTATTTTTATGTAATTATTAGTTGCAAAAAGCCGCTAGTTAGCTACAATTAAGAACGTTTATGTGGTGAGCGTAGCTCAGCTGGCAGAGCACCGGGTTGTGGTTCCGGGGGTCATGGGTTCAAATCCCTTCGCTCACCCCAAAAATTAAAAAACATGTTTTTATACGGTTTTTCTTACAAAAGAACATTGCATTTAAACAAAAAAAAGAGTAGAGTACTTGGCAGAATTATTCGGGGTGTGGCGCAATAGGTAGCGCACTCGCTTTGGGAGCGAGGGGTTGTCGGTTCGAGTCTGGCCACCCCGACCATAAAATAAGGTCGATCTTCTACGATCCGGATATATTTATTTTGAGACCTTAATGCAGCATGATTCCGGTAGAACAAAGAACGCTTAGGTATTTTGATACGATTTCTTTTAGTATCATTCTTATTATTCTCTCTTTAAGTCTTATTTTTATTTATAGTGCAACATACACGCCAGAAGAGCCATTTTCTCTTTTTTTTAAAAAACAGTGCCTTGGGGTTTTTTTAGGACTTATATTATACAGTTTTGGCGCCTTACTCGATTATCGTTCATTTATGAAATGGGGATATCTTGGGTATTTTGCCACGATCTGCCTTCTTGTTTTAACGCTCATTAAAGGATCAATCGGTATGGGAGCTCAGCGATGGATCAATATTGGGCTCTGCAAAATTCAACCTTCAGAACTTATCAAGCTTTTTTTCCCTGCATTTGTTTCATACGCATTGTATAGCGATGCACTTGAATACAATCATTCGCTAAGACATATTTTAAAAATTATGTTTTTTCTGGGAATCAGTTTTTTTCTTATTCGCAAACAACCCGATCTAGGCACCGCCCTTCTTACTCTTATTTCCGGACTTATTTTATGTTGGCTTTATGGAGTACCAAAAAAAATATTTACCTATGGTTTTTTGTGCATAATATTAGCAGCACCTCTTTTATGGCACACTCTTCATGATTATCAAAAAAAACGAATTTACGTCTTTCTTGGCCAAGAAGCAAAAAAAACAGAACGCTATCAAATAGAACAAGCACGCATTGCTATTGGATCAGGAAACATTACTGGAAAAGGAATCTTGCAAGGTACTCAAACAAAATTGCGTTTTTTACCAGAAGGAAGAACCGATTTTATTTTTGCTGTTCTTGCAGAAGAATGGGGATTTATTGGCACTTCAATACTTCTGTTGTTATACGCGCTCCTTTTTATTCGTTCTTTTTTTATTATTCATCAGTTTAAAAATCCAAACATGCAAATTCTTGGATCAGGCATTGTAATCTATCAACTCCTTGCCATGTTTATTAATATCGGCATGGTACTAGAATTACTTCCTGCAGTGGGTATTCCATTACCACTCATGAGTTATGGGATAACACACTTAATTACCAGTATGATGAGTTTTGGTGTTTTACAAAATTTAGCAATGCATCGCGTTAATTGCCGTTAATACAATAAAAAAAGATAAATCTTTGCGATTCAGACTATTATTTTTTACACTTTATCAAAAATAGTTGTAACCATGCGCGAGATCATATGCATCCATCAAGTATTGATATCATCACTATACATGAAACACCTGAAGAGCGTGCACATGATTTTGTTCCCAAAAAGTTTGATGATTACCTGGGACAAGCAGTTTTAAAAGAAAAATTATCCGTGTACACACAAGCCGCTAAAATGCGTCATGAACCTCTTGACCACATGCTGCTTTCTGGCCCTCCAGGACTCGGTAAAACAACACTTGCTTCTATCATGGCCGATGTCATGGGAGTTTCTATGAAACTGTGCAGTGGCCCCACTCTTGAGCGGACGGGAGATCTTGTTGCTATTTTGTCATCACTTGCTCAACGAGACATTTTATTTATTGATGAAATTCACCGCATGCCTTCAACCGTAGAAGAGTTGCTTTACAGTGCAATGGAACAGTTTCGTGTTGATGTAGTTATTGGACAAGGCGCAGGTGCAAAATCAGTCAGTCTTCCTATAAATCCATTTACACTCATTGGAGCAACTACCAAAGCTGGCATGATTTCTGCACCATTGCGAAGTCGATTTGGTATCAATGAACGTCTTGAATATTACAATGCAGAAGAATTACAACAAATCATTTTGCAAAGCGCACGTTTTTTTGCACTCCCTATTACGGATGACGCAGCACTCATTATTGCAAAAGCATCACGCGGCACACCCCGCATTGCAAAAAAGCTACTACGTCGCATACGCGACTTTGCACAAGTAAAAAAAGAAACTCCTGATGCAACACTTGTTACAAATGCACTTACTTTTTTAGGGATAGATCAAGAAGGTTTGACTGCCATAGATACGCTTATTTTACGTACCATGCTTACTCTTTTTAATGGTGGCCCCGTTGGAGTTGAAACGATCGCTTCATTAATTGGTGAAGACGCAGAAACAGTAGAGTCAGTCTATGAACCATTCTTAATGCGTGCAGGATATATAGAAAAAACCCCACGCGGCAGACAAATTATTCCTCTAAAAATGCCTTTCTTAAAGAAACGTTTTTTAGGCCAAGAAAACTTGCTTTAAGAATTGTTTAAAAAAAGTTCGCCATGAATTTTTTTTTGTCGTGGCGTTAATTGCTCAAAAAGCTCATTATACGCTTGCTCTCTTTTTTCTGCAGATGTATAAAAAAGTTCTCTTTTTGCAACAAGACAGGGACTTGCATTGTATGAAAACGTGCTATCTGGATGACGAGAAATCATAGCCCAACAACTTGGATCATCTGATGCCGTTAACAACATTGTTTTACCATTCATTTTTTGCATTCGCACTTTATGTGTTGGTCGAAACGGATTAAAAACATCACTCGCATGTATGGTAAAAATCATACAAATACTGTAAAAAAGAATAATTTTTACTCTATGTTTATCAAAAAATAACATCTTTTACGCCTTTAATGCTGTTTATAGATTACAGGCGAACTGTAACACAGCACTTCAAAAAGCTCAATGCATAATTAAAAAGAAGTTATCGTAAAGAAGTTCCAGGAATTGTTATCTGTAAGGCCTTGGTAAGCATAAGCAACGCAAATGAATCTAACAAAGTAGGAAACACAAGATACGGAGCAACTCCCCCTCTTTGCTCAAATGCCGGATTTCTTTGAATCAACTTCTTATGAACTTTTTTACCATTTTTTGCAACTACCTGCACAAATGACCGCATAGCTTTTTTCTTATTGCTATTCTTATTACTATTTTTTTGTTTACTCACTTGCCCTTGTCGACACACTTCAAAGCGAGGAGTTAATATCTTTCCATTTAAACCAAGTGGCATGGTGCCACCAGCTTTTTGACTCCCAATTGGTCCATAAAAACCATTTACATAAGAATTACACAAAAATAATAGTAAACATATTTTCAATTTAATCATTTTTCCTCCATTTTACAGAAAAACTTTTTATAAAACATTCCATTAGGAATAATCTATCTTAAACACAACTTTATGCAAATGCTAAAAGGCCTTTTATGCTTTTTATCCAGAGTTTTATGAAAGTTGAAGCATCCCATTGTTTGCGGTACAATGATGCTAAAATTTTAGTTTCACATGAATATGAACAGAGAAGACAATGGCAGGACATAATCGCTGGTCGCAAATTAAACATAAAAAAGCAAAAGAAGACGTAAAAAAGGGAAAAACCTTTACCAAAATCATCAAAGAAATAACTCTTGCGGCACGAGAAGGCGGCGGAGATCCTGCGAGCAATGCAACATTGCGCACATTGCTTGAAAAGGCCAAAGAAGCAAATATGCCACAAGATAACGCAAATCGTGCAATAAAAAGAGGCATCGGAGAACTTCCTGGACAAAATTATGAAGCATACACCTATGAAGGTTATGGACCATCTGGCATCGCCATTATGGTTGATGTACTCTCCGATAACAAAAATCGTTCCGTTGCTGACCTAAGACACCTTTTTTCTGCAAATGGTGGATCACTTGCCGATTCAGGCGCAGTAAGCTGGATGTTTGAACACCTTGGTGTAATACGCGCTTCGGGATCAAATCTGACCGAAGATGCTCTTCTTGAACAATTAATAGAATTTCCTATTCATGATGTAAAAAAAGAAGATACTGGATTTGTGATTTTATGCGATGCAAAGGCACTTGATGCGGTGCGAAAAACAGTTTCTGGATTGACGGGAATAAAAATAGAAAATGCAGAACTTGAATGGGTTGCAAAAAATAACATATCCTTACAAGATGCGGATGCAGAAAAGGCTATGGAGTTTCTTTCTGAGATCCAAGACCACGAAGACGTAAAAAACGTGTACACAAATCTTGCATAAAATAGGGATACACTATGCTTCAAAGTATGACAGGCTTTGCTACCAAAACAATAACCATTGCTTCTCCCCGAGGAGATCAGGCTTATGTAACACTAAATCTTAAATCTCTGAACAGTAGATTTTTTGAAACAACGTTTAAGTCGCCGCAGCCTTTTTCATACTTAGAAACAACAATCATTAAGCTTCTCAAAAAAAAACTTGTTCGTGGCCATGTATATTTGACGCTCAGCTGTAGCAGTTCGGACCTTTTTCAAGGTGAAATTCAGCCTAATATTGCAACAGCACAAGTATATGTTGATGCACTCAAAAAAATTAAAAATGAATGCCATCTTGATTCTCCTATCACGCTTGACCATTTAGTTCGCATTTCTGGTATTTTTGGCATTCAAGAAGTTGCTTTGCAGCCACAGGCAGAAGAAGCTATTCTTGCTGCTATTGATCAAGTGATTGAAATGATAACCACAGCACGCAATCAAGAAGGCGAACTTTTATATAAAGACATTTATCATAGAGCACAGATTTTGGAACGTTTTATCGACGAAATTGTATCTCGTAGCTCTCTGGTGGTAGAAAATCAAAAAAATAAAATGGCCCAAGCTCTGCAAGCGCTAGAAGTAGAAGATTCACCCTTAATAGAAAGTCAAAAAACGGCTCTGTATATCGCGCTTGATAAAATGGATATTCAAGAAGAGATCACTCGCTTTAAAAGCCATTTAAGCAATCTCAATAAACAACTTTCTTCTCAAGAAATAGAAAAAGGCAAGCGTATCGATTTTATTATGCAAGAAATGAATCGTGAAATTAACACTATTGCCGCTAAATGCGCTGATACAGAGATTGGCACTACCGCAATCAATATAAAGGTTGAGCTTGAAAAAATTAGAGAACAGATTCAAAACATTGTATAAAAAACTGTTCTTAATCATAAAAAGTTATAATTAGTGGGTTCTTTTATATCCTTATTAAGTCATACCAATCATATAAATACTATTAAAAGCGCCTATCATTAAATTTGATAGGCGCTTTTAATAGTATTTACTTTTTCCCATTTTCCTGTATAATATATGTTACTATGAGAAATTAAAGCGTAAATATGC
>CAYTRW010000012.1:0-38914 GCA_964440325.1 uncultured Pseudomonadota bacterium
GCAACCAAATCAAATTCAATATAAAGTCTTTGGCCTGTTTGATAGAAGTCATGAGGGGGTGACTTGTCTAAGAATGCAAAGTAATTCAGGAAAGCCAGGGGAATTAACAGGATTGTCTTTAGCATGTGATATTCTTGATGCCATAAAAAAAGTAAAAGAAGTTTTATTGAATGATCAAATAATGAGAATATTCGCAACAGTTGCAGAAACTATAGACAAGGTATCTCCGGGCATTTATGGGATAACAGATCTTGTTCCGGTTGCTTTATTAAAAAACGTATGTTTATCAGCGATCCCACATTCTTTTGTTGTTGTGCCTGATATTAATGATTTATCAAGAATGTGCTGTGGGGATCATGCTACTTTATTGATGACGGGAGTAGGTGAAGATGATGCTTTGATGTATATGGCTGTAGTAGAAAAGATGCCTATTAAACCCCAAAAAGTATTTTTTGAAAGGCCCTGTCGAATAGATCTTATGTTTGGTGATGGCGATAAAGAATCTTTTTATAAAACAGTTGAATCAATGCGGCAAAAAATAAAAGCTATTGATGAAGCAAAACAAACGCATTTTTACGCAGGATTGTTGTTGAATAAAAAAATGAGGGAAGATTTGCGATGGAAGAATTTCCCCAGAGAGCTACGTGATACAATTCTTGCGTTTGTTGGGCATCCGTATGATGGCTTAAAATAATTATGCATATATTTTGTGTTTAAAAAAGGAAAAGTCTATGAAACACAGAAAGGTTATTTTTGGGGTAGCAGGGGTTCTTTTTTTGTTTGCAATACGCTTTTTGTATATGCGTTATTATTGTCATGTAAAAAAAGTAGAATCCCAAATAACGATAGGATTTTTGGGAGATGTCATGCTTGGCCGGCTGGTTAATGAAAGGCTTTTGCAAAATCCGGATCCTTTATATCCATGGGGAGATATGCATGCTGCTTTGCAAAGCACTGATGTTAATATTGCAAACATGGAGTTTGCATTTACAACAAGTGAGCAGATTGTTCCAAAAGTTTTTAATTTTAAATCATTGCCTAAGCATGTTGCTGTTTTGCAGGCAGGGAATATTGGGGTAGTTAATTTGGCAAATAATCATATTCTTGATTATGATATTCAAGGGCTTGTCCAAACAATAAAAACGCTTGATGACGCAGGGATTGCACATGTTGGTGCAGGGGCAGATGCTGTGAGCGCACAAGCTCCGGTTATTCTTGATATCAAAGGGATAAAAATAGGCGTTATTGGGTGTACTGATAATGAACCAACTTGGATTGCTGCTGACGATAAGCCGGGAATAAATTATGTTCAGGGGGGAGACATAAAATCACTTTATTCTATGATCCAATCTATTCGCCCTCATGTTGATGTGCTTATTTTAACGATGCATTGGGGACCAAATATGAAAAAACGTCCCTCAAAAGAGTTTGCGCAATTTGCACACGATTTAATTGATGTGGGAGTTGATATTATTCAAGGGCACAGCGCGCATGTTTTTCAAGCAATTGAGCGATACAAGCATGGGTTAATTATGTTTGACACGGGTGATGCTGTGGATGATTATGCGATTGACTCTGTATTGCGCAATGATCGATCATTTTTTTGCATTCTTACATTAACAAAAAATGGCATTATAAAAGCAAGTGTGATTCCTTTTATGATAAAAGATATGCAAATGCATAATGCTTCTCAAGAGGATTTTGCCCTGATCATGCAAGAGATGCAGCGGTTGTCTGCTGAGCATGGAACTGTTATTTCTGACCAGGGCCAAGTTATCTTGTAATTATCTGTTTACATGAGGAAGATATTTCCCATGCCATGCTTTTATGACAGGTTGCGTGCTTTCATGATCATATGTTTGTTCAAGATGCTCGCACCCTGTGTACAATAATCCGGTAAAATGAGTATTTGGATAGGTTGTAGCAAGTTTTGAGCTGATATCGTCAAGATGTTTTTGTGAATCATCAATGTGAATGAGCTGAGCAGGGTTAAGGTTGCATGCATTAAAAATAGAAACAAGGGCATCACCTTTTCCTTTTGGAGCATGAACAACACCTTCTTGCGCATATAAATAAGGGTTTTCAAGACTATTTATGCAGGCTTCAAGGTGAGGGATTTGCGTTTCTTTAAAACTGAGACCCATTTCTTTGAGCATGCGAGCAGTGTGTGCTGCAATTTCTGGCCCACGTGCGGTAAGTGCAAAAAGAGGGAATCCTGCTTTCTGCATGCTTGCTATTGTTGGTATTACAGAATGATCAGCAGGTTCAACTTGTAAAAATTGTTGTAATTTTCGATACAGGGGAAGTGTTTTTTCCAAGTCTTTGGTTGCTAGAAAATGGTTTCTAAACCACAGTTCTCCGCCTGCTTGTTCTCTGTTTTTTGGTTTAAATGCTGTATGATCAAGATCAACGGTAACAAGTGCCGTTGATGGAGTAGTCTGTGAGTGTAGCCTTAGATAATCGGGGAGTTTGCCAAAAGTAGAAACTTTTTCTATAACATGCTCTTGGCATGCATTTGTTACAAAATGTGTTCCAACAAGACAGAGTATTAATGGTGTAAAAAATAAAGGGGAAATCATAATAACTCCTGTGTGTAATGATAGAGAATGTGTGTTATTTGAGCAAAAGAAAACCCCAGAACATTAAGTCTGGGGTTTTCTTTTTGACTTATTATTGTAGCATACGAAAAATTCTTTGAAAAAGTGTAACCCAAGAGTTAGCAGCATTAGCAGCTTGTGCACTTGCATGAGAATGAAGCGCGGAAGCACTTGCTACTTGCTTAGCGGTGTTAGCACGCATATTTTCAAGTTCTGCATTGCGTATTTCTTCGGTTAATTTGCGCACGTTTTCTAGTTCAAGCTCTCTTGAATTGGAAAGCATATCAATCTCTTTTATTATGTAGGCAAACCAAGTAGATATTGTTTCTTGAGAAAGCTTGTTGCTCAGGTCTTCTATTTTGCAACCGCGCTCAAGAAGAGTGTACATATCAATTAAAGCTTGTCTTAATGTAATTAAATACTCGTGCAAATCTGTATATGGATATGCACTATTTATGGTATTAAGAAAAACTCGATAGGTTTCCAAAAGTTCTGTAGTAGACTGTTTTTCTATAGTAATTTTGTCAAAAACGGCGTTGTATTCTTTGGCAAGCTCTGCAAGAATCTTATTGCCTTTATTTGTAGTATATTGATGGCTTATGTAATAGCTTGCAAGAATCAAAAAAGCTTCAGGTAAAAAATAGTTATATTCTGCATTGTTGTATACATGCAAAAAACTACCACTCAATATCCCTGCTGCAGCTGCAATAACATAAGGAGTTTTGCAAGAAAGTTTCCCCACTTTTTGTGCAGACCAAGAGGCCCACTTTGGATTAATGTTTTTAATATCTGTGCGTGCATTAATTGGATTGTTTGTTGCGAGTATCAAAAAAGCAAATAAAAGAAATACTTTTTTTATATACATAGTTGTTCCTTATTTAGCTAAATAGTTTAAAGGTTTTATGTGTGCATAAAATGCAGCGTTATTTTTTTGGATGGTAATTAAGCATCTTTTTTCATCTAAAAAATGCGGAGATTTTTCTAATATATCTATTTTAGTATTTATTGCGTTCAGAGCGTTTTCTGTTTGTTCGCATTCTGTTTTTGCAGATGCTATATTTCTTTGGATGTTTAAAAAAGTATAAAGTTTTTGCCGTAAATTAATTAAATAGTTATGCACCGCAAGGTATGGGTATTCAGGGGCTGGTACAAAGTCTTGACGTGCGGAATACTCTAGGACTATTTTTTGAGGATCGGAGTTAGTAGCTTGATCCTGAGAAAATAGTTCATTTTTTAATGTTTTATCCTGCAGAAGCCATGCAAGGATTGCTGTAGCACTTTTTTGTGAAAAAAATGCTGAAGGAATTGCAAAAAGGATTGCGGTATATGTTCCACGTTTCCCTGCCCTGTACATTTTTTTTAAAAACAAGCAGCGAGTATATATTTTATGGATGAGCCCTTTCCATTTATGATGGCAAACATCTAGATTGTGCAAAGAAAGCAATAGGTCTCCTAGTTGATCATGGAGTAAAAAATGAAGTTTTTCTTTTTCTGAAAACTCTTTTTTTGGCTGCATTGATTCAAAGTACAAAGAAGCTGCTGCCCCAGTTAATCCAGCTATCCCTGCAATAACAGGAATTGATTGATTTGAGAGCTTTCCTATATAAAAAGAAAGAGGAAAACTTGTGCTCATTAAAAACAACAGGGGCATAAAAAGGGTATTTTTAATATATTGCATAAAGATGCTATAACCTTCCACTAATATATCGAGCAGTATAAGACAGGAGAGTAAAATATTGTATACCTGTCAGAATAATGCAAAATTGATTTTTTGCAAGGGGTGCAGTGGCGCTGTTTATATTCAAATATAAAATTATATCTTCACAAAAAACTGCTTTTTGTAGTGATGTAGTTCTGCAATAGATTCTTTAATATCTGTATATGCTCTATGGGATTCTTTTTTAACAAATGTAGTATGTGGAGTATTGGGATACCATTGTGCAACTAACTCTTTTACACTTGAGACATCAATAAGTCGGTAGTGGAGATAGTCTATGATTCGTGGCATATATGCTTTTAAAAAGATGCGATCTTGCCATACTGAATTTCCACACAAAACACCTGTTTTTGGTCCACAGTGTTTTTTTATGAATTTAAGAGTTTCTTCTTCTGCTTGCATAAGTGTAACGATTGAAGTTCTTACTGCATCAGTTAAGCCAGATTTTTTGTGTGTTTGGGTACACCACTCGTCCATAGAGATTAGTTTTTCTTCTGGTTGATGGATGACAAGAGCGGGGCCTTTTTCAATAATCTTGAGATTGTTGTCTGTAATAATTGTAGCAATTTCCAAGATTACATCTTTTGTGGTATCAAGCCCGGTCATTTCTAAATCAATCCATACCAATGAATGTTGTGGGGTCATGTGTTCCCTTTAAAAAAATATAAAAATTACATGTACACTCATATAAATTACAGAGTATCATATGGGAGGTAAAAAATATACGAATGTAACGGCAAAATAGGAATAGCTTAGTATGCAACATGAAAGTTTTAGGAGTACAGAAAAGGTTCGCGTAGGCGTATTTATGGGTGGGCGCTCGATAGAACATGAAGTGTCTTTTAATTCTGGGCGTACAGTGTGCGATCATCTTGATATTTCTCAATATGAGGTGATCCCTCTTTTTCAAACGCAAAACGGATTGCTTTATAAGCTTCCTTGGTATTTTTTACATCGTGGAAAAACAACCGATTTTGTGCACCGGCTTGCACAAGAAGCTGAGCAAATTGCATGGGATGCATTGCCAGAAGTAATAGATTTTATGTACATTGCGGTACATGGAAGATATGCAGAAGATGGAACCCTTCAAGGATTTCTTGAAGTGCTTGGGATTCCCTATTTAGGCTCGGGCATTTTTTCAAGTGCTTTGCGTATGGATAAAATCAAACAAAAAGATGTTTTGTCTATGCATGGGATAAAAACACCTCTTTTTTGTGTGCTTGAGAATGATCAAATTCCTGCAGACATAGCGTGCATAAATGATGTTGTTCAAAAAATGCAAGAGCATTCTGTTGCTTTCCCGTGTGTGGTAAAACCGCACAATGAAGGTTCAAGCCTGGGAGTTTCTGTAGCGTTTAACCAAGAGCAGTTATTTGCAGCCATACGACGTGCTGTAATGATTGATGTTCGTGATAAAAAAAAGGTTTTGATCGAAGAAAAAATTGAAGGTATGGAGTTTTCTTCGATTATTCTTGCAGACCCGAAAAATGGCGCCTTTATACCATTGCCACCAACAGAAATTGTACCGATAGATGGGATTTCTTTTTTTGATTATGAACAAAAATATATGCCGGGCAAATCAATTAAACATACTCCACCGCGATGTACTCCGGAGCAGATAGAAAAAATACAACAAACATGTCTTGTGGTAATGCATGCACTTGGGATTCGTACTATTGCGCGCATTGATGGATTTTTAACCCCTGCAGGAGATGTTGTTATTATAGACCCAAATAGTTTGTCTGGAATGGACCCTGCAAGTTTTTTTTTTAGAGCAGCAGCCGAAGTTGGCATGAGTCATACTGCTATTATTAATCATTTAATAAAAGCTGAATTATATGCTCGAGCTCAAGATCTTTCTCTGCATATGCTTTGCCAAGAGGAGTCAAAAACTATGGATAATCATACACAAAAAATGCGCATTGCTGTGCTTATGGGTGGAGCTTCAAATGAAAAAGAGATTTCTTTGGAGTCTGGTCGCAATGTTGTATACAAATTATCTCCAGAAAAATATAGCGTAGTTCCGTTGTTTGTTTCAGATGATATGCATTTGTATTCTTTGTCGCAATCATTACTTGTTCGGAATTCAACAAAAGAAATCAAGCAGTTGCTTTCTGATGACATGCGCGTTTTATGGAGTGACCTGCAAGGTCTTTTTGATTTTATTTTTATTGCATTGCATGGTGGGCTTGGAGAAAATGGCGCAGTGCAAGGAACGCTTGAAATGATGGATATTCCTTACAATGGATCACCTGTTTTTGCGAGCGCGCTTTGCATGAATAAATATAAAACGGCACAATTGCTGCAGTATCATGGTTGTGATGTTCCTTCTCAGTTTTTGATAACCAAGCGTGATTGGAATGAAAAAAAATCATACGTAATCAATCAGATTGCAAGCAAGATGTCGTATCCACTTGTTGTAAAGCCATATGATGATGGATGCAGTGTCTTTGTTGCAAAAATTTTTGATGAGCAGATGCTTGTTAATCACGTGCAAGAGATATTTGATGCACATAAAGATGCTGTGCTTGTGGAAGAATGTATTCAGGGAATGGAGCTTACTGTTGGAGTGTTTGGCAACAAAACTCCAAAAGCGCTTCCACCAAGCCAAACAGTTGCTGCATCAGATATTTTATCGATACAAGAAAAGTTTTTACCGGGTGCAGGTGAAAATCAGACTCCAGCACCACTTTCATCTGAAGCAATTTTATTTGTTCAGCAAGAAGTTGAGCGTGCGTATAAGATTGCAGGGTGCAAAGGATATGCGCGTATAGATTGTTTTTATCAATCGGCGGACAAAAGTGTAACTGGAAAAGAGCGTCTTATTATTCTTGAAATTAATACGCTTCCTGCCTTGACTCCTGCCACCTGTTTGTTTCATCAAGCAGCAGAAATTGGTATCAAACCAATGGAATGGATTGATCTGATTGTACAGCTTGGACTTGAAGAGCATGGGCACAAAAAACAAACTATGCAAGCAGTAAGTGTAGATCAAAAAAATATTGGGTAAATAAAGGTAAAAATGCTTTGACCCATTCAACGATCGCCCTTCAGGAGAATCTGGAGGGAGATCGGGTTTGCTTAATTTTAAAACTAACCAGTAATATGTCTTAGAGCATTTGCATGTTTTTAATGAGCAAATTCATAGCCATATCGCATTGCATCATTGAGTGGATTTGCCTGTGGAAGATTGCTAGATGCAGCATATATTGATGTAAATGGGCATGCGGTCTGTGCATATATTTTTAAATAAATGGGAGCGTATAAAAACTTAGGGACAAAATAATTAAGTTGATCTCTATCCGATGCTTCGTGACCCAAAATTTTGTATCGTTCCATTTCTTCGCGCATCAAAAATCCTTTTATGCTAACATCATTACATGTTTTTTTTGCAAGCGCAGGATAATGAATTGCTGCCACCGCAAATTCTGGGAATACATTTGCATGTATGAGTGAAAGCGGTTGATTAGTGAGTGGGTTTATTGCAAAAGGAGGGGTTTGTCTTGTATTATCTGATTGACTGCTAAGAGGTGCTTGAGAGCGAGCTTTTTTAGCAGATGACGTGGCGTTTTCTTTATCTGTAGATAGGGCTAGCCTGCTTCTTGATGGCATTGAAATTCTTCCATCTTTATCCATTGCACTTTTTATATTTTGTGCAATAAACAATAGTCCTGTAATTATAAGTATTCTTTTCATTAGAACTCCTTTTTTAAAAACATGTCTGCACTCTAAAGATAGCTTACTTTGTTTTTGGTATAATTGCGCAGAGTTTATGGCAGACGTTCCCATTCGTCAATTTCTTGCTTGCGCAGAGTAAAGAGAGCTAGTGCGTCAGGATCTTGCTTTAAAAGGCGATCAAGATGATCAGGATTTTTGATTAGTTCTTTGTATCCCCAGAGTGCGCCATTTTGTGGCGTAATATTAAAGTACCATTCAATAGGCAGTAGGTGATCAACAAGCTCAAAAAGATCAGCAGGATACAGGCAGGGTAGTGAGGGCTTGTCGCCAACAAGCAAATAAAATACGGTATTTTTATAGGCGTGTATGCCATAAATGATGTATTTGTTTCCAACGGTTAGGTTAAAGCTGGTGGCAGATTCAAAATTCAAATTTTGTTGCTGTTCAAAAGAAAGTGCTTCTGCTTTATTGGCAATGCATTGTGCTTTCATGGTAAGTCCTTGTTTTGTTTGTAATGCGCGACGTTTCCAGTGCCAGGGAATCATGCTGCTGATATCAAGTTGTTGTTTGCTAAAAAAAGCTATTTTTTCAGCATTTTTATTTCCATCAATGTATTGTTCATAGTGATTTTTATTAAATGTTTCTTCATGATAACTGCAAATAAATCGCTGATTTTTTTTAGAAAAGTCAAAATAATAGCTATAAATACACTGAGAATCTATAATAAAAAAATCTTTTGCTGAGTACCAAAAAAACTGATTGCTTTTATCCCATATAAGAAAGATAAATTCTTTGTTATTGTAATATGATGTACTTATTCCATATACCAAATATTCATGATGCATTGTTATTTCATGAAAATGTTGTTCATTTGTACAAGTGCCTTTTAATTCATCTGCGCTATATCTGCAGTGTATTGTTTTTTTACTTTGAACTCTCATAAGTAGGTCCTTATTTAAACTTAAAATCATCAAATTGCTTTGTTATGTAGTTATATACATAATGAAGATTTATTTTTGATTCCTCTTGTATTAAAGAGGGATAGATAATTTTTTGTCTTTTTGCCCATCCTTCCTCTTTTGGCCAACGAGGATCTGTCATGGGGATTCTTGTAATTTCTTTGCTGTCTATCAAAGGATCGCTCATGACTTCTTTCATAGCAAGTTGCTCATGCAAATTTTGAGGTTCTGTTCTGCCTGTTGATCCGCGACCAAGAGGTTTGACGAGGGTATCATCAAGGTTTGCAAGTTCATTGCGAATGGGTGGTTCAACTGTAGCGGGAGTAATCGGTTTTTCAGGAGAGTGTGAAGTGTCTGTTGACTGTGTAGTTTCAACTTTTTGAGAAGGCTGCGTCTTTTGAGAAGAAGTTTCTTTTATAGAGCGAGCTTCGCGTGATCGGATAAGTCTTTTTTTGTCACGAGAAGAGTTGTTTGTAGGAGGAGGTCCAAGTGGAGGAGGAGTATTGTTGGGCTTTTTGGGAGGCTTATTGTTTTGATCAGAATCATGTTGAGGTTGGGCTGGATCTTGATTGTAGGGTTGTTTATTTTGTTGTGGAGCATCAAAAAAAAAGAGATTGTTTCTGGATAAAAGACGACGTGCAATTTTCCCAATAATACAAAAAAGACCTGTTTTTGCTGCATATGTACAAGCAGTTTTTATAAAAGAAGTTGTTCCTAAGTAGCCAAAATTCAGGAGAACATGAGGAGTGGCTGTTGCCATAGCAGGCAAAACAATAAAGTTGTGTGCCAAGATATTTTTTTTACCTACATAAAAAATGTGAGGCGGAGCGAGTGAAAGTTCATATGCATATTCTTTTTTGTGAATGACTGCAATGGCTGTTATTAAAACAGGACCATGCTCCAAAGACATGAGCAGGTCAGTTTTTTCAAGATCGTTTGCTTGTATCCAGGAGTTTTTATTTGCAACGTATATCTTTTGATTTGGCGCTACATACAATGTTTCATCATCAAGAGTGATACAAACGTAGTAAGGAATGCCTTTTTTGTAGTTGAGCAAAACCTTATTTTGCGTGTAAACAGAAGAAAAAATAAAATTGCCAGGTTCAATAGTTTGTATACATGCACTATGTGTATGATCAATCTTGATGAGTGTGTCTGGCAAAAATGCCAAAATGGGGAGAGTGTATAAAACAAGTAAAACAAGAAATGGCTTCATGCTACGCTGCAGGTATTGGTACACTTTTTTGCGCAGAGTTTATGGCAGACGTTCCCATTCGTCAATTTCTTGCTTGCGCAGAGTAAAGAGAGCTAGTGCGTCAGGATCTTGTTGTAAAAGGCGATTTTATCCTGTGAGTATAAAAAAGAAAATTGCCTAAAGAGTTTTTTGAACTTCAGGAGGGATGATTGCAGGAGCATTCAACGGAATATTGAGAGCTTGGCGTAAAAACATTTGCGTAAGTAAGTCTTGTTCTTCTTGAGAAAGCTTCCAATTAATGGTTGATTGTTGTAATCGCAAGATCAATGATTGCAAACATAATGCAACGCTTACTGATACGTTAAAGCTTTGAGTAAATCCATACATAGGAATAGCAACAAATAGGTCTGCTCCTTGTTGCGCAGCAGGGGAAATGCCAATGCGCTCCGTACCAAATACGAGTGCAATTTTTTGATCAATAGGGAGATCGTAAAGCGATACAGATTTTTCTGTAAGCGAGGTCGCTGCAATTAAGTATCCTTCTTTTTTGAGCTGTAAGTATGCATCATCAACCGTTTTGTGTTGATGCAAATTTAGTTTTTTACCTGCCCCCATAGAAATGTTGTTGGCGGGAGCAAAGCGATTTTTTTGTTCAATAATGTGTACATCTTGAACGCCAAATATCTCACATGATCGCAAAATAGCACTTGCATTATGCGGTTGATATACATCCTCTAATGCAACAGTGATGTGGCGCGTGCGACTTGAAACGACTTTTTGAACAAGCTCAGCCTTTTGTGGTGTTACAAGCTCTCTTAAATAGGCAATTTCATCTTTTATGTGTTTTTGCGTTTTCATATAAAATAATGGCTAAAACAGAAAGGGTTATAAGTATACTATACCACATTTTTTTATATTAGAAACGATAAAAAAAGACTGTTTTTTTATCACCAATCAATTATGGTTCCTACAAAGCGTAATGAGTATAATGCAAGTAATGCTCCAATTACATTTGATAGCGCAATAATGCATAGTATGCGCGAGCTCATTTTTTTTGAGTATTTTTGGCGAACTATTTTGTAGAGTGCTGATTGAATCAGTGTATATACAATTGCGGTAAAAAAGGTTATAAGAGCCGCAGAAGGCACAATCGCGGTTTGATGATTGTCTGGCGTTAAAATATGAACGGGTAAAAACAAAAAAAGCCAATAAAAAAAGGTTGCGCCAATATAAAATAAAAAGCTTAATCCCATCGCTTGAGAGAAGTAATTAAAGATTTTTAAGCGTAAAATAACTGCCGCGCAAAGCATGCTTAAAGGAACTTGATAAATGCCCCAGGTTGTGATCCAGATCCATCCAGCAATAATATATGAATTAATGATGCTAAACATGTTCGCCTCTTTTATGCTATTTTGTTGCTTATTGTTTGAGGATACTATCCTTATGTTTTTTAACTGTAAAATACATTAAGAAAAAGATGCAATAAGCATGAGAGAGGGGGATGAGAGATGCAGTTTTATACAGTTCTTTTAGGGGTATTTTTGGGTGGAATGATAAAAGCTATGGAAGCAGAGCCTGTGATTAATAATATTATTACACTTAATCCAATAATACATGTTTCGCCCACTTTATCAGCACAGCAGTTTTCAACTACTCAGATAGATTTCTATCAAGCATTTTTAAAAACGGCTTACTCCAAAGCAAAAGAGTATAGCCAATCTCTTCCTTTAGAAATTTTTGAAAAAGCAAAAAGAAATTGGACTTTTATTTTTGGAGCATCCTGTGTAGTGGGATATGTTGCATTACTTGGATTTATCCTATATGAGCATAAAAAGCTTCAAGACTTTGGATCTTGGGCTTGTTGGAACAGGACGGTTTCTTGCTCAAACTTAGAACATTATTCTGTTGAGCAGATAGAGCAAGAGCTTATTTTTGACATTCAAAAAAGATATTTTAACCCTAATGATCCAGTAAATTGTATCTCTCCACTTATTTTATTTTGGAACGACCTTGAGCGCGAAATTTGGGCTTTAGAGTGGTATTTGGCTCTTTGGCCTTTATGCAGCCATAGACCTTTTATCTGGGTGCTTCCTATTAATAAATCCTTTAAAAATAGCGCAAAAAAGGCGTTGCAAAGAGCATGTGTAGTTAAAAAGCTTTTTTTAGCCTGGATTGCAGAGCGCAATACTACGTTACAGAGTGTGTATATTCAAAAAGCATCATAAAAATAACTATTTTTAACAAAGTTAGCCAGATTGACATTTTTTCTGGCTGTGATACCCTATATAATATTGAGAGGTTATTAAGGGGAAATGGAGGCCCTGATGCATTATTTAATGCGATGGTTGAGCGCAGTTTTTGTTATAGGGATATCTTTATATAGCTCTATTTTTACTACGCAAAATCTTGATTCTTGTATTGCGGTTGAATTGCAAAAATGTAAAAACTTTTTGATACAAGAAGAAGTGCAGAATATGGATGCTCTAAAAAAGGAGCTCAGCATACCAGATTTTATTTGGAACACTGCAACTGCAGTAGTTGAGAAAGCAAAAATAGAGCTTTGGGCTTCTTTAAAAAAGCCACTTCCCTCTCCTTTTAGAGATAAAAAAATTCCTAATTTTATCATTGCATGGCTAGAAGAAATAGCAATCTTGTATGGGATTCATCCAAAAAGTTTTCATATAAAATTAATGCAGGTATCAGGTAAATCGCATTCAAAAAAAGAGACATTTTCTTCGGCATATGTTGCATATCCTAGTTATTCAATTGTTATGGCGGATAAAAAGCCGGTTTCAGTGTTATTCCATTCAGATTTTGCTATCTATCTACATCCCAAATTTATTGAAAATTTTGAAAATATTCGAGTGAAAACGCTTTATCATGAAATGATGCACATTAGAACATTAAATGGCATGGTAAGTCATTTATTTTTTGGTGTTTTAAAGGCGTTTGGGTATGATGCGCAAAAAACTGTTCAAGGAAGATTTATTCAGATCAAAGCAACAAAGCTGCTTGAAAGGAATACTGATCTTTTTGTGATGCTTGAAGGAAAATCTCTTGCGCATTGCTTTTCTTCTTTTTATGAAAAAACCTCTAAAAAATTACCCTCTGTGTTAGCAGATTATGGAGATGTTGCTCATTTTGGAAAAACATTAATGAAAGATTGGAGTAGTGTAATTTGCTCTTTATATCAAGGAGCTTTTTTTGAAAGTAATGCTGTAAGAGAAAAGATGGCGCTTTTGCAGCAAAGACAAAATGCCGCATATATTAAAGGAAGGTCAATTTAACCATAAAGGTTTTTATAATGTTAAACAACAGAGCGCAGAAAAAAGGAGAGAGTCTGACGCTAATGTTGGCAGGAGTTATTGGTTTGTTGTCTGTGCAGCTTGCTGTTTCAAAACCACAAACAAAAGCTCCCTTGCGAGTCTTAAATCAACCAAAGGTTTTACCGATAAAGAAAAGGGCTCCAACTAAAAAAAATAGTCCAGTTCAACGCAAGCTGGTACCAGAAAACAATGTTCTGACTTTTAAAAAGAGTGCTCTTGCAAAAGAGGCTTTGGATGCTATGCATTTGAGTGCTCCAATAAATAGAAAGAATATCAAAAAGTTTAAAGAGATGATTGCTCTTCATGAATATGAGTGTCTGGCTGCAATCGCTGAAAAACATCGTGTTCCAAAATCTACGTGGGATAGGATGTATACGCACATGACAAAAATAAGAAGTAGCATACAAAAAACTATTTTTAACCATCCGCTGCCTTGTGTATATAGAAATCCTAACTTGCCAAAACCGCTGGTTGATCTTATAGAATCTATTGCTATAAAATATGGTATTCATCCAAAAGCCTTTCATATCCAAATTCCACAAGAAAAAAGTGCAGATATGGAGGATTCTTCTTTGTATGATGCATGGATAGATGCACCAGTTGTTTTTTATCAGTTTTTAGGTGAAAAACTTTCAGTAGGTTTGAGAATCCCTCCCGTTCTTTTTATTCCACAAAACTTTGTTAAGCGATTTATGGTTGATAGAGAAAGCTGCTTATTAACGCTTCATCATGAGCTCATTCATTTACGTGAACTAAATGGTTGGGCAATTGGGTTTATCCTTAATGTGTTTGCGCAAGAGGGGTATCGTACTCCTAAGGATGGAGATGGTGCCTTGCATGCATGTTATAAAATTATGGAGCGGAATACCGACATATTAGCATTAATAGATGATCCAGAGCTTTCAAAGACCATTCTTATGCAAGAATACAGATTTTTGGATGAAATTTTGCCTGCAGATATGCATCTTGCTACGTTTGATCACTTTCCTTTTTCATTGATGATTAAATGGCATTTTTTGGTGCCGCTTGTTCAAAAATGTAAAGATTTTGAAAAAGTAAAAACGTTTATGGCAGAGCTTTGCAAAGAAGAAGAAAGATTAAAATAAAAAGAGCAATTTTTACGGTTGTGTCACTGCTTGTTTTTGGCTATCATTAGCATAAAATACGCGATAGGTGATTCTATGATTGATGTAAAGAGCGCATCCTTTTTAATTGGATTAATCTCACTGTTTTGTTCTTATATTTTACTTATAAGCATCTCAGGTGCTTTTCGCGCTTGGACTGCTTATAAAATGGGTGATTCAACGGCATACGACGAAGGCTTTATGTCGTTAAATCCTTTTGTTCATATTGATGCTTCAGGTATTATTTCATTTTTTCTCATGTACTATATGGGAATATTTTTTGGCTGGGGGAGATATGTGCCGGTAAATCCTTCGCATATTCATTCAAAGCTAAAGCAGGCATGCGCCATGCTTGCAGCGCCTTTTATTGAATTTAGCATGGCGCTTTTAGGTATTGTTTGTTTGATAAGTTTGTTTGATGCTCAAATTCTTCCGCTTTCGCAGTATATGGTTTTAACGCGCAATATGTCTCATTTGTTTCTTGCACATATGTATCCTGATGCTTCTTCAGTCATTGTGGTTCTTGGATTTATTATTATTTCTTTTGTGTATTTAGCAACGTTGTTGGGAGTTTTTTCGCTCATTATAGAAGGCTGTTATTTGGCAGCAATTTTTTCTTCATCCGGAGGAGAATCGCAGCGTCCATTCTTGCAGTGGGCACATCCTTTTAAAACATTGCTTGTTCCTTTTTTGTTGATATTTTTCTTTTCTGAAAGCTTACGATTTATTGCAACAAGCATGATTGTATATATCGGTTATGCTATCACGCATGTTATAGGATTGATTTGAGTATGAAAACTGTTGAAGAATCATTGGCGATTATTAGTGCGGGAACTGCGCATATAACGCCACTTGCAGAGTTGGTAAAAAAATTTTCTTTGGGTAGAAAACTGCGTGTAAAGCTTGGCATGGATCCAACATCCCCAAATTTGCATTTGGGACATACTCTTGTGCTTTCAAAGATGAAAGAGTTTCAGGATCTTGGGCATGATGTTATCTTTTTGATTGGTGATTTTACCGCACGAATTGGAGATCCAACCGGCCGATCACAAACAAGGCCTCCTCTTTCTCAAGAAGAAATTGCTTATAATATGAAAACGTATTTTCAACAAGTTGAACAGGTGCTTGATATCACCAAAACAACCATATGTTGCAATAGTCAGTGGCTCTCAAAACTTTCTGGTGCAGATTTTATTCAATTATGTGGAAAAGTAACACTTGCACGTGTTCTTGAGCGTGAAGATTTTCAAAAGCGTTTTCATGCACAGCAGCCAATAGGATTGCATGAGTTTATGTATCCGTTGTTGCAAGCCTATGATTCTGTTGAACTCAAAGCAGATATTGAGCTTGGGGGAACGGATCAAACATTCAATTTGTTGATGGGACGTGTGCTGCAAGAGCAGATGGGGCAAGAACCGCAAGTTATTATTACTATGCCGCTTCTTGAAGGTCTTGATGGGGTACAAAAAATGTCAAAATCGTATGGAAACGCGATTGGCATTACAGAGCCGCCGGCAGAAGCATATGGCAAATTGATGTCAATTTCTGATGATCTTATGTGGCGTTATTATGCATTGTTGTTGCATGCATCAGAAGCAGAGATTGTGCAAATGAAGCAAGATGTTATAGCAGAAAAGCTTCATCCTATGAATCTTAAAAAAGAGATGGCACATCAAATTGTTGCACGTTTTTGGTCCAAGGATATGGCTGATCATGCGCAAATGCAATTTGAGGCATTGTTCCAAAAAAAAGATTATTCAAAAGCTCAGGCTATTTCGATTCAAACATTTGGGCAAGATCCTGTTTGGATTGTTGATGTGCTTAAAAAATTAGGGGCAGTTACTACATCATCTCAAGCAAAAAATCTTATAGAATCGGGAGCGGTTCATGTGGATGATGCAGTAATTTCTGATTTTAAAGCACATCTTACGGTGCATGTTGGGATGATTCTCAAGATTGGGAAACATCGTATTTATAAAATTGGTTCGTAAAATAATTTTTAAAATGAGAGGTCGGGAACCAGTTCGGTGCCCTTTTTAAAATATGATTACAGAAAAGAATTCTCTCAAAGGATTTTTACTCATTAATAAACCTGCAGGAGTTACCTCTTTTTCATGCGTAATGCAGCTTAAAAAGTTGTTGCCTAAAAAAGAAAAAATTGGGCATGCAGGAACTCTTGATCCTTTTGCAAACGGGCTTTTGATTGTAGGGATTTCTCGTGATGCAACAGAACATATGGATAAGCTTATTACTCTTGATAAAAAGTACACGGTTACGGCGCAACTTGGCGTAGAAACGGATACGCATGATTGTACAGGCGTAATAACAAAGCAAGATGATGTTTCATGCATAACAAAAGAACAACTTGTTGGTGCATTGCGTACTCTAATGCCATCATACATACAAACTCCTCCTATTTTTTCTGCGCTTAAACATCAAGGAGTGCGTCTTTATAAATATGCGCGTAATAAAGAAATGCAGGATATTGATTTGAGTGCGGTTGTCACGGCAAAGTCACGACGAATTTTTTTATATGAAGCACAGATAATTTCTTTTGCCGAAACTTTTTTTACATTGCAGGCACATGTTTCTCACGGAACATACATTCGTTCGCTTGTTTCTGATCTTGCAAAAAAGGTTACAGTTGGTGCAACTGCGCATACATTGTGTCGTGATGCAGTTGGGCCATTTTCTTTGCAAAAAGCCTGTTCTATTGCAGAGCTTATTTCTCTTGAAGCTATTCAAAAAAATATCGTTCCCGTTGATTCTTTTTTGAGTATGATTTCTGCGGGATAAAAAGAGTCTAGAATCAAAATTGTATAGTATCAATAAACCAAAAAAAGAGGTTTGGATTACATAGTTTTTTATCTTGCATCTTGAAATTTTGTTCTTTAACCAATTGGACGCATCCAAACAATTGCTAATATTGCAGCAATAAAAGGATCTTTATCAGTAAAAAGCTGATGAAGACAAATCTCAAATTGAGCAATTGATAGCACGTGTTCTAGCATTAAAAGTATTACTTTAGATGCTATATTTTTAGGCTATTTTTGCACTTATTTTGTATTAATAAAATTGTGTTGTTGCGAAGCTAAAAAGAGTAAAATTCCTGCTGCAACAGATGCATTGTAAGAAATGTCAGCCGTTTTTTGTGGAATAGTTATTTTTACACCGCTATTTAAAACGGGCTGTGAAACACCAAACCCTTCACCGCCAATAACCAAGCAAAGAGGAGCTTTAAATTCTACTTTTGAAGCATCTTGTCCATCAAAAGCAGCAATATAAGGAGTGTATCCCGCCTTTTTAAGCTCTTCGACTGCAACTTGTGCTGTTGGTGCAATCATAATTTCTAGATGCTCAGCAAGGCCTGCAGATGCCTTTAATGCGGTGGCGCTTAAAGGAGAGCCTTGTTTTTTGGTCAAAATAACACCCTGTGCACCGGTGCAGTATGCTGATCTGATAATTGCCCCTACGTTGCGCGGGTCTTGTACTCCATCAAGAAGGACTACAAAAGGTTCACGTTTTGGATCAAACGCTTTTTTGCGGTATGGAAATTCTTTAACCCAAGCAATAAATCCTTGGTGATCAGTTGTTCCGCCTGCCATTTTGGTTAATACATCTCGAGAAACATATTGGATCGGAATTTTATAATTTGTAGGCATAGCCTGCTGTATTGTCTTCCATCCTTTTGGTTCAGGCCGGGTTGTATAGATAGAAATAATTTTACGACGGCGTGCTTTTAAGAGTTCAACAATCGGATGAATGCCAAAAATAAGTTCACCGACTGGTTCTTTTTTCTTTTTTGTAAGCATATCGGATCCTATGTTTTTGTAAGAACGGTAGACAATAGGCAGTTTTATGCTGCCATTTTAATTTTATATAATAAAATATTTTAAAATACTATTCGCGAACTGTCAAAAAAAGCCTATACTGCTTGCTAAAAATCGACGATATCCATGTTTTTAGGGGCAAAATGTATGCAGCATCATAAATGGATTGAGCTTGATAAAAGTGCATTAATATGGAATGTGCAGCAATATGGAGCAGTAGTTGGAGAGCATGTAAAAATATGTATGGTTGTAAAAGGAAATGCATATGGACATGGGTTGGAGCCTCTTATTTCTATAGTTGAACATATAAAAGAAATAAGCTTTTTGGGGGTTTTTTCATTAAGCGAAGCTCTTTTTGCTCGATTAAAAGGTTCAAAAAAGCCTATTTTAGTGTTAGGGGATATAGCTGATGCGTGCTTATATGAGGCAGCGCATAAAGATATTCATTTTGTAGTTGATACATTTGAAAATCTTTTAGCCCTTAATGATGTAGGGAGGCAGACTAATTATATTTTTTTGGTTCATCTTAAGATTGAAACAGGGTTAAATCGTTTTGGAATGCATGCCAAAGAGTTGCAAAAAGTTAAAACGCAACTTAAAGCCTTGTCGTTTATTTCTATTGTTGGCTTGGCAACGCATTTTGCAGAAAAAGGGAAAGTAGCATCTGCGTTTACGCATGCGCAGTGTACGGCTTTTCAAAAGATGATATCTGATTTTGGGCGGGTTCCTTTTATTCATAAAACAACCACAATAGATTCTTTGATGGATATTGCAAAAGATTGTTCATTGGTTCGTATAGGACTCGGTTTATATGGATATGCGCAAAATCCAAGCATAGAAGCGATAATAAAAAAAAATCATCCATCTTTATTGTTAAAACCGATATTGACTTGGAAAGCTCGTATTATTCGGATAAAACGGATTGCTGCAGGAGAATCGGTTGGATATGATAAAACCTTTATTGCAAAAACAGATATGAATATTGGTATTGTTCCTGTTGGATATGTTGATGGGTACAGTGGTGCATTTGCACATGTTCGTACTGTTTTTTGGCGGGATATTCCACTTTTGGTGATTGGCACGATAGCGATGAACTGCTTTGTAGTTGATTTGCAAAATGCTTCAGATTTGCAGCTTTATGATGAGGTGGTATTGTTTGATAAACGGGTTGCAACTCTTATGTTTACTCATAATCCTGAGCAAAACATGCGAATTGTTTATGCGGGTATTAATGCTTCCTTGCCGCGCATCATTATTGATTCATCGTGTGTACAGCAGGATAAAGGCGCTGGTGAGTATCTTCTCCTTTAATCTTAAGATTGTTCGTATCTATTCCTGGAATATGCATTTTCAAGATAACATTATTTCTAGATTCAATGATGTCTGTAGCCAAGTCGTCGGGTCATTGTGTGCAAAGAACGATCAAGATCAAAAAGATTATCTTTAAAATATGGTTAAATGCTTTCCATTAAATAATGTGTGACATGTGCATTTCTTTTTTTTATCAAACATTAGAAATGTTTTGTTAAATTACAAAAGGTTGTAATAAGGAACATGCATCTTGTCAAGGACAAGAGGTGTTATGTTAGAAGGAGAGGCTTGTATATATTTTTTTGATGTTTTATTTGATGAGATATCTTATCTATTGCACATATTCTATTATCTGGCGACGGATGTGTTAATGTGCCAGAAAAATGATTTTCTAAAGAATTTGATAAACTACTTGTGTACCAAATAATTTTTTTTAATCCTTCTGCATGACCATGCTCAACAGCAAATTTATCAGCATTATATTCTGCCTTATGCATTTCTTTTTGGGTTATAAAAAATACTCGATCAAGATCTTTGTTGACCCAATGGCCTGTTTCATGAGCTGCTGATGCATCAAACATTTCTTTTACAAGAGTTTCGTCTTTTTTTGAAAAATTATTTTGGATAGCCTGTTTCATTTTATCATAAAAGCCGGTTGTTATGACAAAAAGAGGAGTTCTGCCAAATGGCCTCCTCATGATTCCCATAAAATATCGAGAATCTTTATGGAGTATGATCCGTGCATTTTCCAATCCTGTTTGGGCGCGAATATATTGAGTTATTGAGCAGACAGGATTTGTGCGACTAAATATTTTAAACAACATTGTATGCGTTGCTACAGAAGTAAAAAAGCTTAAAATAAAAACAATCCCACGCGGGATGCTCTTTGTAAAAGACATATATCCTCCATTTATGACAATGTCTCATTCTGAATAAAAATATTATTTTATCTCTATTTTATTTTATCATTAAAATATCTATTTGTCAATTGAGTCCAGTGGTCAGAATAATCAAAAGAGCCCTGCTGGCAAAAGGGGGAAAAGCTGATATACTCCATCATCGATACATTGATGTACCTTTTTTTTGTAATGATCACGCAATAATGAAAATCAACAACCAGCAGCTGCGTACCGTTTTTATTTTTCTTCTTTTTTTGTGCAGTAAAGCATATGGAATGAATCTTTGGGTTCCACATGATCCAATGTGGTGGCCGTTTTATACCGCAAAGGATACGTTTCAAGTTTTTGCAGGAGCAGAAGGTGGAATTAAAAAAAGCAAAGCGTTTAATGAAGACTCTCACTATACCAATGTGTTAAAAATTTGGCAGCCATATCAAAATGCAGTGGCAATGCTTGAAGGGTTTGATCCCTATACCTGCATTGGGCAGCGGATTGCGATGCTTTCTCCTTTTCAAGAGGATATTATTTCAACCTTTAACATCTTCTCGCTTACTGCAGATTTGTACCTTAAGTCATCTGCGGCTATTGAATTTAGATATTTCTTTTGCGATCAATGGGTATTGAGTGGATATGTCCCTTTTTATAATATGGCGCTTGAAGATGTTTGTTTTTCAAAAGATGATGTTCCATTTTCTCAAGATCAAATTGATGAATTTAAGTCGATTGTGTATGAGCTTGGAGGCTTAAATTTGGATCCATGGAAGCGCAAGGGGATAGGTGATATTGCGCTTTTTGTTGATTGGTTTAGAGATTTTAAGCAACATAAAAAGTTTCTTAAAAATGTGCGCATAAATTGGCGTATTGGTGTAGAGCTCCCGACCGGAAAACGTACGGATGAAAATGAACTATTTTCATTGCCGTTTGGGCGTGATGGTTCTTTTGCGATGCCATTTGGGTTGGGGCTTGAGGTAACGCTTGGAACAATGTTGCGCGGGTGTGTTGATGTGCAGTTGACACATACTTTTGATAACACGCGTCCACGCAGAATAAAAGTAGCAGCTGATCAGACAGAATTGCTTTTGCTTGCAAAAACACCGGTGCATAGAGATGTAGGGTTAGCGCAGCGTTTTGATATTTATATGCAGTTTTATCGCATCTTTGGAGGCCTTTCTTGCAAAGCTGGATATCGTTTTTATAAACAAGGAGAAGATATTGTTTCATTTAAAACTAATGATTATCCGGTAAATATTGCAAATACTGCAGAATCACTTCAAGACTGGACTTCGCATCAGTATGTATTTACGGTGCAGTATGATTTTCATAAAGAATTAGATGCGCAAGATGCATGCATTGTTCCACAATTTGAGCTATTTGTGCGTATTCCATTTAATGGGCAACGTTCGGCGCAAGTTCCAACCTGTGGCGGTATCATTGCTTTTGATTTTTAATAAAATGCTCAGGGATTTTCCCTTTTAAAAGAAAAGGATTTAATCTTGCTGACCAGGATGATCCGGACAGCAGTTTTTTTGAGGACTTAAAAAACGGCTTGCATTGTTTGCATGCATGTTGAGCATAGGAAACTATATTATCACCGTGTTCTTGCAACTTAAGTTGTATGATTTCTTCTTGTGTATGATTATAAACAGTTTTGATATCTTCTTGGTTGCCAGGAGAAAGAAGATTAAGAACCATATTTCGAATATCAAATTCGTTTTGTACCCATGATGGGAGACGTGGTTTAAAGTCTAAAATTAAAGGATAGGTAATTATTTTTAATGGAAGGTTTCTTTTAAAGAGTGATGCGATGGAATATTCATGTTTAATGCAACTTATTTTAACGGTAGCATTGTCTTTTATAATAAAAAAAGCTGTTTTTTTTACTGTATCGTCTTGATGTATGCTCTGAGCATAATCTTTATCGTAATCAAAAGTTTTATCTTTTATCGGTGTAATACTAATTTGGGCTTGAGGAGAAATAAGGGCTTGTTTGAGTATTGGTACGTCTACAAGGTTGCAGTCTTTAAACATTTCTTCTAGGCATTTCGGCGGAGAAGTATCTAGAATGGTTGTGAATTCTTTTTGCTCGGAAGAAACACTCTTAATAAGTTGACTTTTTAGATGAAAATAGATGCTTTGTAATTCACCAGGGGTCTTTTTTGATATTTGCGACAGCACATCAGCTCTAAAAAAAGGGCAGGTAAAAGGTCCAGAAAGAATCTTTTTTACAAGAGTTGGAACAAGAGGTTCTTCTTTTGAGCATTCACCTTTTTGTGCTGAAAAAGCTTCAGCGCAAGGCATGAGCAAAAAAATAAGTAGAAAAAATGGATTGATTAGCCTTTTTTTATTAAGTCGTATCATGATTAAAGTCTTAACATAAAGGTTTTAAAAATTTATATTTTAAACTATATCAAATATTTTCAGTTTGTCAAAAGCTTTTTTGGTATGATACATCAATTTAATTGTGTATCTGAGAATTCATGCGGCAAGATAAGCGATTGTTTTTTAGGGTAATAAAAGTAAAATAATATAAATAATATTAATAAAAGCTTTTTGAGGTTCCATATGAGCCAGATAGCAAAAATTAAAAAAATGGAGTTAAAAATATGCAAATAAAATATGCCGCGATAAAAGGTTTTATTGTGCTATGTATAGCTTTTTTAACCAATCATCAAGCAAAATCTGTTGAAAAAGTTCAGCCAAAAGGATTTGTACAACATGCATATGTAAAGCTGAATGCTTTTTTGATAGAACACTTTGCTGAACACGCATCTGACCAATCTGCTTCTGGCCAAAAAATTGATTTTCTGCATCATATAATAAAAAATGATACTACAAATAAAGAGAATCCTCTTACGGTACAAGAATCAAAAGATTCACTGATAGGTGACTATCAAAAAAAAATTAAAAAAGAAGACGCTCTTTTTGCTCAATATACTCTCCGTAGTGCAATAAAAAATCCCTATTTTTGGGGATTAACATGGGCACTTTCATCAGTAACCTATTTGCATCCAAATTTTAAAAATCAATCATTTAGTCGTCAAGGGTATTGGGTTGCGGGTTCATACGCTATTGCTGCAGCGGGAACCATTGCATTCAGACAGTTTGTTTTAAAGCCTATCGCAGAGTTTAATTGTGCTCAAGATAAGGCTTTTTTCAATCAAAAAATACAAGAAGTTAACGGCTATGAATATAACCCTGATAGGTATAAGCCTGCAGAATAGATTGGTATAAAAAAGCGGGAGTTTTGCCCTCTTTTTTATACCAGTATCTCTTTATTATTTTACAATAATACCCTGTTCTTGAGCGCGTGTTTTGATTTCTGCTTGTATGAGCGCGCGAGACAGGCATGCTATTTTTCTTTCTACAAAATCATCCTGCTCTTCAAGCTCCAAAAGAACGTTTTGGTTGGCATGCACATCTTCTTGTATGCGATGATAGGTTAAAGCATGCATCATGCCGGTAGTGATATCCAAGAAGTAGCAGTAACGATGAACAAGACTCCAAAAAAGATCATCAAGATCATTAACATCCGTTAAAATGTTGCGTTCTACAAGAAGTGCAAGTTTATGAGAAAGCTGCTTTGTAATAGTCCAGGTTTGTTCTTGCTCAGTAGGGCTCCATACAACTTTGCTTAAAGCGGTTTCTAAAAAGCGAATAAGCGCTTGACGCATAAGTTCAATGTTTACTTCTTCTTGTGCAATATGAGCTATGTCATATGAGACGTGTTCCAAAAAGAGCTCAGGATCTTGTTTAAACGTTTCATATTCAGTGCTGAATTTTGCATATAATAAATTGTTTGTCACGCTTTGAAAACGATCAAACATTGTACCTTCAAGAAGCATTGCATTGCGCAAATACGTAGAAGATCGTTCAGGTCTTACGTATCTTTCAAGCTGGTCAAATATGTTATTGAGTACTGTTATAAGTTCATAACAGTTTATAAATTCACAGCTTTTTAGTTTGTTGCCAAACATTTTAAAAATGGTGCGCAGATAATTTTGGGGTTGTTCAACAATGCGTGCATACGCAATAAATTGATCAATTCCAGAAAGAATTACGCTTCCATCAGCTTCTGTTTTTTGCAGTGTTTGGCGAGCAAGTTCAAGAAGTGATTCATGTGTGGGAACAGAAAAAAGAGATACAGGTATCTCTGAATGCGATGATTGATAATTATGTTCAGCTATGGTATCACTCAAACAAACAGAAGGTACCAGTAAAAAAAATACAAGTAAGGCATATTTTTTTGACATATACTGACTCCTTAAATATACAACTATAAAAGATCGTGCTTATGTGTTGACCACAGAGTATCATAAAAAATAATTAATATTCAAGAAGTCAATCAAAAATTGGATTTAAAGAAAGGGTTGTGCATGCCGTTGTACTCATATGAAGCTTTTTCCCGGGATGGTAAAAAGGCAAAAGGGAGCATTGATGCGGTCTCTGTGCAGGCTGCTCGTGAGCTTTTATCTCGCCAAGGATTGTTCCCTATTTCAATCATCCCGTCATACTCTGTTCCGCTTCCTTTTTGGTCAAGACTTTTTGTGCGTAATGTTACAGAAAAAGAAAAAATTTTATTTACCAAGCAGCTTACTATTTTGCTTCGTTCTGGAATTCCCGTTTTGCAGTCTTTTGAGTTGTTGATAGATCAGTTTGAAGGGCCACTGCATACCATTTTAATAGCAATCAAAGATGATTTAAAAGAAGGGACTGCTTTATGGAATGCGCTTAAAAAATATCCAAAAGTGTTTGAAACAATTTATGTTCAACTTGTGCGTGCAGGTGAAGCAAGCGGGAACCTTGATCAGGTGCTTGATAGACTTTCAACCTATTTGGAGCGGCGACAAGCATTGCGCAAAAAAATAGCATCCGCAATGCGCAAGCCAACTATGCAACTTGGAGTTGCTGCAATTGTGGTATCAGGCTTGGTTACTTTTGTGGTACCTCAAATTGCAGAAAACTTTAGTTCTCAAGGGAAGCTTCTTCCCTGGCCAACACGGTTTTTATTGGGCCTTTCATCATTACTTACTAATCATTACCTGTTTCTTGCCTCAGTTATTTTGTTATTGGTGTATAGTTTTAAATACTGGAAAGCAACCACAAAAGGAGCGCGCAAAATCGATTCTATAAAGTTAAAGCTTCCCGTTATCGGTTTTTTGGCACGTACTAATGCGGTGGTGCAGTTTAGTTATACGCTTGGCATGCTTCTTGAGGGAGGGGTTCACTTGCCCGATGCGCTTGATGTGGTTGTAAAAATTGTTGATAACAGGTTGCTTGCAGATGCGCTTAAAGAAGCGCGTGATAACATTGTAAAACAGGGAAAAATTGCGCAATATCTTAAACAAACAAATATGTTTCCGGCAATGGCTATTTATTTGATAGAAACCGGTGAGCAAAGTGGTGAGCTTGCTCAAATGCTTTTGACCGTTGCAAAAAATTATGAAGATGAATCAAATGAGTTAATTGATCGTTTGACGGGATTGCTTGATCCTATTATGTTGATAACAATGGCGATAATTGTTGGATTTATTGTGTTTGCAATTGCGCTTCCAATTATGAAAATGAATGAACTAGTAAATGCATAAAACATATTTGTGCTGAAAGGATTTAAATATGACTACACAGAGAGGAATTATTCAAGAAGGGTTTTCTCTGATTGAAATTTTGATTGGGATTACGATTATGGCAATTTTTGCTGCAATAGTTGGTCCCAATTTTATGAACTATTTAAAAAATGCAAAGATTGATAAAACAAAAATTACGCTTAAAAGTTTTGAAGGCGCAATTACGATGTTTAATGCTCACACGGGACAGTATCCTGCGCGTTTGCAAGATTTAGTAAAGCAGCCATCAGATGCGGCTGTAAGTAAAAAATGGCAAGGACCATACCTTTCTGGAAAAGATGTTCCGCTTGATCCATTTGGCAATAAATATCAGTACCAGGTAACTCCACAAGGAGCGCATCCTTATGATCTATTTTCATATGGCCCATCCGGTAAAGGCGGATCAAAAGAGGGAATGATCAGTGTGTGGGAAGAAGAGTAATCGACAAGGATTCTCTCTAATTGAGATTTTAGTAGCAATAACCATCGGAGCGCTTTTTGTTGCGGTGGTTATTCCTAATGTTTCACGTTTTGGATCATATTACGTGCGTGAAAAGTTTATTGCGCAGTGTAATGCATTAATGCTTTTTGCTTGGCAACAAGCGCTACTTACGCGTTCAGTATGCAAGGTTGATTGGAATTTAAAAACACGAAAAGTTTCTCTTCTTTTGCAAAAAGAGGGAGAAAAAGATAAAAGTGGGCAACCACTTTTTGTTGCTATACAGACAGCATATACAAAGACAACCATTTCTATTCCAGACCAGATTGAAATTAAGCAATTTTTTATTGAAGGCTTTGATGAAATGACGCGTTCTGCTTCCAAAGAAACAGCAGAAATGTGGTATTTCATTGTTCCCGATGGATTAGCGCAAGCGGTAACGATCAATTTTGTAGATGTCAAAAATGTATTTGAAAATAAACCACGACAAATAAGTATGGTACTTAATCCATTTTCAGCTCAATTTACAGTTTTTGATGCGTTTCAAAAGGGATAACATGTTTAAATCTGGCTTTACTCTCCTTGAGACATTGTTTGCACTTGCTATTGTTGCGCTTATGCTTCCTGCATTGTACACCTTGCAAACATCTTTATTGCGAAATATGGTTACTGCTCGTCAAGAGTATGACCGTTTATGTGCAGCACTTTTTATGTGGCAAGAAGAACAAGCAAAAAAAGATTTTATACAAGAACATGCTGTTGGTGATACAAAAAAAGAAATGCAAAAAACAATCACCCAAAAATTGCCAGATTCTCAAGGAGAGGTTTTTATAGAAATGATTGCTCCCAATGCAAAATCAGCTCTTGCGCCTTTTAAGGGAATTATGCTTGAACGCATGACAGTTTCTTGGAAAGGCATAACAGGTAAATCTCTTTCAGAAACGCTTGTTGGTTTGCGCTATGATCCTGTTAAGGAAGAAAAATGACACATCTTCGTTTTGCATTTTCTTTACTTGAGCTTCTTGTTGCAACGCTTATTTCTTCTTTTATAGGGGTTGTTTTGATGACAGCATTACGTCAAACAGCAACGATCCAGCGTGTGGTGCAAAATGATGCAGCCTATACGCTGCGGATTGCATTAGCAGAGAGGCAGTTGAGGCGAGATATAGAAGGTATTTTTGTGCCAACTTTGGCATTCCCTCGTCCAAAAAAAGAGCCTGCTTCTGTAACAACACAAAATAAAATGGTTCAGAATCAAGAAAATGGGCAACAAAAAAAAGAATCCATGCCTGAAGAGCAAAAAAAAGAGCAAGATAAAGCATCCAATTTGCTCAAAGATTTTTTCTTGTTAACACAAAAAGAAGAACAGTTTGAGTTGTGTTCATTTATTACAAGCAACCCAGTGATTGGGTATACAGAAGGTCCGTTGGCAGTCTTAAAACCACGTATTGCACGGGTTGTGTATCAGCTTAAAAAAGATCCAAATCAAAAAAAATCTTTTATTTTGTACAGGCAAGAAGGGAAAGATCTCGATCTTGAAAAATACAAAAATGCAAAAGAAGGTTTGCAAAGACCGTATGAACTAGTTTCAGGAATAAAGTCGATGAAAATCGAGTGTATTACCTATGAGCAGTCAAAAGACGGAGTAGCTGTGCATAAAAAAGTAACGTGGAAACGTGATTTGCAGGGAGAGTATGCAGAAAAGCAAAAAAAATCTGATACTACAGCGTTAAAAACAACGAGTTCTAAAAAAGATCAACAAAAAGATGATCCTTTATTACCTGGAGCATTATTGATTACATTGACTTTATGGGATAATGAGCTGGTGCGTGAAAGCATGTATCGTTTTTATCTTCCTATTGTCACAATAGCAGAAGAGCCAAAAGCAGAAAAGCAAACAGAGGCGACTTCTGTGCAAAATCAAGGTATCACCATAAATCAATCGATTCAACCTACAGTGCCGCAACCTTTATCTGCATCTTTGGGGATAAGATAATGATTAATCAAAAACGGAATGAATCTGGGTATATTATGATCATGGCGCTTTTGCTTGTTTCTATGATTAGTATGATTGTAGTGGTTATCTTTAATAAAACGATGATTGCTGTTCCTTTTACACAGATCATGATAGAAGATCAAAAAGCGCGAATTCTTTCCAAAGCAGGAATTGCATTTTTTAATGCACAGTTGTGCAAGTCATTTGTCAAAAAAAAGCCAGATGCGACCAAGCAGCAACATGAAAAAGAGTCTGGAGAGCAGCCTGCTGATCCTGACAAATATTTTCTTGAACAGTTGCTTCCGGTTTTAAATAAGTGGCAATCCATTTTTTTAAAGCAGGATATTGATGGGATTGATGCAGAAATTTATTTTTACATCTCTTGTCAAGACGGCAAAATTAATCTGAATAAAATGTTTGATTTTGAAAAGCAGGAGTTTGTAGGGGAAAAGCAAAAAGAGGGGAACTATAAATTATTCTTGGAAGAACTGTGCAAGCGTTTGGAAAAACACTTAAAAACAAAGGATTTGTTTTCGTCTTTAGAAAAATTTTTAAAAAAACAAAAAGTTCCGCTTGAAGATATTACGCAACTGTTAGAGATTAAAGAGTGGGCACCCTGGAAGAACCGGGTGTTTTATGAAAAAAAAGCAGAGCGGTTAAAAAGTTTGACAGAACAATCGGATCAAAAGGAGAAAGCGCCTCTTTATTTAACGGATATTTTTACGATTGCAACAAATCATGCTACAATTGAGCCTTGGGTTTTTTCTGCAGGCTTGATGCAGCTTTTAGGTCTTGTAAAACCATTTGATGAAAAGGATGCAAAAAAGGGATCATTTAAAGAAAATTTGAAGAGCTTTAAAAAGCGAGTAACGTGGAAAACAGAATGGAATAACATACTCAAACCAATCTATCAGAAAGAGTTGCAGAGTTTGCCGGAACATATAGACTCTCTTTTGAGCAGTACGTTTTCTCCGACAACATTTATGGTATTATGCCAAGCAAAAGTTGGACGAGCGATAGCGTGTTCGTGTGCAATAGTAGAGCGGACGGTACGTGCAAAGGATGAAAAACAAGAGTATGCTATTCAGATAAAAAAAATATATTGGATTTGAACTAACATAGGAAAAACCTTGCGCGGCACCATAGAAACTCGTGTTGGAATCTTTGTACTGGCTGCTATAGCCGTTTTTGCATATATGAGCTTTCAAGTCGGAGCGTTTCGATTTGATACATATCGTTATAATCATTATAGTTTGTATTTTCATGATGTGTCTGGCTTGTCACGAAAAGCTGAAGTTCGCATTGCAGGGGTAAAGGTTGGTTGGGTAGAAAAAATTATACTTATACCTGATGATGGGCGTAAAGCAAAAGTTGAAGTTATGATTTTGCAAGATTTTGTGTTGTATGAAAATGCACACGGAATAGTGCGGCAGGATGGTTTTTTGGGGCCTAAGTTTATAGAAATTATTCCAGGTGATCCATTGTTGCATTGCATCAATCCTGGCGGAGAGCTTAATAGACCAAGCACAGAGCCCGTTGCAATTGATGAATTATTGCAGCAATTCAAATCGATTGCTTCAAACGTGCAAGAAATCACTGATTCATTTAAGGATGCGGTAGGTGGAGATGTTGGCAAAGAAAACTTGCGCACCTTTTTTGAAAATCTTTCTTCAACAACGGATCGACTTGCATCATTTTCTGATGTGCTCAATCGTTCATTTGTTCGCAATGAAGATAATTTGGATCAATTGTTGGGGATTGGCAGTACGCTTAATCGTCTAGCTGCTCGTCTTGAATCTGATGTATTTCCTTCTTTTCAGCAAAGTATAGAAAAGATTTCGTATGTGTTTGACCGTGATTTTGATCGTATAGCAACGCAGTTAACGGTTACTGCAGAATCTATAGAATCAACCTCTAATCAAGCAAAAGAGGGGCTAAAAAGTATAGGATCTGTCGCTGATAAGCTTGATGAAGGGAAAGGGCTTCTTGGTAAAATTATCAATGAAGATGACTCCTATCAGGATCTCAAAGCTGCAATTAAAGGGTTTAAAGAATATATTTCTCGAAGCGAACGAATTTCAATTGTATTTGACTCTCATATAGAATCAATGCATCGTCCAGCGGAACACTTGTCATTAGCGGATTCATATCGTATTTTTGAGGATTCAAAAGGGTATTTTGATATTCGTATTCACACCAGTGAAGATCAATTTTATGTTGTTCAGCTTGTAAATGATGAAAAAGGATCGATCTCTAGAACAGAGCGAAGAAAAGCGTATCGAACTAATGATTTGGAAGAAGATAAGATTAATGTGCAGTCATTATTCTTGGATCCAACAAGTCCATTTGCACAATCTTGTGACATTTCAACAGAACTAGCTGATTACTTCCCAGAACAAACTATTACCATAAAGCGTAATTCTATTCGCGTTGGGGTTCAAATAGGTAAGATTTTCCATGACATTGCGTTTCGTATTGGCATGATAGAAGGTGCTGCTGGATTTGGGGTAGACGTTGAAATTCCATTTAAGACTGACAAGTTTAGATGGGTAACCACCGTAGAAGCGTTTGACTTTATTGGGTGGAATCGTATTGATGATAGACGTCCACATGTGAAGTGGTTAAATAAAATGTTTGTGCTCCGTGCTATATACTTTACCTTTGGTGCAGATGACTTTATGTCCAAGCACAACGCAAGTGCCTTTGTGGGTCTTGGTTTGCGTTTTGGGGATGATGATATCAAGTATCTGTTGCCAAGCCTATCGAGTCTTGGTGGAGTTTCTTCAGCGCTCGCAGGATAGTGTTTATACATTAATACGCGCAAATTGATTACATAAAAAGAGGCCTTTATGGCCTCTTTTTTATTCACTAGAAAAATCTTGTTGCCAGTTGTTTGCAGGTTCATGCGTTTTTAAAAATGAATCAGTATCAGGCAAATTGTCTTTGGGAGAAGATACATCTTCTTGTTGCAAAATTTCTGAGATAGCTCTGTCTTTTTGTATTCTTGGGGTTTTTGCAAGAAGAGTATTTTTATCAGATTTTCCAGAAGATTCTTTTTGTTGAAATTGTTCAGGGGTTTTGGAATAACCAAGAGATTCTTTTTTTGCGGGGAGTGCTTCTTTAGATTCCTCTTTATTTGGCAATGTTGCGAGCTTATAAGCTCCATATGCAGCTCCTCCTGCTGCCGCAGTTCCGGCAGTAATAGCAGCAGCTTGAGATGTGCGTTTTTGCAAAGCAAGGCGAGCTTTATCTTTATTTATAAGTTTTTTGAACGGAGTTTGTTCTTTTTGTGCCAAAATTTGCTTTTCACGATTGAGTTGAGATTTAAGACGTTTAATGCTTTCGTTAAGAGATTTTATTTGATTTTGTGCGATAAGCTTTTCTTCTGAGTTCGTTATATTCTTTACATCCTGAGCAGTTCTTTTGAGAGCGGTACTTAGTTTTTCTAGCTCTGTGCGGAGCATTTTTACTTGTGGTGATGTTGCAATATGCGCAGCGGTTGCTTTTTTTGCAAACCAAGAGGCGCCATAAAGTGGGGAAAAACCAATGACTATTAAAAGTAAATAACGCATATGGTATCAATCTCCTAACGTATCAAATTGCAGGAGCCATCGCTTGTTTATTCAATTGCAATAGGCTCTTCTGATGGTTCAAGAGAAACCGTTGATTCTTGTTTATCAGGCATAATTTCTGTTGGTTCTGTTGAGAGAAATACTTCTGGTTCTGAGCCCTCAACTTGGATTTTTTCTTGCTCTAAAGAAGATGGCTTTTTTAAAGCAGAAGTTTTTAGTTCTGATGCTGCTGGCGCTTGATATATTTGCTCAGGGTTTATTTCTGTTTTCATTTCCTCTTGCGATTCGCCGCCTTCAGAAAATGCTTGATATACACTATATCCTGCAATGGCTCCTCCCGTTGCGCCGATTGCAATTTTGGCGCCGGTTGAAAGTCCACTTTTTTTTGCTACAGATTCTGTCGCTTTTTCCAAGTTTTTATTCAAGGTTATAAGTTCTTTTTCTGTTGATGCGATGGTTCCTTTTACGATAGAAAGCTCTTTGTTTAGCATGCTTTGTGTTTTTTGTAGACCTTTTATATTTGCTTCCAAGACGGTTTTTCTAGATACATCTGTTTCTAATTTAAGTTTATTTTTTAATGCTGCAATTTGTTGTTCATTTGATTTTATGCCTTTTGTCAGATCTGTGCGTGTTTTTTGTGCTTGGCTCAGTTTTTGTGTTGCGTCATCAACTTTTGATTGAGCAACGTCAAGATTTTTTGCTTTAGTAGCTTGCTTTGTGGTAAGCACTCCAGGTTCTACTTTTGCTTTTGCATTTTGCGCTTTTGCTTGTGCTTTTCCAGCTTTGAGTTCTGCTTTTACCCATTCTTGGCGAGCTTTGTTTATTTCTTGGGCAGATTTTCCTTTTAATTTTGTAACGTCATAAGCTGCTTTTTTTGTAATTGCAACTTGGCTTGCTTCTGAAGAACCCTTTTGAAGCGTTAATGCTTTTGATTCAAGCTTTTGCGCGGCAGCAGCTTCGCGTTTTGCGAGCGCTTGGCCTACGCTTGATTCTGCAGCTGCAGTCTTTGCTTTTGCAACGGCACTTTTTGCTTTATCAAGTGCGCTTTTTGTTGCTTTAGTAACGGCTTTTGCAGCACCGGTTTCTGCTATTCGTGTTCCTACAGCACTTATTTTTGCAGCCACCCGAGAAGCGCTTTGGCTTTCATAAAACACACAAAGTAAAACAGTTGTTCCAAAAAGTATTGAATGGCTCGACATTTTCATAAAGTATCCCCTTATTTTCATCCCCCCTTTTTTCTTATCATATCCATTATTGTTTCAAATAGGCAATAAAACGCTCTGTTTTGGCGCAAATTTAGATGCGGTTGATATTTTTCTGTTTTCATATAGAATTATTAAGAGTTCTCCTATTTTAAAGAAAAAAGTAGGTTTATAAGGGAGAGAGTATGATTTTTTTAAGAAAATTTTTATGTTTTTATTTCTTGCCGATAGGCTTATTCTTTTGTTTGCCAAAATTGCAGGGTAACCCAGAAGATCCGCCAAGCTGCTTTTGGGACCCAGAAAGAAGAGCTTGGGTGGCTTCTGCTCCGAGCAATCTTTTTGAAGGCCCTAAGCAAGAATTAAATGAAAATCAAATTTCAGAAGTAGAGACTTCATCAGGAGCAAAGGTTTCTGATGATAAGTTGACCTTTGATGATTTAAGCAAAAAAACAGATTGCTCTATAAATATGATACATAGATATTTAACAGACAAATCAAATACGTATTGCTTTGCTGTTGACCAAGTGCAATATGAGCCAACATCTTTTGTTTTGTCTGGCATAGGATTGTTTGTGGCTAGTGTAAACATAAAACAAAAAAATCCTTTTGTAGCAAAAGCCTGTTTAGTGCTATCCGTTGGAAGTATTGCAGGGGCCTTGGCAAAATCGCTATGGGATTTGGGGGCTTTGTCTTTTAACGCAGAAAAGGCAAAAGAGTAAAATGTTCTTCTTTTTATAAAAACAATTGTTCTTTTGTTTTTATGTTCGAATAAATTGCGTCATTTTGGTATACTGATCTTTGCATTTTTATGGGAGATCATATGAAAAAAAATATAGTTATTTTTTTGGCAACAGCCATTTTAGTTTATTTTGCGATCTTTTTTTCAAAAAAAGAAAATGGAGAGTGCAGTCTTTGCGTGCAAAAAGGCACAGAGGCTTTGGTTGTTGGAACCAATGCGCAGTTTCCTCCTTATGAATTTTTAGAAAATGGAGAAATTGTTGGTTTTGATATTGATCTGATCAAAGAGGTTGCTCGTCGGATGGGTAAAGAAATCCGTTTAAAAGACTTTGACTTTGATATGCTCTTGCTCGAGGCGGAAGTTGGCAATATTCAAGTGATTGCCGCAGCACTTACACCAACCCCTGAACGTGAGCAAAAAATTCTTTTTACGCAAAATTATCTTGAAGGTGATGAGCTTATTGTTGTAACTCGCGCAGACAATAATAGTATGCCTATTAACAGACAAACCGAGCTTGCAGATTTAAAAGGTAAAGAAGTAGTAGTAAATGAAGGATTTACTGCTGATCGATATGTTTCTGCAGATCCGGATATTATGATTAAGCGTTTGGGGACTGTGTCTGATGCGTTGCTTGCTCTTTCTTTGGGGCGTGCAGACGCATTTGTAACTGCCAAAAGTGCAGTAGCTCCCTTTTTTGCGCAGCATGATGCGGCTTTGTTTGTTACAACAGCCTTGCCTGTTTTAGAGCAGTATGCATTTGGGGTATCAAAAAGACATGCTCATTTACTTGAGCCTATAAGAAAGAGCCTTGAAGAGATTATTCGTGATGGTACATTAGAAAAAATCAAAAGCAAGTGGCATATTTAATAAGATAGGAAAACTGTGATCAATGTTGAGTTACTGTTAAATTCATTGCCTGCGTTGCTTAATGGCGCAGCAGCATCATTAAAAATAATGTTTATAGCACTATCAGTGGGTGTTTTTTTGGGAACAATTCTTGGAGTTATCCAAACGTATGCACATGCGATTTTTGGATTTTTTGTAAGTGTGTATGTAGGGATTATTCGTGGGACTCCTCAGTTGATTCAGATTACCTTTTTTTATTATGTTTTGCCGATGATGGGTATTTCTCTTTCTGGTTTTATGACTGCTGCTCTTGCGCTTGGTATTAACTCAAGTGCGTATGTAAGCCAAATTATAAGGTCAGGGATAAAAGCTGTGGGCAAGGATCAGCAAGAGGCGGCAAAAGTTCTTGGATTTACTCCGTTGCAAACAATTTGGTATATTGTGCTTCCGCAAGCAGTGCGATACGTTCTTCCTGCGCTTGCAAATGAAGGCATGACGCTTGTAAAAGATACGAGCTTGGCATATGTCATTGGGGTGACTGAATTGTATAAAGAGGCACGTTCTATTATAAGTCAATCCTATGATGTATTTACCGTATTTTTGATGGTTACGGTATTATATCTTATTATGACTTCTTGTATTTCTGGAATTGCATACCTTCTTGATCAAAGGATGAATCGTCATGCTTGAATTAAAAAATATTAGCAAAACATTTGAACAAGATATGGTAAAAACTCCTGTTTTAAAGCGCGTGAGTTTTACGGTAAAGCAGGGTGAGATTGCAGTGCTTGTGGGTGGATCAGGTGTTGGAAAATCAACGTTGCTGCGTGTTTTAAATAATCTTGAACCCATGGATGAGGGGTTAATTCTTTTTGATGGCCGTGTGCTTGATCCAAAAACAATTCATAAAAATCATATTATTAGTATGGTTTTTCAGAATGCTGCACTTTTTAAACATTTAACAGCAAAGCAAAACATTACGCTTGTTTTGGAAAAAGTACTTGGTTTAACCAAAAAAGAAGCAGATGAGCGCGCCGCTTCTTTATTAAAACGTTGCGGAATTGAAAAATATGCTGATATGCCAGTAACCCGATTATCAGGTGGTCAACAGCAACGATTGGCGATTGCTCGTGCGTTGGCAGTAAACCCAAAAGTTCTTTGTCTTGATGAGCCAACATCGGCACTTGATCCATTGCTTACCAAGCATATTGCGCAACTTATTAAAGAGCTTGCACAGTCTGGGTATGCAATTATTATTACAACGCATGATATGGCGTTGATAGCAGACCTTGATTGCACATTATATTTAATGGAAGCAGGATTTATTTTGGAAAAAGCAAATTCTAAGGATTTGCAAAAACATCCAGAAGAGTACAAGCGATTGCATGCTTTTATGCAAGGCATTACGCATAAAGAAGATTTTTCTTAATTTCATACATTTGGAATAAAAAATGGAACTACCCAAAGAGTTGATGCCCAAACAGTACGAACATCAGCAAGAAGAGCGTAAAGTACAAAATCAGTGGGCAAAAGAAAAGACATATCGTATTGATAAATCATTTTCTGGGCCGCTGTATTCAATAGATACGCCACCTCCAACTGTTTCTGGCAAACTGCATATTGGTCACGTTTTTTCATATACACAAACAGATATCATTGCACGATATAAACGTATGAATGGGTATACCGTTTTTTATCCGTTTGGATTTGATAATAATGGACTTCCCACTGAACGATATGTTGAAAAAAATAAAAATATTAAAGCGCAAGATGTAGGGCGTTCAGCTTTTATTGAGACATGTTTGCAAGAAGTTGCAGCAGTACAAGATGTGTTTAAGACATTATGGCAAACGTTGGGCATTTCAGCAGATTGGGATCAAACCTATTCTACAATAGCAGACAATGTTCGTGCATTGTCACAAGAATCATTTATTCGTTTATACCAAAAAGGGCATGTTTACAGAACTAAAGAACTTGCGCTGTTTTGTACTGTGTGTCAAACATCGGTTGCGCAAGCAGAGCTTGAAGATAAAGAGCTCCCTTCATTTTTTAACACTATTATTTTTAAAGATCATGCAGGGAATGATTTATATGTTGCAACTACTCGCCCAGAGCTTCTTCCTGCGTGTGTTGCATTGCTTTATAATCCTGCAGATGATCGGTATAAACATCTACAAGGAACATTTGCACGAGTTCCACTGTTTGATCATTTAGTTCCCGTTCTTGCTGATGAGCGAGTGATTATAGAAAAAGGAACAGGCCTTGTAATGGTTTGTACGTATGGAGACACCCTTGATGTTGAGTGGTGCAAAAAATTTAATCTTTCTTATGTTCAAGCAATTGGGCTTGATGGCAAGATGACAGCCAAAGCAGGTTTTTTGCAAGGGTTATATGTTAAACAAGCGCGTGCAAAAGTTGTTGAAGAACTTGTTAAAGCAAGCTTATTAACTGCGCAAAAGGAGATTGTACATCCGGTAAATGTACATGAACGATGCAAGGCTCCCATTGAGCTTGTATTACTCCCTCAGTGGTTTGTACATGTTGTTAAACATAAAGAAACATTACTTGCGCTGGGTGATCAGATTAATTGGAACCCTTCTTTTATGAAATCCCGTTATCGTGATTGGGTAGAAAATCTTTCATGGGATTGGGGAATTTCTCGGCAACGTTTTTTTGGAATACCGTTTCCTGTTTGGCATTGCCTTGATTGTGGGCATATGATTATGGCGTCTCTTGATGTTCTTCCGATAGATCCGCAAGAAACACCGTATAACAGTGTATGTTCTGAGTGTGGAAAAAATAACATTGTTGCGGATATGGATGTTATGGATACTTGGAACACGTCTTCATTAACTCCCTATATTTGTCGTGAACTGTATGCAAAGATCGTACAAAGCGATGAAAAAGCGTTTGATCCAAGTAATGGAACGCATGCATTCTTTCCAATGAGTATGCGTCCACAAGCGCATGATATTATTAGAACATGGGCATTTGATACTATTGTAAAAAGCTGGATGCATCATGATACTGTCCCTTGGAGAGATATTGTTATCTCAGGACATGTTTTGAGTGATCTTTCAAAAAAATTATCAAAGTCGCAAGAAGGGAAAGCGGTAACTCCAGAGCGTCTTCTTGCAGAGTTCCCTGCGGATGCGATTCGTTATTGGACAGCTTCTGCAAAATTGGGTATGGACGTTGTATTTACTGAAAATCAAATTAAAATTGGATGTCGGCTTATTACAAAGTTATGGAATGCTTTCCGTTTTATGGAGCCGCATATTCAATTGCATGATCATAAACAAGTTCCTTCTGAGTTGGGAACAGTTAATGAATGGTTGCTGCACAATGCAAGTATTGCGTTTGATCGATATGCTCAGTGCCTTGAGCGATATGAGTTTGGACTTGCGCTTGAGCCTATAGAGCAATTTTTCTGGAATGATTTTTGTGATAACTATATTGAATTGGTAAAAAACCAACTCTTTAATCCGGATCAGTATCCTACAGATCAAGTGCATGCAACGCGATGGACCTTGTATCAGGTTGGATTACGCGTGTTGCAATGGTTTGCGCCGTATCTACCGCATATTACAGAAACAATTTATCAACTGCTTTATCGTGGCAATTGTGCATCGTCATCGCTGCATATAGTTGATTTTAAAGCCGTGCAGATTCCTTTTGTCTTTACAAAAAGTGCAGAAGAAGCCCAAAAAATTGTTGAGCTTTCTATTCTGATGCGAAAGCTTAAAACAGAGCATAAGATTTCACTTAAAACGCCTATAGCAACATTGTCTTTGTATGGGGATGATGCAATAATTGAGATACTTAAAAAGCATGAACAGATAATACGTGGTGTAACACAAGCAGAGCTTGTTGAGTATCAC
>CAYTRW010000013.1:0-21902 GCA_964440325.1 uncultured Pseudomonadota bacterium
GGGCAAACCGAGATCCAGTGTGCCAGGGGCGGTGGCCGAGGTGCTCGAGATGGCGCTGGGGAAGCCGAGGCGCCCGAGCCTCCGGCCGTGCCCGGCGTGCCACCGTGGTTGGCTCTCGCAGCCCGAAACGAAGATCTGCGCGCGGTGCCTCGCGGCACGGCGGAAGCCGACGGTGCTCCGTCGGTTCTGCGACGCGAGCGGCATCACACCCACGCGTGTGCAGCGGGATGCCGGCGTGTCGCATCGGACGATCTGGCGCGCGATCGCTGGGGAGCCGATCGGCCGCTCCGCCGCGACGCGCATCAACCGCGTGACCCGCATATCCGTCGCAGACCTCATGAACCCAGGAGACCGACATGACCAAGCCCAAGGGGCCGCCGAGCCCTCCGCCGAACGACACGACGCCTCGAGTCGTACGAGCACGCGTGCTCGCGGACGCCGCACTCCGAGGTGATGCCGCGGCCGCCGAAGCCAACGGCGTGAACGTGCGGACGCTCCGATGGTGGCGGTTCCAGCTCGCCGAAGACGTCGAGCTCGCAACGCTCTACGAGGTGCACGTCCGGCGGATGGCGGACGCGTGGCGTGCGGACGCAGCGACGACGCTCGGGAAGGCGCTGCGGGCGATCGGTCGGAAGATCGACGACAACGTGCTCGACCCGTTCGAGCTCGTGAGCGTGGTGCGCACGATCGGCGAGATCTTCGTCACCGAGAGCGCGCTCGCGCCGGAAAGTGACCCCGATGCTGGGCATGCTGGGGCGGGTGCAAGCGATCCGGCGCAAGCGGGATCGGCTTCGCCCTCGACGCGCCACTAAGCCGACGCTCGAGGCCGGCCGGCTGCTCGATCTGGTCCCGCGGCTCTCGTCGCGGATGCACCGGCCCGATCACCTCGAGCCCATAGCAACGAAGCTCGAGCGCTGCCTCGACGAGACCGTCGAGGTATGCGTCAGCGTCCCACCGCGCCACGGGAAGACGACGCTGCTCGTGCACGCGATCGTCTGGATCCTGCTTCGCGATCCGACCGCGACGATCCTGTACGTGAGCTACGCGCACGGCTTCGCGGAGAAGCAGGTGCGGAAGGCAATGCAGCTCGCGAAGGCCGCGGGCGTGCGCCTCGGGGACGTGCAGCGCGCCGGCGAGTGGAACACGGCCGCGGGCGGCGGCGTGAAGGCCGCCGGCGTCGACGGGCAGGTCACCGGCGAGGGGTTCCGGGTCATCATCGTCGACGACCCGCACAAGAACCGCGCAGAGGCCGAGAGCCTCGTGCGCCGCGAAGCGGTCGTCGTCGGCTTCAACGACAACATCTACACGCGACAGGACCCGCGCGGGACGAGCGTGTTCGTCGTCCACACGCGGTGGCACGAGCGCGACCTGATCGGACAGCTCACGCAGCCGGAGGCGACTGAGGACCCGGAGGATCGCGCCGAGCCGTTCGAGCTCGTGAACCTGCCCGCGCTCTCTGCGAAGGGGCTCGCGCTCGCGCCGAGGCTCTTCAACACGACGCGCCTCCGGCGCATCGAGCGGCGCCTCGGGCCATACTCGTGGGCCTCGCTCTACCAGGGTTCCCCTCGCCCCCCGGGCGGAGCGCTCTTCACCGACGTCTCGCTGTGCACCGCCGAGGACGTGCACGAGGCCGGCGGCTACACGGACGCGATCGGCGTCGACCTCACGCACACGTCGAAGACGCGCGCGGACTTCAACGCGATCGTCGTCATGCGCAAGTTCCACGCGACGGGCGTCATCCGCGTGATCGACGCGCGACGCCGGCGCGGCGTGCTCACGGACCGGAAGATCGGAGGCTCGGTAGACCAGGGGTTCGCGCGCGAGCTCGCGACCGTCCAGCGCGCGCACCCTGGCGCGAGATGCGTGCAGTTCACGGGCGGAGACGAAGAGCTCGTCCTCGATCTGCTCGCGCAGCTCCGGGACGCCGCGTGCTACGTCGAGGCGCTCCCGTCGGGCTCGCGCGACAAGTGGACGCGCGCGCAGTCGTACGGAGCCGCCTACAACCGCGGTGACGTGCAGGTGCTCGCTGGGGCGACGTGGACGGACGCGTTCGTCGAGGAACACGCCGCGTTCACGGGCAACCCCGGAGACCGCGACGATCAGGTCGATGCGGCGACGGCCGCGTTCGAGGTGCTCTCGTCGAGCGCCGGCGTGAACGTCTCGACGAGCGGCGGCCGGCGTCCGCACGCGATCGATGCCGGCGCGCGCGCGCGCCCGATCCGCCGACGCTACTCGTGATGTGCCAACGACTGGCACATTTTCGCGAGCGCGATCGCTTCGCACCCTCATGCTCGTGTCCGGCTCCCTCATCGCGCCGTTCGGAGCGCAGCGCATGCGACCGAGTCCGCGCGACATGTCGGTCGTCTCCGGACGGCTCGCGAACCTCACGCCGGAGACGCTCTCCGGCATCCTGAACAACGCCGAGCGCGGCGAGCTCCGCGATTGGGCGGACCTCTGCGATCGCATGGCCGAGGTCGACGCGCAGGTGCGCGCGTCGCTCGAGACACGCGTCGCCGCGATCGCCGGCGCGCGATGCGTCGTCGAGCCCGGGCCACCGACCGGCGACCCGCGACGCGACAGGTACCGCGAGGACGCGGCGCAGTTCTTCGAGAACGTGCTCGCGCAGACGCCCGATTGGTCCACGCGCGTGATGGAGTTGCTCGACGGCATCCCCAAGGGCGTCGGCGTGCTGCAGAAGACGTGGGCGTGGGACGGCCATGCCGTGATGCCGACGCTCACGTGGGTGCACACGCGCCGCTTCAGATGGTTCCGCGACGATTGGACGCTCCGTCTCGCCGACGACGGCAACGCGCTCTGGACGCCGGGGCTCGAGCTCGACCCCGACGAATGGATCGTGCACGCGCCGAAGACGGTCGCGGGCTATCCGACGCGCGTCGGCGTGATGCGTGCGGTCGCGTGGGCGTACCTGTTCAAGCGCTGGTGCGCGCAGTTCTGGATCCAGGGCGCCGAGCGCTTCGCGTGGCCGCTGCTCTGGGCGAAGGTGCCGCGCGGCGCCGCGGCCGACGTGCGCGCGACTGCGCAGCAGGGCCTCGACGATCTGAGCGCCGACCACGCGGCCGTCGTCGAGGATCCCGTCGCGTTCCAGCTCATCGAGACGACGGTGAAGGACAACGGCACGTGGAAGACCTTCCACGAGGCCATGAACAACGAGATCGCGAAGGCGATCCTCGGCATGACCGACATGAACGAGCCCGGCCGCATCGGCGCCTACGCCGCGGTCGAGGTTCGGCGCGGCGCGACGGTCGACGCGCGCATCGCGATGGACGAGCTGTCGCTCGCTTCGACAATCCGGGGGCAGCTCGCGGAACCGTGCATCCGTCTGAACGCGCACCTCTTCGGCGGCTACATTCCGCCGATCCCATCGGCGCGGTGGGTCGTCTCCGCGAAGCGCACGCCGATCCCGAAGGACCGAGAAGCAGACGCGAGCCTGAACGAGCGCCGTCGCTCGATCGATCTCGACCCGCTTCCGGGTGGCGACGACGTGCCTGCGCTCGTCGCGATCGTCGAGCAGAACGCGGCGCGCAAGGCGGCGTCGCAGGTGGGCCCCGACGAGTCCGTGACGGAGGTCGTCGTCGGCTCGAAGTGGATCGACACGCGCGACGGGCATCGCATCGAGGTAACGGCGGTCGCGGACGGGAGCGTCTACTTCGTCGATCAGGACGATCCGAACCCGTCGTGGCAGTACCGATGGGCGCTCCGCACGTTCCTCGAGCGCTGCCGGATGAGCCCCGCGCCGAGCGCGTGAGCGTGTGCCAATCATTGGCATATTTTCGCGTCATTGACGCTCAATCAGTCTCGCGAGCGTGACGACCGCGTTCGTGCGCGAGGGGAGCGACGGGAGCTACGCCGTGATGCGTGGAGATGCCGTTGTCTCGTCGCATGCGGCGCGAGACGAGGCTCTCGACGCCGCGCTCGTCGCGAACGGCATCGCTCCGCGCGAGACGATCCTGCGCTCGAGTGAAGGCGCGCCGAACGGCGTGATGCGCTGGCTCTCGGCGAGCACGCCGGAGGTGGCGCAGGACGACGAGGGCAACGACGTCCCGATCGATCGCGCGACCATCGAAGAGGCGGTTGCGTTCCTGAACGCGGAGCCCAACGCGATCGGCATCGACGGCGGCGAAGGCTCGATCGTGCACGGTCTCTCCGAGACGCGCGGCAACGTCGCCGTCAACGGATGGGGTCACCACGCGGTCGTGCTCGAGCGCTCCGACGGCACCCCGCACGCGATGCTGCGCGCGGAGCTGCTCCCCGACCTCGCGAGCGACGTCGACACAGGTCGGCGCGCGTTCGGCTCGGTCGACTGGCGCTTCGACCGCGCCGCCACGAAGAAGGCGAAGGCCGCGCGCGGCGTCACGTGGGTTTCCCACGCGATCACGAACACGCCCGCGAACCGTCGGCTCATGCCGAGCACCACGCGCGCGAGCGCCGAGAGCACCGAGCGCGGGCGCCTGCTCGCGTCGTCGAAGAGGTTGACCATGACCGAGCCGAAGATCGTCCGCGCCCCGAAGGATCAGCCGCCGCCCGCGCCCACCGGCGCACCGCCGAAGCCGCCCGTCGCGCGCGCCGATCCGCCGGCCCCTTCGGTGCCGCCTACGGCCGATGGCGATCTCGCCGCGCAGGTCGCGGCGCAGGCGCAGCAGATCGCCCGGCTCACGGCGCTCGTCGAGGCGCTCACCGAGGAGCGCAACGCGGCCGTCGGGGAGGCGCCCGACCCCGAGGCGCTCGCGATGGCGGCGGTCGAGAAGGCCATCACCGAGGGACGCATCCTCGCCGCGCAGAAGGACAAGTGGCTCGCGGTCGCGCGCCTCGGCGTCCCGCAGTTCGAGGCGGCGACGAAGGCGCTGCGCGCGTTCCCCGGCAAGGGCGGCTCGCTCGCCCGCGCCGGTGAGGCGGCGCCGCGTCACGGCGACACGAAGCCGTCCGTGACCGAGCCGAAGGTCGACGTCGTTCTCGACGAGAACGATCCCGACGTGAAGTGCATGCGCGCCGCCAAGGTGAGCGACGCGGGGATTCGTCGCGCGCTCGCGAAGCGCGCTCCGAAGGAGGTCTGATCCATGACGGCTCTGAGCGCGAATCGCGAGCGGCGGACACGCAACAACGACCAGAAGCGGGTGAACTCGATCACGCCGGCGACGTCGATCACGTTCTACGAGGGCGGCATCATCTGCGTGAACAGCTCCGGCGCTGGCGTGAAGGGCGCCGACACGTCGGGCTTCCGCACGCTCGGCGTGAAGAAGACCGCCGAGGTCTCGGCCGCGTCGGGCCCGTCGAAGATCGAGTTCGAGTACGGCCACCAGGAGTGGTTCCCGATCGACTCGGCGTTGAACGCGGCGATCGCGGCCAGCATCGGCAAGAACGCGACGATTCTCGACGATCAGACGCTCAGCAACGCGGCGACGACGACGAACGACATCCCGTTCGGCGAGATCGTCGAGTACGAGGTCTACAAGGGCGTCGCCGGCGCGTGGGTGATCGTCGGCGTGCCCGCGTTGAGCGGCACCGCGTAAGCGCTCCGACAGGGCGCGCGCGCTCACGTCTCCGCCTCGCGGTCACAAGCCGCGAGGCTTGGGGCGTTGAAGAGGGCCCGCGGCCCAACCGAGGTCACGAACATGACGGTCCAGAACCAGAGCATCATCGACACGGCGAGCACGGCGTTCCGCGCGAAGTTCGACGAGATCTTCGCGGCGCGGCCGGCGGGTCCGTACGAGCGCTACACCGAGGTCATCACGACCGACTCGATCGTGAACGAGGTCGACGTCCTCGAGACGATGCCGCTCGTGCGGCAGTGGATCGGCGACAAGGTCTATCAGTCGATCCGCGCGTCCAACTTCCAGGCCTACATCACGAAGTGGGAGCGCTCCTTCGCGATGGACCGGCTCAAGCTCCGCGGAGACAAGCTCGGCGTGATCGGCCGTCGCATCAACATGATGATGAGCGACGCCGGGCAGATCTTCGACTACATCTGCTTCGCGTCGCTGATCGCGAACCTGACGGGCTACGACGGCGCGGCCGTCTACTCGACGACGCACCCGCGCGGACCCGCCGGCGCGAACCAGGCGAACCTCACCACGAGCGCGCTCTCGTTCGCCGTGCACGACACCATCATGAGCGCGGGCGGAGCGCTCCGCGACGAGAACGGCGAGTCCGTCCGCGTGAACTACGACACGCTGCTCGTCGGTCCGTCGAACCGCCGCCTCGGCATGGAGATCACGGGCTCGAAGGAGCGCATCACCACCGTGACGGCGGCCGGCCTGCAGGACCAGGGCTCCGGCGTGGTCGCCGCGGCGACGATCCCGAACATCTACGGCGGCGGCGAGATGGATCTCATCGTCGACGCGCGCCTGGTCGGCTCGTACGCGAACAAGTGCGTGTACGTCGACAGCAAGATCGGCCCGAAGCCGGTCATCCTGTACGTGATGCGCTCGCCCGAGGCCGTCGAGCAGACGGCGATGGACAGCGACGCGCGCTTCCACCGCGACGAGCTCCTGTTCTCGATGGAGACCGACGTCGTGGCGGCGCCCGGCGCATGGCAGTCGTCGTACTTCATCAACGCGTGATCTGACGCCGGGCGTGCTGCCGTGTGGGGCGGCGCGCCCGGTCGTCTCTACCCCGCACAACCTCACCACACGGAGATCTCATGACGTCCACCGCAATCACGCACGCCGCCGTCGCCGCCCTGCTTCGAAAGGACCCGCCGCGCATCAATCCGCGCACGGGCGAAGAGGAGAAGCGCGTCCGCCTTCGCGTCGAGTGCGCGTCCGAGGGAGTCGTCTGTGACGGCGGCCTGCTCAACGTCGGCACGCACTACGTCGAGGTGTACGAGTCGCAGGTCAAGACGATGATGGATCTCGTCGAGACCTGGCTGCGCGAGCCCATCGTGCGCGTCGGGCTGCGCGTGAAGCAGTCCACCGTGCTCCGCGAAGAGGGCGCTCCCGAGCCGCAGGCCGTCGAGCGCACCGAGCGTGTGTCCGAGGTCGACGAGCGCCAGCTCGAGGGCAAGGCGCGCGAGCGTGCCGCGGCCGCGAACCGCGAGCGCGTCGACGAGGAGTATCGGAACCAGCAGCTCGAGGCGCAGGAAGCGGCCGCTGGCATCATCCCGCGGTACACGCGCCCGTTCCTTCCGAGCCTGCCGGCCGCGTTCCGGCACGTGATGCGGCGTGACATGCGCCCGTTCCTCGCGTGCGAGGTGCTCACGGCGACGCCGAAGAACGAAGGCAAGGAGCAGCGCGCGGCGTAAGCGGCGCTGACCGCCGCACGTGCCGTACATCGACGCGACATACCTGAACGAGGCGCTTGGCGACGAGAAGGTCACCAAGCTCACGGCCGGGAACGAGCGCCAGCTCACGCGCATGATCAAGCAAGCGACCGCGGCGACGCGGTCGGCGCTCTCGATCGGCGGCTACTCCGGAGCGATCCCGGAGACGGTCTACGCCGCCGTCTCCGACTGCCCGGAAGAGATCTCGCTCGCGTGCATGGGCGCGTTCGTCGAGCTCGCATATGGCGCGAACGACCTCGAGATCCCCGAGGGGTACCGGGGCTACATCGCGATGCTCGAAGAGCTGAAGGCCGGGAAGATGGAGCTCGCCACGGTGACGCGGAACGTCGCGCGCGCGGTCGGCGGCGTCTCGTTCACGGACTCGTCGAGCACGAGCGACGGCGGAAGGCCCCAGGTCTTCGGCCGGAAGGCCATGTCGGGGTTCTGATGCCCGTGACGTCCACAGGATCGCGTGAGCTATCCGCGACGCTCGCGGCACACGAGGCGCGGATCCGGAACCCGGCCGCGTTCCTCGCGATGGAGGCGACTGCGCTCGAGCGCGTGCTCTCCGCGTCGTGGGACTCGAGCGCGTCGCCGGAGGGCGAGCGGTGGGCGCCGCGCGTCACCGCGTCGCGCGACGTGCGCACGGGCCGCTCTCGCCCTCGGCGCGATCACCGGCTCGGGAGGATGCTCGAGAGGACGGGCCTGCTTCGTGCGAGCGAGACGGTTCGCGTCGTCGGGCTCTCCATCATCGCCGGCAACGACGCGCCCTACGCGCGCTTCGTCGATCGCGGCACGCGCTTCATGCGTGCACGTCGCATCATGGCCGACGGCACCGAGCGCGGGCCCGCGGGCGTTTGGCTCGCCGGCTTCGCCGATCGTCTCGCGCGCTTCGTCACATCGGGGAGCGAGTGACGTGGCCGCGTCGATGCTCGCCATCCTGACGGCGATCGAAGAGGTCGCGCTCGGCACCATCGGGACGACCGAGGTCGTGCCCGTGGGCACGCTCGTCCGCGGTGCCTACGATCCGAAGCAGGTCGGCGCGCCGGCGCAGTCGTTCACGCACGCACGCGTCGAGGTCGAGGCCGATGGTCCGAAGGACACCGGCCTCGTGCCGCGGATGTCGAACGTCGCGGCGCTCGAGTACGGATTTGTCATCCGCTGCCAGTTCACGACGTCGTTCGAGCTCGTCGAAGACAAGCGCCGAGCTGCGCGCGCGACGGCGCTCGAGACGACCGAGCTCGTACGCGCCGCAGTGACGCGCGCGCAGAACGTCCTCGTGACGAGCGGCGCCGTCGCGACGCAGCTCGTCACCGGGTGCCTCTTGAAGGCGACGACGCGCGTTGTGTCGGCCGACTTCAAGCGGCGCCTGATCGTCACCGAGATCGCAGCGCGGGGGCTCGTGAAGACGAGCCGCCCGTGAGGAGACCGCCATGACCGCAGAGCTCGCAGTACTTCAGCGCCTTCGTGTGACCGAGGAGGCGTTCGGCTCCTACGCCGTCGACGACTCGGCCAACGTCGGCACGAACGGGATCGACGTTCCCTTCGTCGAAGGCTCGATCAAGGCGAGCGGAGACCAGGAGCTCTTCTCGCCGAAGATCGGCTCGGCGCTGCTCGAGTACAACGACGTGAAGCTCCCCGGGCGCACGACGGCGAGCCTTCAACTCGCGATGCCGCTGCACTCGCATGGCGTCGCGCTCGACGGCGTGAATGCGATCCCGACGACGGCGAACTGGGCGCTCCTGCGCATCCTGAAGGCCATCTTCGGCGCGACCTCGAGCACGACGAACGGCGGCGCGCGCACCGTGCAGGCGGGCACCACGACCTCGGTGCTCACCGTCACCGCAGGGCGCGGCAGCGACTTCAAACAGGGCGACGCAGTCGGCGTGCGCGTCACGGGCGGTGCCGCGGGCACGATCGAGACGCGCGAGGTGCTCTCGGTCACGGCCAACACAATCACCGTGGTCGAGCAGTTCTCGGCGCTCCCCGTCACGGGCGGCACGGTCTACGGGTGCGTCACGGTCTACACGATCGACGACCCGCAGACGTCCCTTCAGTTCGTGCTCGAGGGCGTCGAGAGCGACGACCGCCGATGCTTCCGCGGCATGCAGGGGACGCCGAAGTTCGAGCTCCCCGTCGGCAACGAGGTCCCGAAGCTCACGCTCGACCTCAAGGGGAGCAACTGGGCGCGGCTCTCGTCGGGCTCGGTGTCGCCCGCATCGTTCGCGAACCTGGGGCTCTTCGTGCCCGTCTTCAACGAGCTGCACTACACGACGGTTTCCGGGACGACGGTCGCGCGCTCGGCGGTCGATCAGAGTCAGCAGAGCTGGGAGCCTGGAATCGCGTACGACGTCGTTCGATCTGGCGGGCGCAGCGCGACGAACAACATCCTCCGCATGAAGCGGAAGAAGATGTCGCCCCCGCTGAAGGCCGGCTTCACCTCGATTTTCGAAGACGGCACCTTCGAGACCGAGCGCGCGGCGGGCACCTCGAAGCGGATGGATCTGCAGCTCGGCAACGCGCCGGGCTACTGCGTCCACATCGCGTGCCGGCAAATGCAGGTCGTCGACGTCGAAGACGCGGCGCACGAGAGCGGGATCGGCGGGCAGAAGGTGTCCCTCGAAGGGCGCATTCCGAGCGCCGGAGCCGACCCGTTCACGCGCTCCGTGAACGTTCTGCACTTCTTCTGATCCACCCCACACCACGAGCGAGGCGAAGCGATGGAGAGCGAAAAGGTGTTCAAGGTCGTCCGGATCTTCGATCCGGCGGTCCGATGGTCGGACGGGCCCGCGGAGGGAATGACCGACGTGCGGGCGTACGCGCGCGAGCGCGACTTCAGCGCCATCGTGACGGCTCCCGGAGATCGGGCGGTCGTCTATCACACGAAGCGGCTGCGCGCGTCGCAGATGCGAGACGTGGAGGGCTACAGTGCGGAGCCGTCGAAGCGATGGCTCGCGTTCCAGGTCGGCGTGTCCGTGATCGAGACGCGTGACGGGAAGGTCGTCTCTCCGTCGCGCGGCGCGTGGACCGATTCCGAGATGGAGGCGCACGGCGTCGAGTTCGCCGACGTGGAGGACATCGGGTCCGTGATTCTGCAGAGGTCGCGGCTCCCAAAAGACTTGCCGGCCTCCTTCGTGGCGCCGCCTTCGTCAGCGCGCGCGTCGGCGGTCTGGCTCTCCCGCACTGCGGCGCCGAGCCCGAGCGATGCTCCGAGCTCCAAGGCAGATCCAGAGGGTCCTTCGGGGACCTGACGCCGCGTGCCGCGCTGTTTCGTCGTGACCTTCGGAGGGCGTACGGATGCCGATGCGAGGGCGAGACGTTCGAAGGTGGCGCGGTGGCAGGCCCGGCTACGGGCGCGGCGCGCGCGGCGCGCGAGCTCGTCGAGAAGGTGACGGGCCACCCGGCCGCGGAGACGTCGTGCCCGTGGGAAGGCTTCTACGATCCGGACGTGGCGCGGGTCACGGCGGCGCACGAGTTCTGGCCGTCGATCGAGACGCACACGGGACCGGACCCCGAGTGGTGGTTGGTCGAAGGGGTGCGCGTCTATCACCGCGCGCTCGAGGCTGCGCGCGCTGACGTGAACGCGACGAGGGCGAAAGCGAAGTGAGCGAGACGGTCGGCATCCGCTACGACATCCAGGGCACCCAAGAGGGTGCCGACGGAGTCGCGCGCCTGAAGGGTGCCGTCGATCAGCTCGATCAGTCGCTACAGGAGTCGACGCGCACCACGTCCGCGTGGGAGGAGGCAGCGTCGACCGCGGGCGAGTCGGCTGGCGCCGTGGCCTCGTCGATGGAGGGGCTCGGCGGGAACGCGCGGCAGCTCGTCGCCCACATGCAGGGACTCGCGGGCCAGACGGGCAGCCTCGCGGCGCAGCTCGGGAGCCCTGGCCTCGCGGCAGGCGCGCACCTCTTCGGCGCGCTCGCGGGCGTGGCGCAGCAGTCGATGGCCCTCGGGGAGATCTTGGGCCCGGCCGGCGCGCTCGGGGGCGCGGCGCTTGGTCTCGCGCCGATCCTCATGGATCTCGTCGGCGCGAACGAGCAGGTGGCGCGCGCCACCTCGGCCATGACCGAGGAGCAGCGGAACTTCAGCCTCGCGGCGGGGCGCTCACTCGAGGCGATCGATCAGCTGATCGAGGCGCAGCACAGACTCGCCGCGGAGACGCAGCGTCGCGAGCGCATCGATCAGGGACTCGGCACCGTCGATGAGCAGTTCGCCGCGGCCGAGCTCGCGGGGCGTCGGATCGGGACGCTTTCCGTCGAGCGCCAGCACGTGCTCGAGGAGATCCACCGGATCCAGACGGAGGACTTCCGCGACGCCGATCAGCTCGCAGGCCTCGAGCAGCGCCGCGCGGACCTCGAGCGGCAGATCGGAGAGGCGCGAGAAGAGTCGCATCGGCTCGGCGCGCTCGCCGTGCAGGCGCAGGAGGACGAGCGGCAGATCGCGACCGACATCCTCGAGATCGATCAGGAGGACGCGCACGCCGCCGCGGAGCAAGCGAGGCACCGCCAGGGAGCAGCGGCGGCACGTCGCGCGGAGGCGGAGGCGGCGCGCCAGCAACGCGAGTTCGAGCAGCTGCTCACGCGCGCCGGCGGCGACGGCTCTCGTAGCTCGGTCGAGCGCATCGCGCACAGCATCACCGAGGACGCGGGGCGTCGCGACGACGAGGCGATCCGGCGAACGCGGCAGCAGGAGCAGGAAGAGATCGCGAAGCGGCGCCGCGCCGAAGAGCAGGCGCAGGAGCGAACGCGTCGCCTAGCGGAGCAGCAGGAACGCGAGAAGACGCGCCTCGCGGAGCAGCACCACCGCGAGCGGATGCGTCAGGAGCAGGAGTACACCGACGCCCTCGAGCAGACCGGGAACACGTTCGGGCAGGTCTTCGGGAACGCGTTCGAGAAGGCGATCACCGGGCAAGAGGACTTCGGCAAGGCCCTCGAAGAAGGAGCGAAGGCGGCGCTTCTTCAGACCGGAACGCAGATGGTAGCGGAGGGCATCGGAGCAGAGCTCACCGCGATCGGCATGACCGTGCTGAACCCGCCCGCGGCGGCGACGAAGGCCATCGAGGGCGGCGGGAAGATCGCGCTCGGCGTCGGGCTAGGCGCGGCCGGCGCGGCGATTCCGGCGGGAGGCGGGGGCGGTGGCAAGGCATCGTCGCCTCCCGTCTCGTCGTCGCAGACGCAGGGCACCGGGAAGACGTCTCCGGCGATCAACGTCTACATGAACGCTCCGAGCGTCATCGGCGGCACGCAAGCGCAGTTCGGGCGGCAGGCGTCGCAGTCGATCCGCGCGGCGCAGAAGCGCTTCGGGAGGGAACGATGACGGCCGCGCTCGTAGAGGCCGGGTACGACGCCGCGCGGAGCGGGACGCTCACGGTCACGATCACCGAGACCGGAGGCGGCGCGCACGTGAAGACGGCGACGCTCACCGGTCAGTACATGCCCGAGAACGGGCTCAGCTCGATCACGGTCATGGACGACGACGGCTACGAGCTCGCCGTTCCGTTCGGGTACTCGAGCATGATCTCGGCGCTCAACGCGGCGTTCTCCACCGGGCTCTCTTCGGTGATCACGGCCTCGATCGTCGGCGGGAAGTGGCGCTTCTCGTCGAACGGCGCGGGCGGCGTGGCGTCGATCGCGGTCACGTTCAACGCCGCGGCCGAGCGCTACTTCTCGACCGGTGGCGCGGTGTACTCCGGCGCGCTCGCGCACACGATGTTCGGCTACGCGTCTCGCTACATCATCCCGGCCAACGGCGGCTTGGCGGAGCTCACCGAGCCGTACGAGGTGGCGACAGATCTCGCGGTCGACAACGTGGCCAACGATGGCGGCGCCGAGGGCCTGTGCATGCATGGCGCGGCCCTCGAAATGGAGTGCCTGATCCCGCTCGAGCCCGCGGAGCGCGTGTGGCACGGGTGGGGAAACGACGTAGGCGGCGAGGCCCTGTGGCACGTGCTCTTCCGGCAGGCGCGGAACATCGAGCCGATCTCGATCACCTACGACGACGGGACGCTCGTTCGCCGGTACGTCTGTCGCCTCACCGCTGAAGGCGCAGCGTACGCGCCGGAGCAGCTCTCGGAGGGCTATCTCGCGTTCGCGGACATCCGTCTCCGGATGCGATTCCTTGGGAGCGTCACGTGACGTTCTCGCGGATCCAAGCGACCGGGCGCGGGCGCCTCCGCGCGCGCGCCGTGATCGAGGGGTTCCCCGACGAGCTCGTGAGCGCTGCGGACATGGCGCGCTCGCGCGGGACGACGACGACCGGGAGGATCTCGGGGCTCGATGTGAAGTCCATTCGCTTCGGCGCGCGTGGCGACCTCATGCGCGCGAAGATCGAGGCGGAGTCGTGCGACATCTCGATCTCGGGGAGCGCGGCAACGACGCTTCTCGGCATGCGTCCGCAGCGGCTCACCTACTTGAGCGTGACGCTGGCCGTTGGCGACACGACGGCGACCGTCTTCGACACGAGCGATTGGCCGTCGAGCGGCGTGTTCCATGTCGGGACAGAGGCCATCTCCTACAGCGGGAAGACGGCGACGACGTTCACGGGTCTGGCGCGCGGGATCTGGGGGACGACCGCGCAGGCGCACTATGCGGCAGACGGGACGGGCCTCTCGTACCCACGCGTGACCGAGGTCCCCGAGTCGCTCGAGGGGCGCCGGGTCGTGATCTACTTCTACGGCGAGGGCGACGCGGCGAGTGGAGACGGAACGCTCGTGCATCGCGGCATCGCGACGACGGGAGTCCGCTTCGCGAAGGGCGTGTGGTCGTTCACGCTCGACCCGATCACGCGCATCCTCGACGGGCGCTTCGGCGCACAGTACGGGCAGCCGATCGGCATCCGCGGGATCTTCTACCCTCCGACCGCGCCGCTCCTCCTCGTGCTCACGAACGTCACGAGCACCGCCACGGCGGTCGTGAAGTTCACGGGCTTCTACGAGACCGACGAGGCCTTCGCGGCGGCGCTCACCACGGCGATCGCGAACGCCATCGCGTCGCCCGTCTCGGGCTCGTGGTCGTGGTCCTCGGGAAGCTCGATCATCGCGCAGCACGTCCCCGCGGTCGGATGGCAGCTCGTCTACACCGTCGGCAGCGGCGCGGGCTCGCCTGCATCGGTTAGCCTCGCGGGATCGGTCTCGTACGTCGATGAGATGATCCCGCACGCGACGCCGACATGGTTCAAGGCCGACGGGAGCACGGGCGGCCGGCTCGTCTACGAGGGCACGGTGCCCGCGGCGGGCGACGTGTGGATCATGGCGCGCACGAGCCCGACGCCGCGCGGCGCGGTCGGCGCGTTCCCGACGAGCGACGCCCAGCCGTACGTGGACGCCTACGCGCGCTGGTTCAGCATCGCGCCGAGCGACGCGACGGCAGACCCTCACCACGTCTACTACGCGGGCGGGCTCGTCCCGACGACCGATCACGTCGCGCTGATCTACGCGGCCGATCCGACCGACGATGCGCCCCACAACACGGCGACGGTCGAGGCCGTGAACACGTCGTCCGGGTACCTCTCCGTGTTCTCAGTGCTCCTTCGGCTATCGCCTCGCACGCGAATCAAGCTCGGGACGAACATCGTCACGGGGACCGTGGAGGACTTCCGCCAAGCGCTGATCGCGGCGTCCCCGACGCTCTCCGGCATCGGAGGCATGCCGCTGATCACGGCGGCCGACATCCTCGCTCTCGACCTCTCCGACCTCGTCGCGTCGAGCGACATCCCGCTCGCGAGCAACCGCGTCTTCGTGGGGCTCGCCGATCTCACGGTGGGCGAGGTGGTCGAGAACGAGCTCGTGGCGCTCGGCTGCTACCAGCGCTTGAACAACGGCGCGATCGAGTGGCTCCGCCTACGCGCCGGCACGTCGACGGACACGGCGACGTGGACCATCGACGAAGGAGACGTGATCGGGTGGCCCGGCTTCGAGCGCGGGAAGAATGGGATCGTCTCGACCGTCACCTACAAGACCGGATGGAACCCGGCCGAGAACGACTGGCAGGGAGGGCCGGTCACGTTTCACGACGTCGAAGCGGCGAGCTCGAACCGCGCCGCGATCGACATCGAGGTAGCGCAACGCAGCTATCCCGCCGGGCGCGAAGAGGGTGTCTTGGTCGACGCGCTCGCGACCGTGGAGAACGTCGCGAAGATCGCCGTCCCGCTGCTCTCGCTCTTCGGGACCGAGTACGACTCGATCCAGGTCGAGGTCGGGATGCGCTACTTCGGCGTCAAGTTCGGCGACGTCGTGTCGCTCACCTCGAGCAAGGTGCCATCGTTCGCCGGCACGCTCGGCGTGTCCGGAGAGCTCTGCGTCGTCGTCGGGCACTCGTTCGACGCGTCGACGGGCCGCATCGCGATCGAGCTACTTCGATCGGGGCAGCCCGTCGCCGGCTACGCGCCGGGGTTCCGGATCACCGGCCAATCGAACATCTCCGGGAACACGTGGGATCTGACCGTCGACCTCGCGTCGTACACGGACGAGAGCACGATCGCTCGCTGGTACTCGCCGGGCGACGCGGTGCGCGTCATGCAAGGCGACTCGACCACGCCGACCGAGGTGCTCGGAGCGGTCGCGTCGATCACGTCCGCCACCGTCGTGCGCGTGACCTTCGTCGGAGTGTGGACGCCGGGCGCGTCAGAGTGGTGCGTGCGCCCGCAGTCGGCCACGGTACAGGACTCGTCGACCGGGCTCGGCCGCTTCTTCTACGTGGCGAACGCGAGCCTTAAGATCGCGTACGCGAGCGGCGCGATCACCGCGCGGGTGCTTTCGGCATGACCGCGCGCAGTCCGAGAGGCGGTCGCCTCGACTTCAGCCCCGCGAAGCTCGGAGCGAACGAGCCGCTCGACACGTACGTCGAGCGCGACCACATCGCGAGCAACCTCCTACACTGCGCGGACGAGAGCGCGGCGTGCGTCATGTTCGCGTGGGTCGCGCCGGACTACACGAAGATCCCGGGCGGCACGAACACGCAATGGGTCGCGGCGCCCGCGCGCGGCGGCGCGTACCAGGATCAGCCCGGGCTCGTCGGCAGGTTCGGTCCGTACCATCTCCCGATCTTCGGAACGGGGGCCTACAAGATCCGAGCGCGTCTGCTCGCGGCGACCGACAGCGGCGCCGTGGCGGTCGCGTTCTCGATGCAGGTCGGCGCGGGCCCGGGCTTCTACGAGGGCGCCGCCGTGCCCGCGGGGGAGTACATCAACTTCTCCGCGACGACGAGCACCACGCCGACGTGGCTGACGCCGTCTCCGAGCGGCGTGCTTACGCTCACGCAGCCGACGATCGAGTCGATGATCCAGCGGCGATCGACGCTCGATGACACGTCGGGCGTCCCCGCGTCGGTCGACGTGTGCGAGTTCTACGTGAAGGTCTGGTGTACCGGCGCGGGCGCCGGAGATCACGGCGCCGAGCACGGGCGCTTGTACGGGATGAGGCTCGCGGCCTACGTGGGGTAAGAGATGCCGATCGCAAGCGATGGGCGCGTCCCGACGCGCCGCCCGGACGTCAACTATCACGACATCCAAGTCGGCGACGCGGTGCGCGCGCTGACGCAGTCGCAGCTCGCGAACCTCGCGCACTGGGTTCGCGCTCGCGGGCGCGTCCTCGTCCCCGAGCACTACTGCAAAACGAAGATCGTCTCGGGCTCTCCGATCACGCAGCGCTACAAGGTGCGCGAGTCCGGCCTCGCGATCGCACGCGTGTGGATCGGGCGCGGGCGCGTGTCTGGAAGCTCGTTCGGCTCGCTCACGATCAAGGCGTCTGGCGCGTCCGCGTCCGTGACCTCCGCGTCCGCCTACTCGGACGGTCCCGACGGGCACTTCGTCCACATCGAACCGTGCTCGAAGTCGAGCGGCGTGACGGAGCTGCAGATCACGGCGACCTCCACGAGCGTCGTCGGGGACGAGCTCACGTCCGTCGGATGCTGGGAGCTGCCCCGCGCGGCGCTCGCTCGAGGCGGAACGGATCTCGGGCTCGCGCTCGACTCGTACGGGCCGCGGCGCCCGTTCTTCGAGGATGCGAGCGCGGGCCCGAAGGCGCTCGCGACGCTGACGGCCGCGTGCACGACGAAGCGCGGCACGCTCGTCGCTGGCTGGTGTGAGGCCGGCTTCGGCACGACGAGCGCCGCGTTCACGGACATGCTCGTCGCGGGGATCCCGCTCACGCCGTCGAAGGACAAGGCGAGCGACACGACGCGCACGTGCACGATCGACATCTACGCGTACGTCACCGCCGGCGCGACCACGGGCGAGGTGCGCGTGAAGGACGCGGCCGGAGCGACGTCGAGCGCGATGACGGTGACCAGCACGACGCCAGCGTGGATCGGCACCGTCACGAAGAGCTTCACGTGCGAAGACCTCTCGACGGCCGACGGGCTCCCGGGCAGCGGCGAGGACACCGTGCAGATCTCGGTGCGACGCACGGCCGGCGCGGGGACGCCGCTCGTGAAGGGGTGGGTCGTCTACGAGTAGCCCGCGAACGTGTGCCAATGGCTGGCGCATTTTCGCGCGCTGGCCTCCCGCGCACGATCGGGATCGATGTTCGCCGAGCAGGCCGTCGAAGTCCTCCTTCCGGGCACTCCGACCAACGTCGTGTTGGCTGCCGGCGTGTCGAGCGCGGCGATCGATCTCGGCGCGTTGATCGGTCTGTCGGCGTCGGACCCGATGCCCTCCGGCGGATTCCACATCTACGTCGCCTGCACGGCCGCGTTCTACGTCAAGAGCGGCGCGACGGACCCCGGCGCGGGAGTCGTCACGGACTTCCCGCTGAACGCGAACACGACCCTCCGCTTCAAGGTGACGCCGCAGAACCGCATCGCGCGCTTCTTCTCGACGCCCGGGGGCACGCTCTCCTACTGCGTCGCATCGCGGTGACACGATGTTCGAGCGCATTGCGTCGCCCGAGCACGTAGCGCGCGGAGAGGACGCCTCGATCGTCGGCGGGCTCGTGGGGCTCGCCGCAGTCCAGGCGATGGGGTGGGACGTCTTCTACGACGGCAACCGCGCGGCGTACTCGGGCGGGTTTCTCACCGGGTGGCCCGCGAGCGTCGCTCCGGGCGGCGTGACGCCCACGCTCGCGCCGACGGGCGGCGCGACGACGCAGCCGCTCGCGCCCGTCATGCGCCTCGGGCAGCTCACGGGGCCGTTCTTCCGCACGAGTCTGGCGGCGCTGACTCCGACGTGGGGCAAGGGTGGATACGTCGAATGGGCCGGCACGATTCGGAGCGGCACCGTCGCAGCGATGACGCGCGTCGTGTGTGGGTACGCGAACCTCGACGTGCCCACCGGCTATAGCGAACGGCAGGAGATCTTCGGCTGCAACGTCGCGGGCGGAGCGGCCGAGCCAACGAATCTCCTCGGCTATCCTGGCACGCTCCTGACGAAGATCGCCGAGTACAACGGGCCGGCCGTGGCGTGGAAGGCGAGCACGACTGCGCCCGAGTCGCGCTTCTTCTGCATCGTTTCTGTGTTCCAGCCCGGCGGCGCGGTCGACGTCTACTTCAACGGGCAGGCGGTCGACTCGATCGCCAGCGGCTGGACGCCCGGCGTGCAGCAGCTGATCAACCTCTTCGCGGGCGCCGCGTGGCATGCGGGCACGACGACGATGTCGGCTCCCTACGACGGGCACCTGTTCTTCATGGGGTACGCGCCGCGCGCGTTCTCGGCCGCCGAGGTCGCGAACCTCATGGGGAACGCGTTCCTTGCTGCAGGTCGCTCGGTCTCCGACGATTGGTGGCCGAACGACGACGCGTCGACTGCCCAGTTCCTCGACTTGGGAGGCCGCACGCTGCTCGAGTACTCGCTCGACACGACGACGCAGCGGATCCAGGCGTGGCAGTCGCGCGACGCGTCCGCGCGCGCACACACGACGGGTTCCGAGGCGTCGCGTCCGGGGCGTGGGCTGCTCGCGGCCGATCTTGTCGGGCAGCGCGAATCGGCGGTGCTCGATGGCGTCGACGACGTGCTCGTCGGCGGCTCGGGTTCGTTCCCGTTCGACGCGGGCCGGGAGTACGTGGGCGGCTTCATCGTGCGCCCCGGGACCATCACGGACACGAGCGCGAACGGCTATCAGGGGCACACGGCCTGGGGTGAGACGAACGGCGTGTGGGCCGTGAACTTCTGGCTTTCGAGCGGCCAGCCGAAAGCACGTCTGTTCAACTGGGACACGGGCGACAAGCAGGTTTCCGTCGACGTGACGAGCGGGCTCGACACGTGGATCGAATACTGGCGCACCGGCGGCGCCGTCTTCATTCGAGCCGTGGACGCAAACGGCAAGAGGCTCGCCGGCCCCGTCGTCGCGGGCGCGTACGCGAGCGCGTACGGCAACTGGAAATACGGCAAAGGCTACGCGTCGAGCTCGTTCTGCTCGATGCGCATGAGCCGGCACGTGCACCGCGCCGGCTACGACGCGGCCTATCAAACGAAGCTGCGCGCGTGGGCCTCGCGCGAGATCGGATTCGACTGCACATGAGCACGCTCCCCGACTTCGACGACGAGCGCGACACGGGCCGGATCGCGACCATCGCGGCCGACGACCCGAGCGACCCCATGCGCGAGATCCGCCGTCTGCGCGTGCAGGTCGGCACGCACGAGCTACTCAACGGGCGCCGCTGGCGGCAGCTCATGGCCGCGATTGCGTTCGTCGGCACCGCGGCCGCGGGCGTCGCGACGGCGGCGTGGACGGCGCACGCCGAGGCCGCCGCGGACCGCGCGCGCCTCGAGGACGTGCAGCAGCGGCTCGTGCGCATCGAGGCGCAGATCGATCGATTGATGGAAAGGAGCGAGGACCGATGAAGATCAACAAGGGAACGGCGGCGGCGCTCGTGGTGCTCGTGCTCGGGATCGCGGCGCTGGCCGCGTGGGGCGATCAGCTCGGCATGTCCGAGGGCTCGCTGCACTGGGTGCAGGGCGCCGCGGGCGCGGTGGGCGCGCTCGTGATGGCGCTGCTCCCCAAGCTCTTCGCCGACAAGGACGGCGACGGGATCCCCGACATCGTGCAGCGCGGGAGCATGCTGCTCGTCGTCTGGCTCGGCCTCGGCGTGATCGCATCCGGGTGCGGCGCCTCCGCGCTCACGGCGCAGGCGCGCGCGGCTACCATCGTCGGCGTGGGCCTCGGCGGCGCCGGCCAGGAGATCCACGACGAGCGCGCGGCCGCTCTCGACGCCTGCCACGACGTCGACTGCGAAACGGCGACGGCGAGCGCGTGGGCGCCGGCCGTCGCCGCGTACGAGTCGGCGCGCGCCGCGCTCTCGACGTGGATCGAAGCGCTCGACGTGGCCCGTGCCGCGGGGGCTGATGACGGCGACGTGCTCGGTGCGCTCTTCGTCGCCGTGACGCGCCTCGCCCGCGGATGGAACGCGCTCGCGGAGGCTCTCCGAGGCGTGGGCGTGCCGCTGCCCGATCTGCCGCCGGCCGTCGTCGCGTTGCTTGGCGGCGCGTCGTCGTGAGCCTCGACCCGCTCACCGCCGGGATCGACCTCGCCGCGCAGCTCGTGGGCATCGTCCGCGACTTCGAGGCAGGACGCGTCACGCCGGAACAGGCCATCGCGGCGGCCCGGCGCGCGCTCGGCCCGGACCCGCTTGCCGGCATGGCGGCAGAGGATGCGGCTCGACACGCGCGCATCCTCGCGGAACAGGCGGCCGCGTCGACGCGCGTCTCGGTCGCCGACGTGGCGGTCGCGCACCGGCTCGCCGCGTCGCCGATGGTGACCGACGAGGAGCGCGCCGCGATCGTGCGGCTCGCGTCCCACACCGCGATCACGCTCGGAGACGCGCCCGCGTCGGTCGTCGACCACGCGCAGCGCGTTGCGCGCGCGGAGGAAGACACGCGCGAAATCAAGGTCGACCGGTGAGCGAGCACCCTACGATGCCGCCGCGGACGCCCGACGGCCTGTGGATCTACCTCGGCTCCCGGGACGTGGTCGACATCGACCGCTACGGCGCGCAGAGCGACGCCATGGCGAAGCTGAAGCGATGCGGCGCCGTGGGCGCCCTCCCGATGATCGAGAGCGTCGAGGGCCTCAGGCAGCCCGTCGACCGCATCGAGCGCGTGTGCGCCCATCTCGCGCGCGCGAGCATGTCTGCCATTCTGGTCTCGTTCCCGAGCGTGCTCGGACCGCTCTCGCGCTCGAAGCGCCACCTGCGAGAGTGCCGGGAGGCGACCGGGGCCGCGGCGCAGTGGGACGTCGAGCCCAAGGCGATCGACGGGCGCGTCGTGCACTGGACGCAGGCCGCTCTCGACGAGGTGCTCGAGGCCGAGCCGGACGCATCGATCACGAGCACGCGCGTCGAGCTCCGGCGCCTCGATGCGCGAGGCAGGCAGCTCTGGCTGCAGCTTGAGCAGCAGACGTCCACGGACACGCTCGACGAGGTGCTCTCGCGCTGGCCCGACACCGTGTGCATCACGGGGACGTTCGACCGCGCCGGCGACCCGCGCACGCTCGACGAGGTGCGTCTCGACCTCGAGCGCTGCCGTGCGCAGGCGCGCCGCACAGGGCGCCACGGCGTGTGGTCCGCGCGGTCGACGTCGAGCGACGAGTGCGACGTGCTGCGACCGTGGGCGCTCGAGACGTGGGCCACGTCGGTCGCTGCCTAGCGCTTCGCGGGGATCGGACCGCGCACAGGACCGATGCCACGCGCCTTCAAGG
>CAYTRW010000013.1:22002-33915 GCA_964440325.1 uncultured Pseudomonadota bacterium
CCTCGAGCGCGCTCGATCCGATCCCGTGCAGCGTCGTGCCAGATGCGTCGAAGGCGGACACGTAGAAGCGCCCAGCGTCCCGCAGCGAAACCGGCCCGTCGGGGACGAGCCACCCCTCGCGCCGCAGCTCGTCCCGGATCGCGCGCGCTTCGGGGTCGAGCGGGGGCGCCTCGTCCCACCATTCGACCACGGCGCGCCCCTGCGGGACGTCGTAGTAGCGGCGCCCTTGGATGCGGCGGACGGTGGCGTGCGGCGGCGCCCCGACGAGCTGGCGGACACAGTCGTCCGACCAGCGCTCGACCTCGGACCAGTCGGTGCTGTGCGTGCTCTACATCGCGCGCGTGCTCGCCTTCAGCGACGGGCCTTTGGCCCTGAGCCACGAGATCGCGGAAGCGCCGAGCCGTTGCCGCTGTCTCGCGCGCGGCTGCCTCGCCGCGAGCTCGCGCTCTCGGAGCTCGATGCGCTGCTTCGCTGCGTCCTGCACGCTCGTCGCCTCGACGATGCGCACCCGGTTCCGTTCCTTCCCGCTCTTCGGGTCGATGAACGTGACGCGCACGTTGTAGCGGCCGTCCGACCGCTTCTTCACGCCGCGCACCGATGTCGCCTTCGCCATGGTTCCTCCGAACGTACGCCTCGATCGTGCTGGGCATGAAAAGAGCGATGCCGCGCGCGCCCCGCCCGTCGGGCTCGAGCTTCTCGTCGGCGATGAGGCGGCGCACGTTCGCCGGCGTGCACCGCAGGATCTCGGCCACCTCGCGCGTGTCGAGGAGCGAGGCGAGGAGGCTGCGCGCGGCCGTCACCGCGGGAACTCCCGCACGCGCAGCTCCTCTGGCCACTCGGCCGGGTCGGCGCCCTTGCGGTGCGTGAGCGTGAGCGTCCACGGATCGGGGTCGTACTCTCCGTGTCGAGCGATGGACTCGGCCGACTGCGGCGCCGCGAGGGGTGTCGCCGAAATCATCGGCTTCGCCCCGAGCTGCTTCACGAACACCGGGACGCCCGCCTCGCGGCACTGCTCGACTGCGGAGCGGGCCCACGCGAGATCGAACGGACGCGCGCCTGGGCCGCTCTCGCCGCCGACGATCACCCAGTCGAGCTTCGCGTGCGTCCGGATGACGCGCGGCGGTTCGGTGAATCGGACGCTCCAGGTGAGCCCGGCGAGCGGGAGCATCATCTCGTCGCGCGCGCTCGCGATGTTCTTGAAGTCGACCGGCCCGAGCGCGGGCTCGTACGACACGAACCGCACGGCCGCGGGCGTGTCGAGCAGGAGCGGGATGCGCTCGTCGGCGCGCTGCTGGTCCTCGGCCGTGACGCCGAGCCAGACGTTCGGGAGCTGCCCGTCCGCGAGAAGGACGTTCGCGATCGCGTCGTGCTCCTCTGCGGTCCGTGTGCCGGAGAACATCGAGCACCACGCCTCGTCCACCGCCACCCAGAACGCCTCCGACTTCAACAGCGCGTGCATGCGCTTCGGACGCTTTGTGAGCACCTGGAACGTGTGGTGCCGAGCCTCAGCCATCACCGCGAACACGCGCGCTACGTCGTCGAGCTTCAGCGCGTCGTGGAAGAGGTCCGAGAGGCTATTCACGAAGACGCGCTTCGGCTTCCGCCAGTGCAGCGGCTCGGCGAGCCGGCTCTCGACGAGGCGCACCTCGCCGGTCCAGCGCGGACCCTTCGTGCCCTTCCCGAGCACCGTCAGCCCGCGATGCTGCTCGGAGAGCCCACGATGCACGAAGCGCTCGGCGTAGCAGTGCTCGCAGCCCGGAGAGACGCGCGAGCATCCGACGAGGGGGTTCCACGTCGCGTCCGTCCACTCGATGTCGCTCATCGCCCAAGCTCCCGCCGCGCCCGCTCCCACGCGAGGTTCAGCGCGGTCGCCGCTGCGTCAGAGCCGCCGCGGTCCGGGTGCGCGTCGAGCATCTTCGCGCGATACGCGGCCTTCGCTTCCGCGAACGTGGGGCGCGCGCTCTCGGGGAAGCCGAGCGCCGATCGCCATCCGGCTGGCGCTGGCCTCGGGGGAGGCGGGGGAGGCGGCGGGGCTCGCCTCCGGGCCTCGGCGACGCGTTGCTCGGCGGCGAACGCGAACGCGCGTAGTAGCTCGGCTATCGCCTCGCTATCTATCGGGCCGGAGACGTCGACCACGAAGTCGAAGAGCGACGCGCGCGCCCTAGCGTGAGGCCGCTCCTTCTTCGCGCGCGCTTCCTCGTCGCGCTCGGCCTGCGCGCGCCGCGCGTACGCGCTCGGTGGCTCGTCGTAGGCAGCCATCACTCGCTCCTCTCGCACGTCGGCATCGGCCACTCCGTCAGCGCACGCACCGCTGCCTCCGCGGCCTCTCGGGCCGTCCGGTCCGCCCACGGGCGCGCGTCGATCGTCCCGTCGAGCCCGGGCAGCCCGTGGCAGCCGCGGTGCAGCGCGCTCGCGAACGCGGAGGCGTAGGTCGCGCGCCAGACCTCGCGGCGCTCGGCAGCGTCGAGCGTCCACACGTGGCGCGCGCCGCCGCACACGAGGCAGCGCTCGAGGCCGACGCGGCAGGCGGGGCAGATGGAGAGCGTCATCGCGACACCGCCGCGACGCTGAACGAGACGACCCACACCCAGGGATCGGACTCCCACGGCGCGCGCTCGCCGTTGATCGACTCCCAGAGCGAAATGAACGCTCCGCGGAAGTCCTGGCGAGCACCCAGGGCCTCGACTCCTTCGGCGCGCGCGTCGTCCTCGGTGATCGCTTGCAGGCGCTCGAGGCGCACGCTCTCGACCGCGAGATCGATGCGCGATGCCCAGCGCGGCATGTGGATAGACGGGCGCCACCGGATGCCGTCGAAGGCTCGTGGCGCGTAGCTCGCGAGCGGCGGGCGGTAGCTGCGGTCGCGGAGCACCTGACCCCCATCGCGCAAGACCACGTAGCTCGCGTCCGACGGCTTGATGGGCACGCTCGACCCGTAGAACGACGCGAACGTCTCGCGCACCCAGAGCCGATCGCCCGGGTACCCGTAGGGGCACTGCGCGATTGCGCACGCCCGATCGGTCGCGTCGCTGGGGTCGAGGCATCGCAGCCAGTCGGGCGTGCACACGCGCCGCGTCTGCGTCTTCTGGCCCGCGAGGATCGCGCGCACCATCGGGCCCGAGAACAGGATCGGTCGTTCGGTCACGCTGCCACCGCCTCTCGCGCGCCGACGTTCGCGCGCACGATCGCCGCCGCGATGGGCGGGCACACGCTGTTCCCCGCGAGCGCGATCTGCGCCGTCTTCGTGAGCGGGCGGCCCGCGTGCTCGAGGTCGAGCACGTAGTGGTCGCCGAAGCCCTGCGCTCGGAAGAGCTCGCGCGGTGAGAGCATGCGCATCCCGATGTCCGCGATCTCGTACTCGGCGCCGTGCACCGTCACGACGCCGAAGCGGCGCGCCGTCGTGATCGTGTGCACCGGATCGAAGAGCGACGACTGACGCTGCTCGGTGCGCTCGCCGCCGTAGTACGCGAGCAGGAACGCGCGGACCTGATCTCGACGGTCGCGCCCGTCGAGACTCGCCGTGATCAGCGCGTTGTGGTCCTGCGTGGTCACCGTCGCGAGCGGAAGCTCGGCGGACCTCGACATCGTGCCCTCGCGCCCGGGCGCCGCGCTGTAGTTTCGTGTGAGGAACGCCGCGACGAGCCCGTGCTTCTGGCCGCCCGCGACCACGGTGCCGAGCGGCTTGTGCAGGTCGAGCACGCGCGGCGCCTGGCCCTCGCGCTCGCCGTAGCTCGTCTGGATCAGCGTCGGCGCGACGAGCGCGAGCTCGCCGCGGTTGGCCGCCGTCACCGTGCGGACCGGCTCGTCGATGCTGTGCACGCGCGCGTCCCGCGGGTGTGTGACCGGCGCGATGAACGGACGCGCCGCCTCGAGCACGTACCGGCGCACGCCGGTGGCGATGCGGCGGAGCGTCGCGTCCGCGAGCGGCTTCGCGCGGTCGAAGATGCTCGGGCACGGCAGAGACCAGTCGACGATCTCCGCGGCCGTGCGCCACGCGTGCGCGCGCCCCTTGCCGTGCGTCGGCTCCGGCCACGTGATCGGCTGCCCATCGCAGCGAGCGATCAAGAAGAGCCGCTTCCGCGTCGTGGGCGCGCCGTAGTCGGCCGCCACGAGCACCCGATGCTCGGTGACGTAGCCGAGCGCGTGGAGCGCGCGGAGCCATTCGGCGAACGTCTCGCCTGCCTGGTGTTCGATCGGCTGCCCGTCGTCGTCGAGCGGGCCCCAGGTCGCGAACTCTTCCACGTTCTCGAGCGCGATGACGGCCGGGCGCACCTCGGCCGCCCAACGGACGGCGACCCACGCGAGCGAGCGCGTGCCCTTGCTCCGCGGCTTGCCGCCCTTGGCGCGCGAGAAGTGCGTGCAGTCCGGCGACATCCACAGGAGCTCGACGGGCTCGTCGCCGCACACGCGGCGCGGGTTCACGTCGAACACGTCCTCGATGAAGTGCCGCGTGCGCGGGTGATTCGCGAGGTGCATCGCGATCGCCTCGGCGCTGTGGTTGACGGCGACGTCGGGATCGCGGCCAAGCGCGAGACGGATGCCCTCGGAGGCGCCGCCGCCACCGGCGAAGAGGTCGACGATCACCGATCGCCTCCATGCAGGAACGTCGAGAGCAGTTCGGCGATCGCTCGCGCCCGTCCTGCCTGCTTCACCTGGCGTTCACGCACGCAGTGCACGTCGGTCGCCATGTCGGCCAAGGCGCGCGCTTCATTGACGCACTCGAGCGCGAGCCACCGCTCGACGTGGCGGCGCGTGACGCGCGGGTCCTTCGTTGTCTTCGGCATCGTCGTCTCGTCTCCGCGCCGCCATCGACGGCCCGACCAGCGCACCACCAGCGGCACGCGTGTCGAGGTCGAGAGCAGCGCGCGGACGGGCCGCGCAGAGGTCAGGCGTCCGGGTCTTCGCCGCGAGCGCGCGCGTCGGCACGGCGCTTTGCTTCGGCGTCGTCGGCGGGCGCATCGGCGGCTGGCTTGGCCACCTTCGCGGCAGCGGCCTTCACGCGCGAGGCCGCGCTGGTCGCTGGCGCTTCATCGGTCGTCGGCGCCGCGTCGGACGGCTTCGCCTTCGCGATGATCTCGTCGACCGTCGCGTCGCCGTTCTTGATCGCGGAGTACCAACCCCGCAGCCGCTCGATCTCCGCGGGCGTGCATCGCTCGAGCGGGTGCCCGAGCGCCTCGGCGAGCGAGCTCGGGAGCACGTTCAGGTCGGCGAAGGCATCGACGATCCGGGCGAGCGCGCGCGTCGGGTCGTCCTTCACGCCCTTCCGGTACGTCTCGTTCGCGCGCTCCATCGCCTCGTCCACGAGGTCACCCGGGATCAGCCGGAGCACGAGCGTGCGGATCGACTTCGACTTGAGCGCGTTCTGCTTCGCGAGCAGATCGGTCTCGTTCGCGCGAACGAGGTACACCGGCTTTCCCTCGCTGTTCAAGCGCTGGCCGATGATGTCGTTCTTGTCCTTCGGGCTCCGTCGCTCGACGACCTTCTCGACGATGATGCCGTCGGAGAGCGTGGCGTTCGTCTCGAGGTCGGTGACGGTCACCGTGATGATCCGCTTCTCGGCATCCTCGTAGACGACCGGCGCCTCGACGTGGAGGTTGCCCCAGGTGCGAAGGAACGCCTCGGCGAGGCGGATGCTCGGGCCGGTGATGAAGTTCGGCGTCCCGTCCGGCTTGCGGCCGCGTGGCAGCTCGTAGACCGCGAGCTCCGCGAGCCGCGGGCGCTCGCACTCCTTCAGCACGCGCACGCGCACGTCGAGCGTGTCTCGCGGCATCGTGCGCGCCTGGTAGAAGCGAGCGAGCACGTTCGCCTTCGCGGCCTCGGCCATCGCGAGCGAGCTGGTCTCGCCGCTCTTCGCGAGCGACACGCCCGCCGCCCCATTCGTTGCCGTCTGTCCGGCGCTCACTCGTTCGATCTGTCCGTCGTTCGTCATGGTTCGATCCATGCTTATCCGGTTATCACCCAAGCCACACCGCCTCGGCGGAACGACCCTTTCCGCGAGGGCCAGATGTGGACTTCGTCACACGAAACGGCTCGAACGGAAGCCATGTTGCTCCCACGTTCTCACACACGATCTTCTGTCCCCACAGTTCGCGGCACCAGCGCGCCAGCGCGTCGTAGTCGATATCCTTGCTGCCGTGCCGGTACAACCGACCGGCTTGCTGGTATGGCGGGTCTACGAACCACGTCGCGGTGATCGCGCTCGCGCTCGTGTAGTCCCCCTCGACCACCTTCCAGTGTGCGATCTTGGTGACCTGCGAAGCTAAACGCTCGCGCACTTCCGGCCCCCACCAACCTTTCGAGACACCGCTGCGCATCCACGCACTCGGGCGCTTGCACGGCTGCGCGGCACCCTTGTTGAGCCAGAATCCGATCAGCGTCTTTGCTTCTTCCGCAGCGCGGATATCATCCGTGCTGCCGCCTAGCGGCACGTTCGGGAGCGCTGCGATCTCCGCAGGCTTGGCCCGAATGAGGTAGCGCCAGAGCGCTGCAATCCTCGCGTCTTTCTCGATCAAGATCACGTCTCGGTCGAAATGCCGCAACGAATAGCCCGCGCTACCTGCGAAGGGCTCCACGATCGTCCTGTACGCCGGAGCGGGATAGTGCGGCGCAGCACGCCACTTCCCGCCGTAATAGGTGAAAAATGGTCGTAGGCCGTTCATACATTCACCTTGGGTGACAACCGGATAAGCATGGTTCGATCCTCCGTGCTGCTCTCGACGGGACCCCTCCGGAGGGGAGAAGGGGGCGGCCCCCGTCGAGAGCAGCACGCGGGGCCGAGCCCGCGTGCGCCGTCAGCCCGGCGCCGTCGCCTCGCTCTTCGTCTCCGCGTCCGGCTTCGTCGCGGTCGCGACTTCCTCGCGCTCGTAGACGCGCAGCTCGCGCCCGAAGTGGATCTCGACCTCGAGCTCTCCGCCGGGCGGGAGCTCGTGCTTGGACGCGAGCGTCTGGCCTCCGCCGGGGAGCCCGTCGAGCACCTTCACGATCGCGGTCTTCTCGGTGCTGGGGTTGAGCAGCTGGATCTTCATCGTCATCTCGATCTCCTTCGTGCGCGTCACGCGCGAGCCGGGGCGTCGTCGTCGGGCGCTGGACATGCGGGGACCATCCCCGCCCCGTCGGCGCCGCCCCAGCTCGCGAGCTACGAGCTCGGTTGCCAGATCCTCACGTGCAGCCGCCGCGATCCGTCGCTCGCGTTGCGCCACGTCACCTTGCCGCCGTGCCACCGGTACCCCTCGGCCTCTCCGAGCGCGGCGAGAAGCCGGGCCTCGTAGCGCGCGAGCTCGCGGCGCATGTGCATCGTCACCTCGCGCGCGGCGGCGTACTCCTCGGCGCGCTCGCGAATCTCGAGCGGGACGAAGGGCGAGAGCGGGCGCTTCGCCTCTGGGAAGATGCGGCCGAGCGTGTCCACGTCGCGCTCCGTGGGCTCCGGCATCTCGCCCTCGATCACGTGCCGGCGCCACCATGCGCGGGCCGCGGAGAGCAGCTCGCCGATCACGGCGTCATCGATCGGGATCTCGTAGAGGCGCCGGTCCGTGCCGGCGATGTCCGCGGCGACGAAGGCGACGGGCGCGGCCCACCCGAAGCGCTCGCGCGCGTGGTGCGTCTGCCAGTGCACCTGCACGAACGTGCGCGCCGGGATGCCCTCGGCGCCCGCGGGCTCGGGGCCCCACGCGCCCGCCATGCCGGCGCCTACGAGCTTCGCCTCGAGCACGCACGGCCCGTGGTCGCGATGGTGCGGAACCGCGTCGAGCGTCGCCCCGCGCTGGAACGTCGAGGCCTTCCATGCCTCGAAAGCGTCTCCGTCGATCACGCTCCCGAAGCCGGGTATCGGCGTCATGGGCGGCTCCACGTCGAAGACAACGATCGTCCCCGGCCCCGGGTAGTCCACGCGATCGGCGATGCCCGCGCGACGCAGCCGACGCCGCGCGCCCGCGACGACGCCAGCCTCGTGATCGTTGCCGGCCTCGATCTCGTCGCTCGTCTCGGTCACGACGCGGCCGGTCTTCTCGGCCCACACGTCGAGCGCCGTGCGCATCGGGTCGAGCCCGAGGATCGCGCCGATGTCCGACGCGCCGAGGTAGCTCGCGTGCGGGATGGTCGGCGCGCTCGGGGCAGCCTCTCCCCCGAGGTGATGCGAGTGCCCGGACCGATGCAGGTAGCTCGTCGGCGCCGGCATCGGGTCCGCGAGCTCTCGCGGCGCGCGCTCGTCGGGCAGGTGGAGGCCCGCGAAGTCCGGCGACCACTCGCCGTGCTCGTCGTCGGGCGTCATTCGTCTGGCCCTCCGAAGCGGTCGTCCTCGCAGGCCCAACACCCGCACCGCGCCGACGAGTAGCGCGTGCACCTCGAGCCCCACTCCGGATCGGGCGGGCGGATCTCGTCGCCCGCGCGCGCCTCCACGATCACGGGCGCGCGCTCGCGCTCGTCCCGATTCTCCTCGCTCACCGGCCGCTCCGAAGAAGCTCCGGCGCGCGCGCCGCAAGCGCGCGCCACGCGTCGACGCCGGTGAGGCGCTGCGTCCGGATCACCGCGACCACGCCGCGGCGCGCGGCCGACGCCCGGGCCTCGCGGCGGGCGCGCTGGTTGGCGCGCAGGCACTCGAGGATCGGCGACGGCTTCACGACGCGACCCCGGTGAACACGTCCGCGCCCGTCGGAGAGCGGTCGTCGTCGACGCGCTCGCGCGCCTCGTACGCGGCCGAGAACGCGTCGCCGACCGCGGGCTCGTCGACGTCGCACGCGTCGGGCAGCGCTCGGCGCGTGTCCTCGTCGACCACGACGGCGTTCGACGCGAGCGGGATGCGCATCGCCACGGCCTCGAGCTCGTGCATGAGCGCGTCGGCCTGCGCGTTGTCGCCGTGCAGGCGCGCGGAGTTGGCGCGGCGAAGCAGCAGGTCGACGAGCGGAAGGAGCGTCGAGCGGAGCTGCTCGCTCACGACCTCGTCGAGCTTCTCGAGCGTGGGCTCGACGCCGCCGAACGTGCCGGTACCGAGCCGTATGCCGCAGGCCCACTGCCCGCGAACGCGCTCGACCGAGAAGTCGGTCGCGTACCGGAACGCGTAGCTATCCCCGGCCGAGTACCAGTTCGGGCCGGTCCGCATGAAGACGACCCCTCCGATCGTGACCGTCTCCGGGAGCGCCTCGCCGTTGCCTTCGCCCATTCGACCCTCCTCGGCAGCAAGCGCCGCCGGTGGAGGGGTTGTGGCACGCGCCACATATTAGGTCAAGGCACCTGCCACAACTTTCTGTGAGAACGTCTCCGGCGTGGACTCGGACACCTCATTCGCCGTCGCCTTGTTCGCTGGGATCTTCGTCGCGATCTTCAACCTCTTCCTGCTGATCCGCGTGCTGACGTTCATGTCCGAGGTGGAGAAGCGCCTGAAGCAGATCGCGGAGTCAGTAGGAGGCGAGAAGAAGGACGCGGCGGCGCCCGCGCTCGACAACGGGCCACGCGCCGGATAGCGCATCGAGGCGCGCCGGGGATCCGCTCTCGAGCGCCTCACGCACGAGTCGGCGCTCCGCGGGATGCGGCGTCGCCCTACCGGTGCGGTATCGGAAGCCTCGCCTCTCGTCGTACACCGCGAGCGACGCGGCCCATCGGCGCACTTCCACGATGCGCCGCGCGAGCAGCTCGGCGGTCACGTTCGGATGCAGCGTCAAGAGCCCCTCGAGATCCCATCCGCGTCGCAGCCTCCGATCGAGCGGCGCGCGAGGCACCATGAGCGCCGCGCCGAGGTACCAGGCCGCGCGCTCGCTCTGCATCTCCCCGTGCTCATCCAAGAGGACGTGCCCGCATTCGTGAGCCAGCGCTTCTTGAACGTCGTGGGGCACCGTGCGCACCGCCCGCGCCGGCAAGGTGATCAGGCGACCGAATCGCTCCGCGTGCGCGATGGGCGCCCACTCGATCCGTAGGCGCAGCTCTTCCGCGAGATCGAATGCGTCGACGCTCTCGGCGAATCCGTGCCGGCGATGCACTTCGAGCGCGATGCCCTCCCACGCCTCGTGGTCCACGAGGAGGGGGACGCGCGCGCTCCGCGGCGACTGACGCTCAGTCCGGACAAGCGAGCGCGGGTGCGACGCATACCGCGCACGGAGGCGCGACGCCGAATCCGCCAGGGCACGCGGGGACCGTGTCCGAGACGAGGATGCAGTGCCCATCGACGGGATCGAGCTCCCAATGCGGGTTCTGACCACACGCGACGCGGTACGATCCTTCGCACGACGGCGTCGATCCCGCTTCTTCGCAGAGCACCGGATGGATCCCGCCGTCGTAGTTTGCGTCCGACGTAGGGCCCGCGTCGGTCCCGACCGTCGTAGGCGTCGAGCATCCGGCAACGGCGAGCGCGGAGACACACAGGATGGTCTTCATCATGATCGCCTCTTCGGTGGCTCGGCGGTCGCGAACTGACGAGCGCCTGCCTCCTCTTCGTCTAGCAGAATCGCCACGTACTTACGGACGCGCGACGGCGGAACATCCCCCGTTTGCGAATGGAGCTCGGCGTTCACGGCGGCCCTGAAGCGCGCGAGATGTGCATGCTCTGGCGCGTCAAAGAACGCCGCGACATTCCTGGCATCTCGTGCGTGAAGCGCTCGAGCCGCGTCCCCTGCCAGTCGGTATAGCGTGGCCGGCCCGCGAGCGACGCCGCCTTGAAGAAACTGGGGTCGAGGCCGAGCGCGCGCGCGGCTTTGTCCCGCGCCTCTTCCCCGGCGCCGCGCGTCTCGTCCAAGAACTTCTGGATAGTCGACGGATGCAGCCCGAGCGCTCGCGCGATCTTCGAGGTCGACCCGTACGCCTTCGGGTCGATGCGCTGATCTTCACAAATCTGCGTGATCAGTAGGCGAAAACGCTCGTCGGCGAGGTCCACGCGTGACAGATGCCACAAAATGTTGTGGCGCGTGCCTTGACTTCGGTCCGTGGCACGTGCCACAACTGGCGAGCAATGACCAGCCGCCCCGGGCCCCGCATGCGCTTGAAGCGCTTCATGCGCGCGAAGAACTGGACCGTCTCGCAGCTTGCCAGGGCCGCGAGCCTTCACGCGTCGACGGTCAACAAGATCGTCAACGGCAAGCGCTCCGCCGGCATGGCCGCTGCGCTCGCGTTCGAGGCGCTCACGGCCGAATGGGAGTCGGGGCCGATCCGCGTCGAGGACTGGCGTCGATGCGGCGCCGTCTCGAGTCGCGCTGCCTGAAGTCCTTTCCACGTCGTGAACATGCCGCGCGAGGGGCGCGGACGGGAGGTGTGTCGATGGAACGGAACGAACCCGAGCGCGCGATCAGGGCCAAAATGCAGCGCGTCGAGCGGCAGGCGGAGACCTCGCGAGAGGTGGGGCGCATCTTCGACGCGCACGGGCTGACCGCCGTTGCGATTGCCGCGGAGACCGGTGCGAGCGCGCAGCACGTGAGCGCGTGGCGCGACCCGAGCGCCGAGAAGAACCTCTCGATCGCGGATGCGAGCGCCCTCCCGCTGGCCGCCCGCCGCGACCTCATGGACTATCTCGGGCGCGGCGAGCTGCAGGCCCGCACGGCGCCGAGCGCGGGCGAGGCGCTCGACGTGACCACGGCACGCGCGCTCCTTCGGCGCGCCACGTCGGCGGTCGACGCTGCCTTCGCCGCGCTCGAAGACGGTCGCGTCGACCCGTCCGAGGCGCGGAGCGTCGGTGAGCACCTCGAAGGCCTCGCGTTCGCCGCGGACGCGCTGCGCGTGTCGCTCGCTCGCGCGGCCGAGGTGCCCGCGCCGACGTCGAAGCTCCGGGCGGTGCGCGCTTGACCGCTCAGTGCTCGCACCGGTCGCCCCGCGGGACGCAGTGCCGGCGCTCGGCGCTCGATGGCGCGGAGACGTGCCGCGTGCACGCGCCCGGGTACGTCGCTCCGAAGCGCGCGGCTCGCGTCGTCGCCGCCGTCCCCGCCGGCACCGTGCCGGGCG
>CAYTRW010000014.1:0-31782 GCA_964440325.1 uncultured Pseudomonadota bacterium
CTATTTATATCTTACCCTGTGTTGCATAAATATCTTTAAGCACTACCGCCAACTGTTGCTCTGCTTGATACAAAGTACATCGATTGTGCAACAATACGGTTATATGCGTTATGCCAAAACCACAATCAACAACTTCATCAAGCAGCGCACGTACCGTTTTTAAAAAGCTTTTTAGTTCTTGCTTGGTTAATTTTATAGACAAATCCACTGTTTTTAAAAAATCATGCAGCTTTTTATACACTCCTTCAAGATGCACAAAATATCTTTTTGCGCGCGCAATTTCACATTTTGGCATAACTTCAGATTCTGCTTGTTTATTAACAAACTCATATAATTGAATTAGCTGATCAAAAAGCGTAATAAAATCATACTGCTCACCTTCTTGTATCTCTTTTGCATATTTGAGCGTATCAATTGCATCAAAATCATACACTTCTTGCGAATCAACAAGCTCTCCAGAAAAACGATTAAAGTTCCAAACTGATTCGGCTACAAATGAATTATATCGCATCAATTTATCAGTCAGCGCAGAAAGTGCCTCTTTTTTGCGCACAGCCACCTCAACCGCTTTGATCCCCTTATTGAGGCGATACAAATTAAACGCTTCTTCTGCAACATAACTTTTAATCACGCGCAAACAGGTGGGTGAAACATACTTTTTTTTATCTTGAACCAGCGCTTTTTCAAAAACAACAACTATCTTTTTTAATTCAGCAATCATTTGTTATCCTTTTTATGAGCCTTGTTATATATGCTCATTAAAAAATTATACACTTTTTTTTTTTTATTCATCATGCAATTGCAAAAAACGACAATTAACCCAGAAATCCGCAAGCCACACTAAAAAGCCAACATGACATGCAATACAATTAAAAAATAAAACTATTGTATCTATAAAAACCCTGATCTCTTTTTGCGTTGACGGCATATGATTTTGTATAAAATTAAGATATGCATCCAATTGTTGCAAAACAATTTTTAACTCTTCTATCTCTTCTTTCCCACGCTGTATTTCACATGCACGTCTTTTTAAAGACCCCTCTTTTATAAACTCTTTTTTTATAAGAACAAGAGATCGCAGAAGTAATTTTGCAATATTTTTTTTGGCTACTTTTTTAGCCTTATCTTGAACCTCTTTATTGTTTTCATAAATTTCAAATTGCTCTTTACTCAATAGCACATTTATTAATCGAGTAAAAGTTAACAATCCAGATGAAAGATCTAAAACTCCTTCTTGTATTGCAATCCAATTATTTTTTGTACATTTTTCATCCATTACCTGCGAAAATACCCATATATCATATCGCATTTTTTCAAATCTATTTTTTATTTTTTCAAGACACAACATAGAAATTGCCTGCCTTTTTGAATTTTTATTTATGATAAAAAACAGATCTATAATCTTTTGCATTTGCTGTATCATTTTAAACTCTTTACTGTTCTATTTTTTGCAGCTTCTGTTTTCTTCTCATTTATTGAGCCATCTAGGTTCCTTACAGATCGAGGTCTTGGCTTATCATCAAAGACTTCCAAATGATCTTTATGCTCTAAATCAAGATACAATATCCAACCTTCTTGCAAACCATATTTGGGAATATCTTTTATAACTCGATACACCGGACAGCCACCCTCAACAAACGGCGTCTTTTCAAGGTACGGCGCAATCTCGCGACCAAACTCTGTATTTTCAAGAAAATCACGCATGTTATCAGCTTTGATAATACTATTGCGCACCCTTTTGCGTTCTTGTTTTTGCGCTTGCTGCTCTTTGGCGTTCTTTTTTGGATCAAACCCTTTGGGCTTTTTTTCATTTCTATTTTTTGCACACTTTAACGCTGAATCATCATCTTTTTGTGGCGGTGACGGAACAGAACCGTATTCTGAAGCATGACCCAAATACCCACAACTTGGCGAATAAAAGTATCCTTGATCTTAAAGATCATTCCCACATCCATATCCAGGCCACACTGGTTCTTGCAAGCACCCCATTGATCGTCTTTGCATCTCATGCTCAGGTAAACATGCAGGCAATGATCGCAATTCTGGTCCTTTTAATGCGGCCGTTCCACATCCCATTAACGATTTTATCCATGAACAAAAAACTTTTATGCAACATCCTGCAGCTATGCATCCACGGACAATTGGCACAACACTATTTACTACTGCTGGATACATTAAAACTGCATGAAAAACATTGTGTACACAAATATCAGATTCTGTAACATAAAACGTGTGATGCGGCTCTACAGTCAGTGCATACAAAACAACAGGCTTTGCAACCAACCGCTTGTCATTACTATCAAGCGGCAAATCCCGTGCATAAACCCACTCATTTTGGTAATCCAAAAATCGTTGATCTTCTGATACACAGATCTCTTGATCGTCACATCTTATACACAAGCACGACGGCACAACAAATCTTTGCGTAGCAACAACCGTACCTGGCACTTGGCATCCGGTAGCATCTTTGCATACCAGTTCATCACCTTTTGCAAGCGTCTCTATTGGCACATACCCAGACACTGTTTTGACAAGCGTGCCAGCTACAAATCCTTCACCCCATGCAAACAGAGAATACAAACAGGTTATTATAAACACCATGTGCTTTATCATTGCTGCTTCCTTTTTTTATGCTTTCAATCAAATGTTTTTATATTAGCTACCTGCTACTTACCCTTTTATTAGATTTAAAATATATATAATCAGTCTTGCTTTTTTTAAAAAACTTGATAGAGGTATAAGAAGCATCTCTTTTATTAGGAGTTTAACCGCCATGGTAACACGCTAGCTTTTTTCCTCACCTTTCTTACAGAGTTATATACAATTGTATATATTCTCGTGTATGTTTGATGCCTTTTTTGGTGTCTTTTTTTGTATTACAAAACATATTCAAGAAAAAATAGCACGTGTGCAAACTCTTGTTTTACTTATTTTATTTTTTCTACGTCTGTTGGTAATACGTATTTTTGCTATTTCAACAACAATCCTTTTTTTAAGGGATCATTATGAAACTTATCGAACTATCCCATATTTCCAAACGATATGGCAATGCACCTTTTGTCTTAAAAGACATATCATTTACCATTATGCGTGGCGAAATTTTTAGCCTTCTTGGAGTAAATGGTGCAGGAAAAACAACTCTTTCTGGAATCATTTCAACTCTGCATCCAGCCACAAGTGGTGATGTAATTTTTGAAGGGAAATCTATCTACAATGATATTCCTGAATATCGCATGCATATTGGTTTATGCCCACAACATCCAAACTTGAATAGCAATTTAACTGTTGAGCAAAATTTGTATTTTGCAGGACGCGCGTATCGCATGGATCATCAAACTGCTACGCACAGAACAGAGGAACTTATCGATGCATTTGGATTGCAAAAATATCGCACACACTTGCCTTCCACACTTTCTGGTGGATACAAACAACGTGTTTTAATAGCACGATCACTAATTCATAAACCAGCACTGGTGATTCTTGATGAACCAACAGTAGGACTTGACCCCCAGGTACGTCATAATTTATGGACTTACCTAAAAAAGTTGCGCGATCAAGGAACAAGTATTTTGCTTACAACACATTATCTTGAAGAAGCTGAAGAACTTTCTGATCGAGTATGCGTTCTTGACAAAGGAGTTATCAAATTAATAGAAACTCCTGCAAAACTCAAAGAAACATTTGCCAAACAAAGTCTTGAACACGTATTTCTTGAACTCACCAAAGAACAGTCTGATCAAGATTTATAAGGAGAATTTTTATGCACCGTTATCTTTTATATGCACATACCATAAAAACACAGGTTTTAACTGATTTAATCATTTTTAAACAACAACTATTTACCAAAGTTATTGATAGTTTTATTTATGTAACTGCCAACATATTGGTAATGGGCTACATCTTGCCTGCATTTGGCCTCACTTCACAGTTTGGTTTTTTTTTACTTGCAAGCCTACTTCCAACATCGGGATTGTTTCAAGCGTATCCTCTTGTTGCAAACCTGGTAAGTGATATTTTTGGACCACGCAAAATTTCATATGATCTTCTTCTTCCAATGCCTTCTTGGCTCGTCTTTGCACGAATCATGATTAGCGCAACCATAGAAAATAGCATCATGAGTTTATGTATCTTTCCTTTTGGAATTATATTGCTATATCCACAAATAAACGCTCTTCATTTAAATGTTGCTTCATTTATTGGAATGATAATCATGAATAGCGTTTTTGCCTCATCACTTGCTCTTCTAACAACAAGCATGATCAGTGGTATGCATAAACTTTCTTCTGTATGGACGCGCTTTTTATTCCCATTATGGTTTTTTGGTGGGTTTCAATTTTCTTGGAAAGCTGTCCATACAGTTTTTCCAAAATTATCTTACCTTTTTTTATGCAATCCTATCGTTTTTGCAACAGAAGGAACACGCGATGCTTTGCTTGGTGCAACAGGACCTCAGGGCCCGTATATTTCTGCATGGATATGCATACCTATACTTATAGTAAGCACTCTTGTGTTCAGCGTTATTGCCATAAAACGTTTACAAAAAAGACTTGATTTTGTTTAAATAATAAAAATTTAAGGAATAATTTATGTCATCATTTCAATTATTTACACGTATCTTATCACCTATTCTGATCTTGGTGTTTGGGTACTTTTTTTTTCATCTCAATAATAGTTGTTCTACTTCTTCAGCCAAAAAAGGAACAGTCATTGTTTTAAACGGACCATCTGCATCGGGAAAAACATCGCTCCAAAAAGAACTCCAACTTATTTTGGATGATTTTTATATGCGCGTTGGCGTAGACAATTTTTTTGATGCGATTTTGCCTGATGCAATTGGCAAATCAATGGTAAAAAAAGAGCTTAATCAAATTGACTTTGAATATTACACTTCCAAAGGAATACTTCACGATGAACTGGCTCGTGCAACAGCTATTTTTGAACAATCAGACAATCATAACATCTTGATTAGAGCGGGAGTTCAAACAACTGATGATACCGGTAAACCATTATTTGTACTTATTGTTGGACCACAAGGAGAAGATGCTATCAAGGGGATGCATCGTGCAATCGCAGCATACGCTCATGCAGGTTACAACGTTCTTGTTGATTATATTTTGTATGAACAAGCATGGCTCAAAGATTTAACCTGTGTGTTAAAAGACCTTGATGTTTACTTTATTGGAGTTGATATTCCTCTGGATATTCTTGAAGAACGAGAAAAAGCTCGTGCAACCTCACCAGTTGGTCACGCCCGCTCTCATTACAACACCGTTCATCAAAATTGCATATATGATTACCGTGTTGACACTTCAAAATTAAGTACTGTTCAAGCAGCAATAGAAATTAAACAATTCATACAACAAAATAAAAATCCTGTTGCTTTTATAAAAAATAGGTAAAAACAAAAAAGGAAGGACTTTTAAAAAGTCCTTCCTTTAAATAATGTTATCTTATTCTTTGACTGGTAACTTGGCGATATGCTTGGCTGTATTCAGGCCCCAATTCAGCTTGAACAGCAGGAGAATATGATTCAAATACTCTTGTTCCTGGTCTTGCATAAACATGATAGCCTATATATCTATGTCTTGCCGGACGCTCTGAAAATATTACCACATAATTATCTCCATCAATCAGCGCAGCCCATCTGCCTTCATTTCCATAAGGGAAAACATCAACAGACATACGTAATATTTGTTGATGCGATGGAAAATCTTGTGAGTTTCTAGCTCTATCAACTTGGGCCGCAAACATTGCTCGCGCATGGGAAACTTCATCACAAAAAACATGCATTCCTACGCCATGAGAAAAGTCTAATGTTGGACGAGCTATAGGTAACGCAACTCGCTCAACAGCAACTGGCACTTGTTGTTCTTCTTGTGGCATCTGTTGTTCAGAAACTCTATGTGCTTGCACATTTAATGAAAACAATTTAATCATCAAATAAAAAAAACAATTTAAACTTTTTTTGTCCATTTTATAATCCTCCATATTGAATGTATAATGAAAAAAATTTATTTGATTGTACCCATAGAATAGATACATACTTGTTTTTTATCTTAAAAATATTACTTTATTTTGCAAAAAATTTCAATGCGACATACACAGAAAAAGGAAGCAAAAACTATGTCAAAACAATTCCATTATATCGCGAACTGGAAAATGAATATGCATTTTCACAATGCGATAACTTTTTGTTCTTCTGAATATGAATCTTTACTTGAATTAGTCAAAAACCAAGATGTACAAATTACACTGTGCCCCTCTTTTGTTGCCCTTTTTAGCGTTACCCAAATGTTCAAACAAAGCAGAATTTTTGTAGGTGCACAAGATTGTAGTGCTCATCAAGAAGGCGCTTTTACCGGAGAAGTATCTGCACAGTCATTACATGAAGCAGGCGTTCGATTTTGTATTATTGGCCACAGTGAACGTCGCAACCACCAACATGAAACAAATAAACTTGTTGCTCAAAAAATGTCCCAACTTCTTTTAAATAAAATTATTCCCATTATCTGCGTAGGAGAACCCTACGATGTCTACTCAAATCAAAAAAGTTTGGAATACATACAAGAACAACTCATTGCTGTATACAACGCATTAAAACTAACATCTGTAGAACTTTTCCCTTATAAAATATATATTGCATATGAACCAATCTGGGCAATTGGAACAGGAATAATTCCCAACAATGATCATATTGAATCCATAGTAACATTCATAAAAAATTTTTTTGAACCACTTTCAAAAATAATCACTCTTACCGTATTGTATGGAGGAAGTGTACACCCTGATAATGCAAATCTCTTAAAAACAATTTCCGGGCTCCAAGGTTTTTTAATCGGAGGTGCGTCTACCGATTTCCAAACGTTTAAGAAAATAGTATTATCAACATGAGTAGTGTACCAATGTATCTATTTTAGCTGGGTGTATCATGTTATACGGTTTTTTATTGACCCTTTATATTATCAACTGCTTTCTTCTTGTGATTACCATTTTGATTCAAAAATCAAAAGGCTCAATGGGCCTTGGTTCACTCGGCGGAGGCACTCAAATGCTTTTTGGCGGATCTGGCGGACAGGATGTATTTCAAAAAGCAACATGGGTTATGGGATTTATCTTCATTTTTGGATCTTTTGGTCTTTCTTTGATGAAATCTCACCAAGCAAAGCAGTTTTCTTATATTAAAACTGAAGTTCAAAAATAATTATTAATTTTGCAAAGGAATACTGGTGCTTAGCTCGTTTGTTACCTCTATAGGAGCCACAACCCTTACACTTTGTGATCGGCTTGGCGCCTTCTTCCTTTATATGGTAAAAGTTTTTTTTGTCTTTTTTACCACACGCCCCAAAATTTCTAAAATATTTTACCAAATTAATGTTATTGGCGTTGAATCATTTAGCATTATTGTATTAACAGGAAGTTTTTCAGGCATGGTATTTGCACTGCAAAGCTATATTGGCTTTCAACGCGTTGGCGGCGAACAGTTTATTGGCGCAGTTGTTGCTTTGGGCATGATTCGCGAACTGGGTCCAGTATTAACAGGACTCATGGTTACCGGCCGAGCAGGATCTGCAATTACCGCAGAAATTGGAACCATGAATATCTCAGAACAAATTGATGCCTTAAGAACACTCCGTATCAATGTGTTTCAGTATCTTATTATTCCACGCGTATTTGCCGCAACAATAATTCTCCCTTTTCTTGCCCTTTTTTCTATGATTTTTGGCATTATAGGAGGATATGTTGTCTGCACACAGGTACTTGGACTCAGTCCTGAAGATTATCACAGCAGTATAAAAACCTATGTTGAACTAGAAGATATTACCGGTGGTTTAATAAAATCTGCAGTCTTTGGATTTTTATTGTCTCTTGTCGGAACGTTTAAAGGATACTATACAACCGGCGGTGCTCGTGGTGTTGGAATTTCAACCACCAAAAGTGTAGTGCAAAGCTCGATCATGATTCTTATTTCAAACTACTTTATAACCAAAATTCTTGAAAAACTGTAAGGATCTACATGTCAACAAAGATTAAATTGGTTAATTTATGCAAAGAGTTTGATGATAAATGGGTAACAAAAGACCTTAATTTAGAAATTCCTGCAAAACAAATGACAGTTATAATTGGAAGGTCTGGAGAAGGAAAATCTGTTCTATTAAAACAAATTATAGGACTCATAAAACCATCTTCAGGGCAAATTATTGTTGATGATGTAAACATTGTCAGCCTTTCACCTCAAGAACGCGATGAACAGCTCAGTCACTTTGGATACGTGTTTCAATTTGCAGCGCTCCTTGACTCTTTAACTGTTTATGAAAACATTGGCATCACTCTTATAGAAAAAGGCGTTCCGCGCAAAATGGTCGACTCAATTGTGCGAGAAAAATTAAGCCTTGTAAATTTATCAGAAGACAATCTACATAAATATCCTTCTGAGCTATCTGGTGGAATGAAAAAGCGTGTTGGCCTTGCACGGACATTGGTTACTAATCCAACAGTAATCTTGTATGATGAACCTACAACAGGTTTGGATCCAATAACATCTCGCGTTATTCATGAACTCATGTACAAGATGCAAAAAACATTAGATGTTACATCTGTTGTAATTTCCCACGATCTTGAAAGCTTTAAGTATGCAGATAATATCGCATTGCTCCACAAAGGAAAAATCCATTACTTTGGACCTGCAAAAACAATATGGGAATGCGAAAATCCTTACATCTATCAATTTATTCGTGGTCTTGATGAAGGACCAATCCAATAAAATTCTAAGTATTAACTCAAATACCCTTGAATTTTTTGTGCAATATCAAACGGTAACGACTGCAAATCACCATATAAATTTTTACAAGGAATATATCCAACAAGAATTTTTTCTTGCGATTCTGCCCAACTTTTTTTATACAATTCACGCAATTCTAACCTAAGTTTTTGTGTTTGTTCAAAATGGCACACTATTTTTGTAGTACCAAAAAACGGATTTTCTGGATCAAACACTTTTTTTTGAGCCGCAACACAATGAACAACTAAATCTTTTTCCCTGGGCAAACTTTTTATTTGCTCAAAAAACAACTGTGCTTTTTCAGGATGCAAAAAGACCCAAAAATCAAAAAAAGGATGCTCTGTTGATATCATAAAAGCAGGCGCTTTTAATAGTTCATCTGCTACCAAAACAGCCGCAAATTTTTTTGAAACATTTGCAACCCCATTTTGAGCTGATTGTTTGGCATTGTGTTCCATACCATGCAACTGTTTTTGTTCATACTCAGCCATTGTATAAATACCAGGCTTAGCTCTTTTGACCATACTCCACAGATTCCTATGAGCCAAAAATTCATTCTCTTCAAAAAACGACTTCAAGTTAGACGCATCAAACTCGTGCACATTTTTGGAAACAACAAGAACGGATGTAGATTTATCTGTTCTTTGAATACATGGCTCTATACAAACATGGAATGATACTCCTAGAACAGATTGCGTATAACATAAAAAAAGTAAAACAAGAAAAAACATCTTTCTCTTTTTTATAAAAATGTCTGAATAATTTGTGCCACACCGTGAGGAATAACTCTTCCATCTGCTACAGAAATATTTTGAATCGCATGCAAAATATTAAGCTCATTTCTTTGATTTTTTCTTATTGCAGAAGAAACTAACATACATGCCTCTGGAAGATTTGCCTCCATCAAAACAATATGAAAATGCCATGGCTCATTAATTAGTTTTGCAAATTTTCTTGCTTCTTTAATAAACAAAGGGAGAAAGCGTGCTTTTAAATAAACAGTATACTCTTTTTCTCTTGTGTCATTTTTTTTTGCAAAAAATTGTTCCATAATCGTAGAAAAATAAGACAGTTTATGAAAAACAAAAAGATCCTTATTATAAGGGCAATCTAGTTTGCAATATCCATTTCTACGTTGTATAGAACTATACTCCTTCTTATTAGGAGCCACTCTCCATTTAAAATCATCCGCTACATCCCCATACCGTAGTGGCATCTGATCTCTAAATACAATAATAGTTGACCCAACCTTTGCAAACTGATCAGGCGCAATAGTAAGCAATGGACCCTGAGCAGTTTTTACTCCATTATACAAAGAAGACAAAAAAAGAACGGCTACTAAATATATTTTTTTCATAATGACCTCCGCAAAAAACTTACAAAGAGTATAGTAAATTATTTTTACAAAAACTATCCTGAAAGCTTTTTTATTATAAAAATAAAGCTTTACTATTTACAGAAGGATAAAATATTCATAGCTATACTAGGCAAAAATTTTTGTTGCTTAACACCGATATAAGAAAGTATAAAATTTAATCGTTTTTTTAAAAAAAGATCATCATCAACTTTTGCTAACTCTTTTTTTAAAGCAACTTGCATTTGAAAAACTACATTTTTTGGGTTACCACCAACGGGCACAATACAAAAAAAATAGGTGTTTTCATTTTTTTGCAAAACAGAACAGGATTTAACAAAAGAAGCAATATTTTTGGTTGATAAATAAATTGTATAAAAATGCTTATATAAAGGATACTTTTCCTGCAAGCACTCAATGGATTCTCCCACCTGATCAACGGTTGGCACTACTAACACAAAACTTTTTTCTCGCTTCATATACAATAAAGAATTCTTTGCAGGATTTTTTATCAATCCATTTTGAACGCTCTGCAATTTATCATATGCTTGTTTATGATTAGTAACACGCTGCATAAGATCTAGCGGCTGATTTTGACTATTTTGAAAAAGCTCTTTAATAAAAATAGGTGTTGTTGACTCTTTACTTATCAATCCAACCTTGTATGTAACTAACGCACAAGCATTTTTGCTAAAAATAAATAAAAGCCCAAATGCAAAAAAAGTTTTTTTTAAAAACCGATCCATTCTATATAAATCCTTTTTATCGTCGTGCATGTTCAATAATTTTAAAACTTTTGCATCATTAAGGCTGGCAATTCATTAAAAGAAATCCCGATAAAACCTCCTATCTCACCCACAATATCTTTTGGATATTTTTTTTGTAGTAATATCTGAATGCTACTCCTTGTGCATAAATCCCTAAACTGTTTTTTTACCTGCTCAACAAGCTGCTCAAGAGAAATTGTTCTCTCTTTAATTTCTTGCCCAAGACAAACTGGAACAAAATCAACACGTATATTTTTTTGTGGTTTTTGTGCTCCAATCTTTGCCAAAAGCGGAAATACGCAAGGCCATGGAACTATGCATATCAAATGCGAAATGCGTTCTTGTACTAATGCTCCATCAACCTGATTTACACAATCAACAATATATACTTGTGATGGATAATATTTTTCCTGATCTCGAGTAATTCCAGATATCATCTCAGTAATTGGAACAATGCCGCTTTTTGAGATAATTTTATCATGAATTGGAATTTCTCCGCCTCCTCCCCACACAAAAAAACGCTGATATCTTAAAAAAGGAACAATTAATTCTTGTTCTTTTTTTTAGACAAGTAACGTTGCTCCCCTTTTTTCTACATCTGTAGATGTTTTGTAAAACCCAAAAGCTATTTTAGGCTGCAAAGAAGTTGTATCTTCCTGTTTTATTACCTCTTTTCTTTTACCTATCCCACTATAAGCAGCCTGTATTTCAAGCCAACAAAAAAAAAATAGCACGCTTGTTTTTTTCATCATAAGTCCCCTATTTTGGTTTTAACACATCCCATAAATTAAGAAAGTCAGCCATCATTAACTGCTGTGGTCGCAACGCAAGAGATTCTTCATTCACACTTGAAATATCATAATGAGACTGTCCAAGATTATTTTTAAGTGTACGACGCGGTTGCTTAAAACATAATCTAATAAAATGCCAAAAACCTTCTTCATCTGGAATATCAATGATCTGTTTTTTGGGTTTTAAGTACACAAGACGTGACGTAACTTTGGGAGGCGGTACAAATGCAGATGGCTTTATTTTATCAAGCAACTTTAAGTCAAAATATCGTTGAAAAAAAAGCGCTACATAGCCAAACGTACTTCCACCCGAACTTACCAACTTTTGCGCAACTTCTTCTTGCACCATTACTACCCCTTCTTGCAACAAATGATGGTATTTTGCAAACAGATGCAAAATGGGGAATGAAATATTATAAGGCAAATTTGCCAAAATAATCCACGGTTTGTACGGTTCAAACTGCGCAAAATCACACGTTAAAAAATCTTGTTGATGCAACACAAACCGAGAATCCTTAACAAGTTTTTGTACATGACCTGCCCATTCCGGATCTATTTCAAACGCCCAAAACCGCTCAAATTGGCACTGATCAACAATTGAACGTGTTAAAAAACCATCTCCTACCCCTATTTCAAAAATGGATGAATTTTTGTTGGTAGAAACAGCCTGAATCATATGGTCAACAACAGATTGATCACGCAAAAAATGTTGCCCATGTTCTTTTTTTATACGAAAAGAGGGGCGCTCAAACACCCCTGCCTTCTCTTTTTTAATTCTTTTTTTCATCGTATGCATTATTCCATTAATGCTTCTTTAAAGAAGTCTAGTTTTTCAAGAACTTTTCCTGCACCATTTACTACGCAAAAAAGAGGATCTTTGGCAACATGCACCGGCAATCCTGTTTCTTTTGCAATCAATTGATCAAGCCCACGTAACAATGATCCTCCACCTGCCATAACAATGCCTCGATCAACAAGATCTGCAGAAAGCTCTGGTGGCGTATTTTCAAGCGCAATACGTACTACTTCAATAATACTTGCAACCGTTTCAAGTAGCGCTTCATTTACTTCCATACTGCTAAATTTAATAGTTTTTGGTACTCCACTCACCAAATCACGGCCTTTTACTTCAACCGTTTTGGTACTATCCGTTGCAGAAAGAAGCGCAGATCCAATTTCTATCTTAATCATTTCTGCAGTACGCTCACCAATTAACAAATTATATTTTCGTTTAATGTATTGTACAATTGCGCGATCCATTTGATCACCACCCACACGCACTGAACGACAAAAAACGACTGATTTTAATGATATTACTGCAACTTCTGTAGTTCCACCACCAATATCAACTACCATATTTCCAGACGGTTCTTGTACTGGCAATCCTGCACCAATAGCTGCAGCCATCGGCTCCATAATTGTATATACTTCACGCGCTCCAGCCTGCTTTGCTGAATCTTCTACTGCACGTTTTTCTACTTGCGTTATACCTGATGGCACTCCGATTATCATACGAGGACGCACAAGCGTTCTTCTGTCATCGTGCACTGCACGAATAAAATAACGCAACATTGCTTCAGTTGATTCAAAATCAGCAATTACTCCGTCACGCAGTGGTCGAGATGCAGTAATCGTTTCTGGTGTTTTACCAAGCATTTCTTTTGCTCGTTTTCCTGCAGCAAGTACTTCATTTGTTTGCGCTTTAACCGCAACCACAGAAGGCTCATTCAAGACTATCCCTTTGTTTCGAGCATAAATAACGGTATTTGCTGTACCCAAATCGATTGCCATATCATTAGAAAAAATAGAAAATAATCGACGCGCCGGCAAAAAATTAAAAGTAAAATTTGGTTTCTTCATATGAAATATCCTTTATTTAAAACGCCCATTCAACACCTAACGATATACGCTGAGTCTTGGGAACATTTGAGGTAATATATAACATTGCAGGTATATCCCAACGAAGCGATAAAATAGGGTCAAAAGATCGTACGGTTTTTACCTTGCCAAAATCATAAAATATTTGAATCGTAAAATAATCGTACCCCCACTCACTCAATGTGATAGGCCCTAAAAATTTTGTACGCGGTTTTGCCTGCGCCCGTTCATTTTTCCACTCATCTTGTGAATGATGAACTAGCGTATAATGACCTGCAAGACCCAATCCTTTACGTACACCTTCTAGCATAATATACGGAGAAAATACCAACGTAACTCCAGGATTGATAGAAACTGGCCCAATAAGCGGCGCATAAATATACGGTTCTCCCTCTACCGGAAGACGCTCGGTAACCCTTTTGGCAAAGCGTTTGATTACACGCATCATAACACCAGCTTTAAGATCTTCTTTCAAATCAAAAAAACCATCTCCTTGTAAATACCATCCAAAATGACCATTCCCTCCAAATGGAATACTTGTTGGCTGCGAAAGAATATGCCGTTGTCCTGATGGTATGTAAATTCCGGTTCTTATCCCCATATCAACTCGTCGGCATTTAAAGACATAATCATCGCAATAACAAAAACGGGTAAAAAAATCGATATCGCTAATACCAAGCTGCGCTGATCTATTTTCCAACCCTATTGCGGTAAAAAGCTCTCTCATTTGAGAATCAAGCGTTGCTTCAAGCCCCGGCGTAAGAACCAAATGAACTTCTTTGCGATTTAATGCAAAATCTTCACGCGTGTTGGTTCTCAAAAATGCAACCGAACCACCCAAATACCACCAATCACATAATTTTTGATATGCAGATAACACAACTCCCTGTGCTTGAATTTTTCCACCTACATTATAGGGCAAATCAAGACCTCTGAACTCTGATTCTAATGGATCAGTCTCAGGACCATATACCAAGTCATATGCTGCTGCAAGTTGTCCCAAATCAAATGCTCCAGCAATTTCTGGCAACCCAATATTTTGCTCACGCTTTCCAATAGCAGAGTGCGCTGTTGCCATCATATAATCAACGGCATACCACGTACGATATCCATCTGGCTGCACGCCCCAGTACTCAAAAAGCGGTATAAAGCGATTATCATATACCATGGGATATGCAGAATGAGCATACAGTACAAAATAGGCAAATATCCAAAGTGCACTCACTGAAAAACAGTGACGCATTTGTTGTGTGATAGTATCGTAAAATCTTTTTTTCATTGTTGCTTTTCCGACCATGTAGCATTACTACGCATGAGGTTCTATCACTTGCGTAAAAACATAAAAATATCAGAAAATGAGTCTACCAAATCAAACAAGATGACGCCATAACGACTTCTTTTTTTTTATATATCAATATATATATAGAACAATAAAGTATAAAAAGAGCAAAAAAAACTATTTCTTTGGCAAAAAAGGTTTATCTGCATATATTTCTTCTACAAAAAGAAGTAAAATTTTTTTTACAAAACGGTATCTCCAAATCCATCCCACAAAAAACCACCGTATGGATTTAATATTTCCTTAACCACTTCTTTAAGAGTCTCACACTCACCTGTTTGCATAACTTGCTCAAACCCTTTTGTAATCTGTTGGGCATATACAGGATTATCCTCTTTTAAATAACGAATAAGCGCTTTTCCTGATGCAGCCCACTTTGTTTGCGCTCTAAAATAAAACTGTATTAATGGTTCATATAAATACATCGTTGAAGCAATTTGCTCTTCTTGCGTAGAAGGTGTTTGTATGTCATGCATAACATCAGTAATAAAAAAACGAGCAGCATCAATCTTTTTTTGTGTCCATGGAATCGGACCTTCCTGCCATATTTTTATTGCCATTTTTTTTATGCTTTGCGAAACCTCATTTGGCTCCAAAATATCATGTCCTTCATAAATCAATCGAATAACAGCAGCATATTTATCATGATCGCGCGCTAATTCAAAAAAGGAATGCAAAGAAGATACATCATACACAAATGCATCAACAGGCCAACCTTCATACATAAACGCTTGTCGATATGCAAAATCAACTGATTCTGTGATAATGGTTATATCAAGATCAGACTCTCCATTCCCTCTATTTTGAGAAACAGAGCCTGTCCAAATTGCAGCTTGTGCAAATTGGTATCGCTCTTGGATAAGCTTTTTTAAAATATTAATGGGATCTTTTTTAGCTATCATTACTCTTCCTTTAAATCCAAAAATAATGGAGGAGAGAGGGGGATTCGAACCCCCGATCCTGTTCATCACAGGATAATCGCTTTCGAGACGACCGCATTCGGCCACTCTGCCATCTCTCCGTACAATAAAGGCATACAAAAGTATACCTTAACTTTCCTGCGTAGAAAAGGCCATATCTTCAATTTTTTGATAAATTTCTGACACAGGAACACCATTACTCTTTAAATAATTCGCTATTTGTTCATACGCAATCGAATAGCGCATAAAAGACATAAGATCTTCAGCATAAGGCTTCTGTTCGAACAAAGAATTGTATGCCACTCCTCTTTTTATTAGTCTACACAAATCAGAATGCGAAAAGCCTTTAAATATATCAAATAAATAAACAATTTTATGATCTTTTAGGCGTTGTTCTCTTTCTAAAAGAGCAAGTTCTGCATATGCTTTTACTTTAGCTCCTCTCAAATCTCCTGATGAATACTCAGGCGCAGCATGTGGATACTTTGACCAGCCTTCAACAATTCTTGAAAATAAAGCCCGTCGAGCAACTAAAGGGAGATTTATGCCATTAGGCAAACCTCTTGGTGAAACTTCTGGTCCCAAGGCATTGATGCTAGATACACACATAATTAATATACCGATGAAATAAATACGCATAAACGCTCCTTTTTATAAATGTGATCTTTTAAAATATTTTTTTTTCCATCGAGAGAACATCTCTTCTTTTAGTTTTTTTGCCCGCTGCATTTCTGCAAAATGTTTTACTAGTTTTTTTTCTCGCTCTTCTGCTTGCTGGGCATGAAGCCAATTGCTAAACGCATCTTTTGATTGCAATTTTAAACGTTGATTAGCTTTTTGCTCTATCTTAAGTTCGCTCCCTATCAGATCTTTTTCAGACCTCAACCTAACAACAGAAGTCTTAAGTCTTGCAATTGTTGCTCGCAACTCTTTATTTTGCTCCTCCAACTGCTTAATCCTTTGAGACGCGCTACCACACTCTTGCTGCAAATCAATATTATCCAAAGACAACTGATCTTTTTCTTTTTCAAGTGAAACACATAAATTAAAAACTTGTTCACATTCATGCCTATATTCAGCTTTTGTAAAATCTACAGCAGGATGCGATCGACGCCGAGGAGCAAACTGATTAGCATTTCCATACAAAAATATTCCTGCTATCGCCCAAAGGTACTGTTTTTTCATAAAATTCCTTAATCACAAATAATGCTCCCTACAATACTGACTATTTTCTCACTTTTCAACCTGGACGAATCAATATAAATAGCTATGATAGAGAGCAAATGGCGGAATATAAAACGATCTTGCAACATTGTCTTTAAAAAGGGATTCCCCTCATGAATCACATTCAAGCTATCATTCTTGCTGCAGGCAAATCTACACGATTTAATACTGGTCGAACCAAACTTGCAGAAAAAATATGTGGACAGGAGATTATCACATATGTCACAACGGTTTTTGAAGAACTTAATGTCCCTACAACCCTCGTAGTAGGATATCAACAAGATCTTTTAAAAGAGATCGTTCATGCTCATCACGGTCCGGCTTTTTCGTTTGTAACTCAACCAGAACAGTGCGGTTCTTGGGATGCATTGCAATGCTCAAGCACTGAGTGGAAAGAAGAGCACATTCTCATTATAAATGGCGATATGCCACTCATAACTCCAGAAATTATCATAAAATTATACCAGCAACATATACAGGAAGATGCAGATCTAACATTTGCAAGTGCACACTATCATGAACCTTCTTCTTCATACGGTCGCATTGTAAAAAAAAATGGTCTTATTTCTATTGTTGAAGCTCGAGATTTTACTGGAGACCCTGAAGAAGATTGTTGTATTAATGCAGGAATCTATCTTATAAAAAAAGACTTTCTTTTTTCACAGCTCAATCAAATTAAGATAAATGAAGCTAGTAAAGAATTTTACATCACCGATCTTATCAAAAATGCAAGCCTAGAAGGTAAAAAAGTAATTACCGTAACTGTTCCTTTTGATCGAATTCGTGGTGTAAACACCCTTGAAGAGTTATGGGCATCAGAGCAAATAAAACGATCTGAAATCATAAGACACTGGATGAAAAATGGTGTTCGTTTTTCTGGAGCTCAAAATTCACATATTGATCTTTCTGTTAAAATTGGATCTGGAACCATTATTGAAGGCGGAGTTAAAGTACGCGGGAACAGTGTTATTGGCCAAAATTCCTATATCGGTGAATTTAGTTCTATTGAAAATAGCATTATAGAGGATGATGTAACTATCCATGCACATTGCGTTATAAAACACAGCATTATTCGCAAACAAGCACAAGTGGGACCATTTGCTCATCTTCGCGAACATTCACATATCGGAAATCATGCCGTTATTGGAAATTTTGTAGAAGTTAAAAATAGCACGTTCCAAGAACATTCAAAAGCAAAGCATCTCTCATATATTGGCGATACACAAATCGGTCAAAATGTTAACATTGGAGCCGGAACTATAACCGCAAATTTTGATGGTATGAACAAGCAAAAAACAATCGTTCAAGATCGTGCATATATTGGATGTAATACAAGCTTGATAGCTCCGATAACAGTAGGGCATGATGCTTTGACTGCAGCGGGCTCTGTAATTACAGAAGATGTCCCTGCAAATGCACTTGCTATAGGTCGCGCTCGTCAAATTAATAAAGAAAACTACTCGCCAAAAAAGAAACAAAAAAGCGCCCGTGATGAAATTGCTATCTAAGAAAAATCTATGATCACATTTGTACACACTGCAGACATCCATTTTGGGATGGAAAATTATGGGAAAGTGGATCCTCGCACGGGGATCCACACTCGATTGTTAGATTTTTATCATGCTTTTAATTTTTGCATTGATACCGCAATTGAACAAAATGTAGATTTTTTTCTTTTTTCTGGAGATGCATACAAAACTCATCATCCCACTCAAACACAACAAAAGTTATTGTTTAGATCCTTATTAAGACTCTATAAGGCTAACATTCCGGTTGTTATTGTTGTGGGAAATCATGACAATCCATTAAGTTTTGGCAAAACTCATGCACTCGATATTTTTAATGAGCTACCCGTTTCTGGATTTCATGTTATTACCAAACCAACGGCGCTCACTCTTTCTACCAAATCTGGACCTATTAACATTGTTGGTATTCCTTGGCCAACACGCAATAACGTCTCTCTTTCTCATGAACATATTACATCAAGCACAACTGCAATCAGTTCTTACATAGAAAAGGCTGTCGGTTCTATTATTTACTCACTCGCGCAGTCACTTGATCCCAATATTCCAGCAGTATTAGCTGGACACTTAACCGTAAGTTCAGGTATTTTTTCTGGGTCAGAAAAACGCGCTATTTATGGCACAGATCCCGTTCTTCTTCCTTCTCAACTTACTATTTCTCCGTTTGATTATATTGCACTTGGCCACTTGCATCGCTTTCAAGATCTTAATCCTAGCGGACATCCACCACTTGTTTATTCAGGATCTATTGAGCGCATTGATTTTGGAGAACGAAAAGATGAAAAAGGATTTTGTTTAGTAAAAATTAAACAAAAAGGACAAACTCACTATGATTTTATAAAAGTACCAATACGACCTTTTATTCAGATTGATGCCAAGCTTGAATCAGGGGCTTCACTCACACAAACACAACAACTTATAAACATTATAGAAAAACATGCAATAAAGGATGCGGTACTAAAAATTTTATATTATGTTCCTGCAGGAAAACAGGACATGGTTGACATTCCTGTTATTCAACGTACCTGTTCAGAAGCTATTCACCTTACGGGAATTATTCCTATTATTCCAGCATCTATTCGTGAACGAAGGGTTGGTACTTTTAAAGCAGAAATGAGCCCTCAAGAGCTTCTTGAACTCTATTTTGCGTGCAAACCAGAACTCAAAGAACGACAATCTTCTCTTCTTGAAAAAATCGTCCTTCTCATGCATGAAAAGGACGAACCTGCTGATCATTAAACAGAATATGTATCTATATTAACTAAGTCAGCTGATTTAACACTACCAGTACGTGTTAAATCACAATCAACTGCATGTGTTTGATGATTTTTGCCAACTACTGTTGGAGTTATGCATCCACGAACATGCGCATTTTTATATCCTTGCGGACATTTTGGTGTATCAAAATAAGTAGCTGCTATCAAAAATAAAAAGAGTTTGGTCATGATAAATCCTCCAATAAAACCTTAATATACAAAACTATTATCATAGTAGCATCAAAAAAAAAAGAGCAACAACAAATAGCAACTAATAGAAATGATTAAATCTACCTCAAGATGACAAAAGCGGTAAATATCCACACGGAACCGTCAAAAGAGAACCTTTATATTGGCCTTCTTTCCAATAATGGCGTACGGGAGACTGATGCAAATGTAATGTCTCTATAGAATAACAAGGATTTAATAAAGTATAGCCCGCTTTGTCTGCCAAATAGGCAATTGAGCCGTCACAACCCATAATCCCCATTTTTATGCATTCACTACCTGGAATACAAATAGGTGTTTTAAAGATCCATGTATCATGAGAACCAGGATCATCTTTTTTTGTAAAATAGTTTTTTGTTACTTCTCGCGTTCCATCTGCATACATATTCCAACGCGTAATAGGTAAAAACATATTAGTAAGATCAAAGTTTTTAAGACCATACAACGTATGATTAAAATAGATATCTGCATTCGCTAAAATAATGGCTTGATCAGGATAGCATTTATTTGCAAGATTAAAAAAGTCCCTATATGATGCTCGTCCATTAATGAGTGAAACCCGTATATTTTGTTCATACAAAAAATTGAGCAGTTCATTTTTTTGATCATCTTTACTTGTATCATACAATACATGAATATCAATTATTAAAGGATGCTTTTTATTTTCATGCAAACACGTTTTATATTCATCTATACGAATCGCATCAGTTTCATTATAAAGCATGGTAAGAAAGACAAATCTATTTTGTTCTGCTACTGCTGGATACCCAAAAAGCAAAAGTATCATTACAAAATGTATCTGCCTAATCATACCCTTTGACCCTCTTTTTATGGTCGAATAATTGTTATACTCTCAAACAATGATTCTTTATATTTTTTTAATAATTCTTCAAACCGAGGTTTTTGAAGCAACTTTGCAATATCATGATAGCGTTCTTCAAGAGTTTTTAAGTGCATATCTTCTTTGTCTACAAGTTTAAATAATTCAAAAAAATCATCATCTTGACCAGCCAACAAAACCTCTCCTACCGCGAGTTTTGTTATTCCTTTTTTTTCTTCGGCTATCGAAGATTTTTTAATCCAAAATGGGTCACTCCATGTTACCATCTTGTCAAACGATTTTTTTTCTTTAATAGCAAGTTCAACTTTTTCTCGCTCTTTTTTTGCATTTTTTAAAATAGGCAGTTCAGCACGAACAATAGCATATCGCTCTTCTACATATTCAGGATGTTCATCATAGTATGCTTCTACATCTTTGCGCGGAACAATAAGATTGGATCGTACTTTAAAATCAATCATCGTATTTACCGCCTGGATTCGGCGCAACAAACCTCTTCCTTCTGCAAAAGTATACCCTGCTGATGCAAAAATCTGTATTAATTGATCTTGAGTGAGATTGCTTTCTCTTTGTAGCGATGCAAGATACTCATCAATTGCCTGATCATCTGGAACAATTTTATGCTTTTGCGCATCCAAATAAATGATTAATTCCAAAATCAAGTCATCAAGCTCTCTTATTTCACCGGTTATCCCTGGTCGCTCAATGTCAGATTTGGTTATAATTTCAGTATTTTCTCCACCAATCAACACAACCTTAATCTCATCAAGAAGAATAAGTTGATCTGATAAAGAAGAACAGTCAACACCAAAAAAGGTGCTGACTGCCACAAAAAAAATCGCAACAATATATATCATACAAAAGAACCTGCTTCTGACGCTTCTTCTGAAAGCGCTTCAAAATCTTCCAAACTCATTTCTGGCTCACTACCCATTTGCTCATCTGATTGCGATCCAAAATAGGTGTCATTAAACACAACATTGTATTTTGATTTAAGCTTTTCAAGCTCTTTCTCAAAAGCTTCTGCTTTTTTCTCTTTTTCAAGATACTGACGAAGCCCCAACTTCATGCGATCGTCAAGAGGTCGATATTTAGGCTCTTCTTTTGCTTGTGCTTCAACAACCCATACATTTTTGTCACCGGTCGAAATAATTTCAACAGCAGGAACCGTTGCAATACGTACAAGCCGCTCTCTAATAACAGGGTCAACCTCAAAAGATTGTTCATTTACTAACTTGAAATCTTTTACTTTATCTGCAAGGCCCAATTGACGCGCAGTTGTTTGCAAATCATTGGTTAGCTGCGCTACAAAATCTTGCGCATCTTTTTCATTCCCAAACAAAATACCTACTGCTCGCACACCACCACGAGAAATAATAATATCCTGCATTACCCCTTTATTTTCTTCATAAAACTTACTAATATCTGAATCAGAAACAGTTACTGGAAATGATTGTGTAAAATATTTTGCATTAATCATATGCTCAATTTTTTTAATACCATCTTCAAGTTCTGCTTTATATTCAGCCTCTTTATCAATACCTGTATCATGGATGTAATAATTGATTACTTCTTGGCTCATCAATCCTTCTGCGATGTTACGATCTAACTGCTCAGCAGGCATAAATGAAAGCATTGCTTTAAATTGAGGGTTTGCTTTAAAAAGCTTTTCGCGTTCTTCATCAAGCATATCTTTTGTTACAACAGGTACTCCATTAATAGTGACGAGCACTTCTCCTGTCAAAACCTTACCTTCATTGGGCATTTCTTGAACCGCTGAAGTTTCTACTTCTACTTTTGGAGCAACTTTTTTTGAACTTCCCCACTCACAACCTGGCAACAATACAATACTCAATAAAATCGGCAGCGCTTGTTTATTGGTATGAAATACAATCTTCATAAACGATCCTTTGACTTGATGCACCCACTATATGCAATATCTATTTTTTTACAGTGTTTATATCTGGATAAACAATATGATAGTATCATACAAATGACATTTTACAATGATAAAAAAAGAGTTGCCACTCTCAGCTGAAGATGGTAGGATTGCTGCGTCAAAATTGAGGGAGAACCATGAAAAATAAAATAATTTTTCTTTTATACATAGCTTTTTATTCACTCCACACTGTTTGTACTGAGCAACATATAAATCTTTTATATCCCACTATTTCATCACAAGTATTGCCATGGGCTCCTGCTTCTTCAGACATACATGCTCCTAAGTCTAAAGAACCCGATATTGATGATCATTATGAGAAAGTTCAACCCAGTCACTTATCCTCTCCCCGTGGAAATTTTACTACCAACCCACTCGCAGATTTTTCTTATCTTGAATGGCCAAGAAAATTACATCGGTGGATTCATCCAGAAATAGAACGTGAAGAGCGACTTGGCATCCGTCAAGATGGATCCACTGCATATCAAAAAACCCTCTCTTTATATGAAAAAATAGCTGCCTCCTCAAAAACCCCCTCCCCATTAACACCGCGCTCGGAAGAGTACTGTAAGCAATTGACTATCGATGTCATGAATCAAACACAAATGCTTGCCAAGCAATGGGAACTCTTTAAACAAAAGGGATGCATGAACATTTCTCTTGAAGATCTTTGCATTGGAGCCGCACACCTGCTTAATCATCATAAGCCAGTACTCTCTGCTCCTGCAATCATCACTCTAGAAAATCTCCATGCAGAAGCAATATCAGAAATGACAAAAAGATTGGAAAAGTGTAAAAGTCTTACCACAAATAAATGTCAATAATCTTTTTAAAGTGCATTGCTAGAAAAAGGAGCCTAACATCATGAATATTCGTACAGCCCTTATATCATGCACCTTGTTTGTTTCTCTATCACTAATCTGTTCACATGAAGCAAAAACTCCAACTAAAAAAAAATCTCCTCATCAAAGAAAAACATATAGCGATGCTGCGTCATCAGGTATCCCTCAAAGTTCATCTAACTCTTCACTGCAAGCACGATCAGAAAGCCCATGCTCTCCCGCTGAAAAAGCAAATTTATCACGCTCACCATCTCCTGAGCACCAAATAAGCGAAGCTCTTCAAGATCCCTCTGCTATACGTGATGAACATTTTTCTGATGATGAATACGATTTTGTAGAAACACCACAACCAACAGAAGAATCTATCGCACCTCTTACAAATTCTTCCCTTCCGCCAGCTTTTTACTGTACAACACCATCATCTAAAATGCTTACGCTTATTCAAAACCCAAAAACAGATCTCTCTGACCGAAAAACAAGGCGTGAAATAGAAGAAGGAATGCATAAAGCTGCTGGACGAAACGATGCTGAACAACTTTTATCTATCATAACTGCTCTCTTTGAACGCAAAGGAGAAATTCATGATCTGGGATCAATTGAAGCAGCATACGCTACACTCAAAAAAGCACAACAAGAAACTGAATCTGCTACTCGTGCAATGAATAGTCAAGCACAAGCTCAATATAATGCTGCGCATGCCCAGTTTTTAAACGATCTTTCACGATGCTTCTTAGGTTTGTATACAAACTTGGATCGTATAGAAGAACAGCGCGCAGAGAAAGAAACCGCATTAGCAAAAAAAATGCTTAGCTATAAAAAAGCTCGTACCAATTGCCATGCACTTAATCCACGGCTTGCATCATCAGCAAATCCATATGTAAAAGAAGGATGCGATTCTGATGATGATTCGGGAAAAGCTGAGCGATATGCAGATCTAGAAAGCATAAAAAAAAGCTTGCGGCCCAAAGAACTTCTTGAGGTACACGCCTTTGAAAGAAGAGCTCGCGCAATACAAAAAAAGTTGCCTGATGAATTAACATTTTTCCCCAAACAAGGATTTCCCTTTTGATGCTACTCAAGGCACCCGACAGGCAACTACTACAGAAACGGATAACGCTCCCGCTTTAAAAAGCAATGCTGCCGCAGCCTTTGCGGTAGATCCTGTTGTCATAAGATCATCTACTAATACTATTCTTTTTCCTGTCAATGGAGGAGTTTCAACGCTTATGCGTTTTAATGCTCGATAATTAATAGAAAACGCATCTACAGTATTTAGCGTTCGTCCTTGAGCCGTAAAAAATGACTGCTGCACTGTTCGTTTTTTGCGTATTAAAAAAGAAATAACAGGCCTTTTGCTATGACTTGCAATAACATCCGCCATAATTTTTGCCTGATTATATCCACGCCAAGCATAACGCGTCCAGTGCAAAGGAATAGGCACAATATAATCAAAATCTTGATATGCTATGGCAGTTTTTTGCCACATCAATTCTCCCAAACATCGTGCAGCAAATCGATTTTTAAAACCTTTTGCAAGAACAAGTTTTTTTAACGGATCTTTATACGGAGATATGGCAAAAACAGTTACTTGTTTTTTTTCTGTAACAAAAAGCGAATGAGAAACAATTGGATTTATTTTGCACGTACATTCTGCACACAAAAAAGCATACTCTGATAAAAAAGATTTACACACTACACAGGATGGTCCCCAAAGAACCAAAAAGATGCTCCGCAAAAAATCTTTTACCCATAAAAGCCCCCATTTACACATCATAAGGCTATCCAAAAAAGAATCGTAATATAATATTGCTCAAAATACCTGCAAAGATATCATCCAATAAGATTCCCCATGCTCCTGCAAATCGTTCAAAATATCTAACGCCTCCATATTTAAGAATATCAAAAAAACGAAAGAGTAAAAAACCTATACAAAGTGAAGGAGTTGAGAGAGATATTCCCCAAAAAGTAACTAAGCATCCTACCATCTCATCAATGACTATTTCTGATGGATCATCAAATCTTCGTAATCCAAGAAGAGTTTGTGTTATAGCAATAAAAGCAATGTATGTAATTAAACCAATCAAAAGTGTATATACATATAAAGATGCTATATGATCTTTAAACCAATATAACAGTGGAAGACTAATTAATGTCGCCATTGTTCCTGGCATTACAAAATACCCTATAGGTCCAAGGGTTGCAATACATGTAAATAAATGTTGCATGTTCATGAAGCTCTATAATTTTTTATGATAATAAGCATAATACCAATAACAATACAAACATCTGCTATATTAAAAACCGGATAAGAATAATCCTTGTATGAAAGCAAAATAAAATCTACAACCCCTCCATACAATATGCGATCAATAATATTTGAGCAGGATCCGGCAATCGCAAGAGTTCCGCCAAAAACAGACCATTCTGGATTATTTTTATTTTTTAAAACAAACCAAAACAACAGACTTGTAATAACAATTGTTAACGCTGTTACTCCAATAAATCCTGCTGTATCTTGACCATGCAACAAACTCCATGAAATACCTCTGTTATACAAAAGATGACATGAAAAAAAAGGAGGATCCTGTATCACTTCGGACGAACAATGAATTATTGCCCATATTTTGGTCATTCGATCAATTGCAATAACAACTGATCCAATCATCACATAAAAAAGCCCCCATATCATCTTATTGCTGCTCCTTGCTTGATCAATAAATCATTAATACTTTGCATAATAAGATCGACTTCTTGCCCTGTAAGCGTTTTATGCGCATCATACAAAAAGACGCGATACGTCATTGCTTTGGCATTATTCCATTCAGGCTTTTCAAAAAAATCAACCAGCTCTACTTTTTTAACTCGTTGATCAACTCCCAAAATAAGTTGCTTAATGAGTGCTGCAGTCATTTGGCTACTAATCATAATGCTAATATCTCGTTCCACAACAGGATATTTATCCAAAGGAATAAATCTTTTTTGCTTCCCCTGTTGCAATAAAAGATCACCGTCAAATTCAAAAATAAAAGCCGATCCTTTTGGTGCAATTTTTTTAAGCCATGATTGACTTACCATTCCCGCAATACCTAATCGCTTATTATTATGCATTACGTATCCTACCTGATACGGTTCAAACCACGTCGCTGCGGTAGTATCAATAACGGGAACAGGATGCCATGTAACCGAATACCCCAATTCTTGGCAAAGTTGATCAACATACGCTTTTCCAGCATAAAAATCTTCACTTGCGCTTGCATCAAAAAAAATTCCTGAAACTTTTTGTGACTCTATGACATTGTTTTGTGCAAAAATCCAACTTTTTCCGCATTCAAAAAAACGCATTTTATGGGTTTGCGCACTATTCTCTGAAACCGCTTTTAAAAGATTTGGGACCAATGTTGTTACCAATCGTTTCCAATTTTCTGAAACTGGATTTATAACAGATGCCGCATCATGCGGCTCCCATCCAAGTACTCCTAAAAATTGCTCATCAAAAAAAGCATACTCACAAATTTCATGCATGTGCAACCCAAGAGTCAAAAAAGAACGCATGCGACGCAATGTTTGTATTTTTTGTAACTCTTTTGGTTTTGATGGTAAGAGCGGTATACTTGGAGTAATCATATCATACCCAACAAACCTTCCCACTTCTTCTACCAAGTCATCTTTCATTGCAATATCTTTAGTTGTACGAAAAGTCGGAACCGTTACAATATAAACCGTATCTCCACTTGATTCCATTTTTGTTTGCACAACACAAGAAAGCCGTTCAAAAATAGAAATAACCTCTTTCTGCTCAAGAGCCATTCCAAGCTTTGATTGCAAGTATGAATGCGTAACAGAAACATCCAAAGGATCTTTTTGTTTGCCAAGACAGATTATTGGAGAAAAAGCTTCTCCTACGATCTTCATTCCTTGCAATAACTTAATATATCGCTGCATTGCAGGAACAACCGCATTTGGATCAAGCTCTTTTTCAAATCTCGCAGAACTTTCTGTTCTTTTTTTATGCCGCAAAGCACTTTTTCTAATCGTTGCGCCATCAAAAAGTGCTGCCTCTACAATTATATGTGTTGTTTGAGAAGAAATGGCTGAAGTTTTCCCACCCATAATCCCTGCTAATGAAACAGGATTATTTGCTGCTGAAATAATAATGTCATCAGGTGTTAATGCTACTTCTTGATCATCAAGCAACAATAATGTTTGATCTGCCTGTGCGCGCCCAACAGAAATACTTTTACTTTGAAACGCTTTTGCATCAAACGCATGCATAGGATGTCCCAAGTCAAACATCACATAATTTGTTGCATCAATAATTCCATTCATTGGCTTACTATCAATCTTTGCCAATCGTACAGCCATCCAAAGAGGTGAGGCAGGAACTTTTTTTATAAATCCTGATGCCACTGCAAACCGATAACACCCTGAAAACGGATCAACGGTAATAGCATATTCCTGCATCGATGCTCGCATATTTTCATGCATTACAACATCTTTTTCTGCAAGAAAACGCTCTATCGGTTTTAATGACAAATCAAGAATTGCAGCAACTTCTCGCGCAACACCACGATGCCCCCACATATCAGGACGATGCGTAATAGATTTGTTATCTATTTCAATAATATAATCCTGTTTTTCAAGTAGCGTTAAAGCCTGTGAATCATACTCTAAAAGCGGAAGCAGCCCCTCTTTTTGTGACCCAAAATCAGCAAGTGTTGCCCATCGATACACGTGCTCATGATGATACACAAGAACATATCCTTGAACTGCCACATCTGAACGATAAGAAAGTGTTATTTCTTGAGATTCTTTTACCGTAACCACAATTCCTGAGGCATCTATTTTTGCAATCTGCCCCCACATAAAACGATCTACTGCAAAAGAAACGGGATAAAACGTTTCTATCTCTGCAGTAATTTTATTAAATTGACGCACCAAATCAGCAACATCAATTTTTGTATAATCGGCCTCTATGTGATCAAATATCCAGGAAAGCGACAGTTTCATCGTATGTATAATCCACAATTAATAACGTATTTAAAGATATGTTCTCATCATAAAATAAAAAGCCTAAAGCTTCAATGCGATTCCTTATCGTTTTTTATGCGCAAAAATCAGTTAAAAAAGCTGTAAATATTTCACGTGCTCTTAAGAGCTGATCTATAGGAACTGATTCATTAATACCATGAATATTATCTTTAATCGTAAACGGAGTAATTCCTAGACCTACGATTCCCAATGCTTGATAAAAACGCAAATCTGATGAAGCTTCAAAAAAATGTGCCTGCACCTGCAAATCATAAGTACTGCACACTCGTTCAAAAGCTTTATACATCTGGCAGGATTGATACGTTATTACTTCTGGTTCTTCCTGAGCTTGGGCTAAAATAGTGTAAGAAATTCCTTCTTCTTTATTTATGCATTCATCAAGCATTAAAATAACATCCCGTTTTTTCATTGTTGGTGGAACACGAATATCAATTATTGCTGTTGCACTCGATGGCACAGAATTGTATGCAGGTTTTCCGTCTTGCTGCAATACTCCAGACTGCAATGCTGTAATATTTAATGAAAGAAGCTCTCCCGGTTGCGTTGGCCCTACTTTTTGTTGCTGATCCTGATGCACGACAATCAATTTTGCGAGCAATTCTATTAATCGGTGATTTGCATTTTTGCATAACAAATGTGACCCATGTGCCAATTCACCTTCTGCGCGTACGCAAATTTGAATCGGTTTACGCTCAGCAACTTTAATATCCAAAAACTGATCATTTCCTGAAGCATGCCCTTCATCAATCACAAAACCGATGTTTGCCGTTTTAAAAAAATCACTGTTTATAAACTCTCCCGTCCCTTTAAATCCTCCAATCTCTTCATCCGGAACAGCAGTTATATAAATAGTTCGAGACAATGATTTTTTATTTTTTTTTAATGCTTTTAACGCAGTATAATGAACCGCGGCAATACCTTTCATATCTTGCGCGCCACGTCCAACCACTGCGTCTTCATGAATTAGTCCCAAAAAAGGTAAAACCTTCCATAGAGAAGCATCTCCTGCTGGAACAACGTCCATATGATGATTAAGCAAAAGAGCAGGAAGATCAGGATCTGTTCCACGCAAACACAATACAAAAACCGGCCTTCCAGAAGGCAATAAAAGTTCTTGATATTCAAATTCATCAGCTTGCGCATTTTTTTTTAAAAAAGAGATAGCTTTATTATAATCTGGATTTGGATGACTTGTGTCAATTGCAATATATTCCTGCAAAAAAGTAACTACATCCTCTTGCAGAGAGCGCTGAGCGCTCTCTATACTACATTTACTGTGTTTTTTTTGTTTAACAACATAGAGTATACACAACCCTACAAACAAAAATCCTATCATACATACAAAAAGGCTTCTTTTCATGACAATCCTTTTTTTAAAAACGCAACAAGACAAAGATTTCCAAAGCCTGGAACCATTAATGTTGGATCTATTTCAAAACGTTCTGCGCTTGGATTGCAACCCGGTTTTTGCGCAAAAGATTGCATAAAACAATATTCTTGATCCTCAGAAAAATTATGTGCTTTAAGTGCTGCAAAAAACTGTTTATTAATTGCTAATGCTCGAAAAGCATTGTGTGCAACCAATCCATACGCAAGTGCAAGGCGCTCAGATTTTCGATTTTTTGCATCGGCAATAATACAAGAAACAGTGCTGTCAAAAGCATATTCAAACAAGGCACTATTAATCCCTTTGGCCCGATACGCAGGCAACGTATACTCGGTTCCACGCTCCAAAATGGTTGTATTATCAAGATCTTCGTGCTTTAAAAAAGTCATATCAGTTACATACCGAGCCGTATTTCCTATAAGACTTAATTCAGACTCTAAAAGATCTTTTCGCGCTTGCTCATCACTCACAACACGCAACTTTGCACACGCAATAGGATTATTATCGTTTGTTGCTGCAAAATACATACATCCTAGTTGAATTTTTTGAGCAAGATACTCATCTCTAAACAAAACAGGAGGAATAAACATCTCTGAAGCATTTGTTGCTGCAGCAGACTCCATCAAAGCGCGTAGTTTAGGCAAATCATGTATCGTTGCTTTTTTATAAACATACTCAGATGCTATCACCTGAAAGGCAAAAAATAATAATGGTATACGTCCATATATTAGGTATTTCATAGTATATCCTTTAAATCTATCAATATTTACACAATGGTACATACAAAACAAAACATACTTGGCCCGAAGGCCACCAACATGTTGATAGATCAAAAGAAAATATTAACCAATTATAGCCAGGGAAAATCCAATAAAGAAAAATCCTGAAATATGGTTAAAACACAAAAAAATAAAAAAGATAAAAAAACAAAGAAAATCATATAAAAACAATCAATCAAAAATCATACATATACTTTTACAAGTTAGCTTTGGACACGCCAACGCCAACCATTAAAAGTCACTGCAAAAAAAATGATTACTGTTTTTATATCCATATAAAAAACTGTTTTCAAAAAAAGTTTATATAAATTACTTATGTATTTAAAATACTGATGCTATATCCAAAATGCAATCTTTTTGTTATACACTATCATTCTTATAGCCCTCTTTGCGCTGCAAAACATAACTCACAAGATTATCTGTTTGCTCAGGAATCATTTTAAAAATACCTTTGGCAATCAAAAAGACCCATAGATATGAAAGCAATCCTTTTACTGTAATAGTAGCAATCAATGCAAGTCCTTCATCTGTCTCTTGCATGGTATACAACAACCATAATCGAGCTCCCCAAAAACGAAAACATATCGTAAAAGAATCCAAATAGGAAACCTCTGTCAATTCTAATTGAATTTTATGTATTCTTTTTGGTTTTAGCATAATAATAGAACCACCAGAAAAGGGCCCTTCAATAGACGCCTTTTCTAGGCCATTATCCCAAGCTGGCCATGCGCGCACATCAATCCAAACTTTCCAAATATCCTCTTTTGTTACCCCTGAGTACATCTTGCAGTATGATTTTTGCCACATTATAAATCCTTATTTGTAATTTATGCGTCAATATCGACTTGTTTTTTTAATATCTGACATGCCAATTGACGAATTATAAGAG
>CAYTRW010000015.1:0-29022 GCA_964440325.1 uncultured Pseudomonadota bacterium
ACTGGGGTGGTCGCCTCCTAAAAAGTAACGGAGGCGTTCAAAGGTTCTCTCACGACGAATAGAAATCGTCTTTAGAGTGTAAAGGCACAAGAGAGCTTGACTGCGAGACAAACAAGTCGAGCAGGTGCGAAAGCAGGACTTAGTGATCCAGTGGTTCTGTATGGAAGGGCCATTGCTAAACGGATAAAAGGTACGCCGGGGATAACAGGCTGATCTCCTCTAAGAGTTCACATCGACGAGGAGGTTTGGCACCTCGATGTCGGCTCATCACATCCTGGGGCTGAAGAAGGTCCCAAGGGTTTGGCTGTTCGCCAATTAAAGTGGTACGCGAGCTGGGTTCAGAACGTCGTAAGACAGTTCGGTCCTTATCCGCCGTGGGCGTAGGGTACTTGATGAGGGCTGTCCCTAGTACGAGAGGACCGGGATGGATAAGCCTCTGGTGTTCCAGTTGTTCCCCAAGAGCAACGCTGGGTAGCTAAGCTTATTAGAGATAACCGCTGAAAGCATCTAAGCGGGAAGCTCGCTCAAAGATGAGGTACCCCGTACGATACCCTGTTATTAGGTTACGACTTAATAATATTGTTGTACAAGTAAGATCCCTTGAAGACTACAAGGTTGATAGGCTGGGTGTGTAAGTACCGTAAGGTATTCAGCTAACCAGTACTAATAGATCGAGCGTTTTAACCACAATAAAAAAATTATTACTAGCTTGTTTCAAGTCTTATCTACAAAAGATCACATATTTTTATAAAAAGTATGTAGTATTTATGTGTTATTTTTATATGAAAATAGAGCAAAAAATGCTGTACTTAAAAGAATATGTGTGATACAATATCAGTGATCAAAAAAATTATGTTTTATTCGATTTATAATTTTTTATAAAAAGTTGTAGGTTGTGTGTAAAACGCTAAAAATTTCTGGTGGGTATAGCTGTGGGGAAACACCCGTTCCCATTCCGAATACGGAAGTAAAGTCCACAGCGCCGACAATACTTGGCTGGCGACGGCCCGGGAAAATAGGTACCGCCAGTTTAATTATAGAAAGTCCTCCAATAAAAATTGGGGGACTTTTTTTATATTCTATAATTTTTAAAATGATATATAACGGTTTGATAATTTATTAAAAATTTTTTTGTATGCATATTTGTAGTGTTTAGTATATAGACTTTGTATAAGAATTGTGGCATGAAGAATTGTTTTAAATGGTAAATTTTATATAACATTTTGTTTTTTTCGCAAAGATTTAAAATGGATTCGTATTTATTAGATGAAGGTCATTTGAAGGTATTAAAGGTATTATATGTTTGATCGTTCACATGTTATTTTGGCAGCGCTTGTTACTGCAACTATTGTTTTCTTTTTTGTATTACAGAAATATTCTCCAGCACATGTTCATACGAGTAATTGTTGTCATGGGCATGTAGTGCTGCAATAATTCACCAAATAAAATAAATGGATGGCAATTTTGTCGTGATTAAGGAGAATGCAAATGATTGCAGATAAAAGAGAGTCAATAAAAGAAAAATTGCTTTTTTATAAGCCGCTTGATGTGCAAGAAGAATCGTATAAACAGCAGATTATTTCTTTTGTTAATCAGTATCCAGATTGTTTTGAGCGAACGCAGCAAGCAGGGCATATTACTGGTTCTGCATGGCTTATAAATAAAACCGGAGATAAAGCTCTTTTAATGCATCATGCAAAGCTTGGATTGTGGGTTCAGCCTGGAGGGCATTGTGATGGAGATTCTGATGTACTAGGGGTTGCGCTTCGTGAGGCCCAGGAGGAATCAGGCATTTTTGCCATTGAGCCAGTTTCTCAAGATATTTTTGATCTTGATGTGCATTTTATTCCTGCATCAAAAAAAGAGCCTGCGCATTATCATTATGATATTCGTTTTTTGATGCGTGTAACGACTAACGATTCATTTATAAAAAATGATGAATCACATGAATTGCGCTGGATTTCAAAAAATAAAGCAGATCTTCCTACAAATGAGCGATCAGTGGTCCGTATGTTTGAAAAATGGTGTGCGTTGCGGTAAATGGAAGTTATATTTTTTTGTTTATGCGTAGTATAAAACAAATAAAAAATATAATTGGGATAGTAACAAGAGAGGCTAGTGCATAGTTGTATGATGCTGGAGTTTCCAGAAAAAAGAATAGATTATAGCATAAAAGTCCGCCAGCTACTGAGCTTATGATAAAAGCGGTGTCGTATTGAATGTATAAAAAATAGACTATGCCAATAAAAAATCCTGAAATACATCCTTTTTCTAGCCATAATAAAAGAGAGCTTTGATCAAATAGTTGTAATCCGAGTAATGCTGCAAAAATATAGAGTGGTATTACAAAAAAAGACCTTCTTTTTGTAGATTGTATACGGCTTATTCCAACAGTTGTTCCCCATAAGCCAATACTAAAGAGTAAAAAAAGGGAAAATTTTCTTGCGCAGATTGCATAAAATGGGAGGTAGTTGTTTAAAGTATTTGCAACAACCCATGTTGGAGCTCGAGAAGCAAGAAATGTATACGCAAAAGTACTTCCGGTGTATACAAAAATCCCTGAAATTAATCCCATGCTGCAAATTAAAAAAAAAGAAGTTGTGCTGTGTGCGGGATAAAATGAAAAAACAGCAATAATGCTTATCAAAAAGAGAATGAGTTGTTGAGCAGAAAAGTAAATTTTTTGTGCAATGATACTTGATAATTGATCTGCAAAGTTCCCTGCAGTATTAAAATCAAAAAGAATAGAAGGCGCCATATTTAGCTGATTGGTGAGATTGAATAGTATCAAAAACAGAGAGATGATAATGGTACCTTTTAAAGATACTATGTTATAGTCTAAAGAAAAGAAAGAGCTCAAAAACAGTATTTCTAGTAAAAGCCCTAGTAAAAATGTACATATCAAGTAAATATTTTCTTCTACTAAAAGGCGATCCATTTCTTTGCGTTCAATTGCTTCGGGAATATGTATGTACTTAGTTAGGGCAGAAAGAACATTTCCAGCAAGAGTTATTTTAATGCGCGCTTGGCAGTTTTTTGAAAGGGGAATGTTTTTATTTGCAAAGATAAAAGTCCAGTCGGTACGATTTGGCTGTTTGTTTGATTCAGCTGATATTTCAGTAAGTTGCTCTACGTCTAACGCATACTCTTTTTTGATGATTGTATATACAAGCGCACGAGCTTCTTCCTTTAAAAGATTTTTTCCGGGTTCAGATTCTGCTTTTTTATGGCCATATTCTATGAGATTTCCTTGGTGATTAAGCATGACAAAAAATTCTTCTGCACGATCTATTTGTGGGCCATCAAACTGTACAAATCTTACCTTCCAGCAGGGAGAGAGAAGGTAGCCGTTATTTTGAAGAAGGTGGTATGTTTCTTTACCGTATGTCTGCCAAATAAATTCATGAGTAATTTTAGAGAGGTTCGTTTCTTTGTATGAATAAAAAATTTCTGTCAGGGCAGTAAAATTTTTTGTGTCGTATCCAAAATGGGTAGCGATTATTTGTTGAGACTTTTCAATAGCCTCAACTCGTGGCATGTATTTAGCAATAGTAACATCGGCAGGTTTATACCTAACATAACAACCAACTGTGCTTGCCAGAGTAAGAATGACAATAAGTGCCGTGTGTCTATTGTCAATTTTATTGTGTATAGCAGATTTTTGAATATTTGTGGGTAGCTTCTTCCAAGAAACAGGAAGCTCATTGCTATTTTCAAATGTTTTTGGGATATCTTTGTTCCACTTTTTGTGTCGTATGCGCTGATATAAAACAATCAAAAGTGGAATGAGAATGCAAAAAACAATCGCAGTTTGGTGAATCCAAGTTGCCCAAATAGGCGATTTAAAAATAGGAAGTGCAAACCAAAAAATATCGTAGATTACATGGACCAAAATAGGTACAAATAATCCAAACGTGAGATATAAAAATCCAAATATAAGCGCAGGAATAATAAGTTCGATCAAGCGTGCATATGCCGGTTGCATAGGATAATTACAGTGTGCCCCTGCAAAAATGAGCGCTTGTGCGATGAGTGCGATGCCAATAAAAAGTCTTCTTTTTTGATATTTTTCTCCTAAAATTGCAGCAGTAGCAAGAGGAATAGCGCGAAATAAACATTCTTCCATAAAGCCTGCTTGTAGAGATAGCGCAACTGAAGAAAACCAAGGAATGTATGTTGCCAAAACATTTGGGTCAATATTTAGTCCTGTTGGGATCCACCACCCAAGATGTTGTTTTGTATTGATATAAAAAAAAGCTACATAACTTAGTATGAATGGAATGCTTGTAAAGGCAATAAGTGTACGTTTGAACAAAGGAGTAGAGGCTGCAACATCACAATTCCATACTGACCATAAACGAATATGGTTTGGAAATCCTATTTTTCCAAGTCCTTCTGCAACACTGATAAAAAGGGTATATAATCCAAAAAGAGCCAAGTTTTGCCAAATGAGTGAAATAAAAAAATCTAATAAAAATCCTGATAAAGAGCGTGTGGTATCATAACTCATCCATAAAATAGGTAGATAATTTATACGAGAAAAAGCATTTGCAAGCGTAATAATTCCGCTCATCAAGATTGCTCCAAAAGGAGAAATTTTTTTGCTTTTTATTAAAATAAATAGTCCAAAAATAACGCATATAATTTCATATAAAAGCTTTTCAATTGCAAAAAATATCCATGATATATTTTTGTTTTTTGTACGCATCTGTAGATAAAGGCGTTTAAATTCATTGGGAATTTTTACCCAATATTCGATTTTGGTGCAGCGGTTACCGCTTACTCCAATTGAAAGACGGCAAGGAGCATCTAAAATTTTGTGGGCTGTGTGTTCATAAACAAATTCATAATCCATGCGGCCATTTGTTTGCTGGTAAGAATTGGTTTCAATAAGTGTGTAGGTCGTAAGATCAATATTCCAGTCGTGGTACGCAGTTTTTTCTGCAAGGTTTTGTGCATGGGTGCTTTCAAGCGAAGGTAAAAGGAGTGATTCAGGTAATGATTCTATAAAACCATAAGGGGTTCCATTGGAGGTAAAAAAGAATGTTGCTTCATGAGGATCATGTTCATTAAAATGGCGAACATTCCAGGTATATAGTTCGTACCAATGTTCTTTAATGACAGTGTTAAGTAGGGTTGAATCAGGAGTATTGAGCTCAATATATTGTTGTACAGTGCTGTCTTTTTCAACAAATGCGACAGCAGTATGATATTTTTGAGGCCCAATATAAAGAGATTGAGTTTGCAAGGCTGCTTGAGTGATGGCATCTTGGCGAGTCATGCTAATATCAAAAGAAAGAGAAGGAAATGCGGTATTAAAGTTATGAATAAGGTAAAACACTGCAAAAAAAGATGTGCTAATAAAGAAAGGTAGCCAGCTAAATCGAGGCAATAGTCTAACGGGTTTCATTATCCTTTACTCCGTTGTATTTAAAATGCCATTTTTGATCATCTTAGCATAAGAAAATAAAAACTAAAAAATACTTATCGATTAGCAATAAAAAAGGGGCTTTTTAAAAGCCCCTAAAAAGTCGGTTCATATTCAAATTAGAGTTACGGAGCAACGCCTGCAACTCCATTAACAGTGAGAATTGGACGATACATCTTATCTTTTGCAGAATCGACGACAAGAGTATCTGTAGAAACTGAATATTTCCACTTATAGTCTACAGGACCTTGCGGAAGGGTGTTATTAAGAAGTATAAAATTAGCTCCGCATGATGGGGAGGTTGTTTCTGTAAATGATCCCATTGCAGGGATTTGAAATGCTCTGTAGCTACAAGTTGGATTGCTTTGATCATAGCCCCATCTGACCCATACTGCTGCGCTGGTATTATTTATCACGGTAATTGCATGCAGGCTAACAGTAGAAAAAGCCATTAAAGCGATCGTCAAGAGTAATTTTTTCATTAAAATCTCCTTATTTTTTTAGAAAAGCATACTTTCTAATAGAAATAATAATAAAAAAAAGCCTTAAAAAGCAATATTTTGCGATTATCGTTTTAGTGCAAATTTTCCCTGTATGGTTCGCTCAAGAATAAAGACATGATCACGCTGGATTGAATTAATTTGTCCATAAAGAGATATAGTTACCGGTTTTCCTGGGTTTGTAGCGGGATTTTGAGTGTAGATTCGAATGCTTTTTGGAAAACAGGTATTACTAAGTGGTAGTGTGCCCGTTTGGTCTTGGGTAAGATTTTTGCCAGCTGTAGAAAAAAAATCATTTTTTTCTATGCAAGCATTGCTTGTTTCACAAATTATCCAAAGAGGTAATCCCGTTTTATTGGTTATTGAAAGCATTGCGCTAAAGTTAAAGCTATAAAATGAATAGAGAATAATAAAAAAAGAAACTATTTTTTTATTCATGGTTTCATCATCCTTTTTATTTTCAGAATGACAAAACCATGCTAATTTTTTCAAGAAAAACCCTGTAATAAAAGGATTTTTTTGATCGCTGATATGATATTGTCAAATTTTGAACTAAAAGTTCAAAGTTGTTATGGCCTTTTCAGGCAATTCTTGTGCGTTCTGGATAATGATATTTGGTTGATTATTCAGAGTTGTTAATACTTTAAAATGATAAGCAGTGTTTCTCAAACAGTGTTATTGTTTGATTGTCTTATTCTCCCAGCTATTTCAGAAAGATTTGTTTTGAGTTGTTCAACAAGTGCGAGCAATGCCTTGTTTTGTATAGATGCACGTTTTTTAATAGCTATCATTTGGCGAAGATGGGTTGATTCAGAAGATGGTAATGCAATAGAATGTTCGTTTCGTTCTATTTTCTTATGAGCAATTTTTGGTGCTCCAAAAGTAAAAGAATGCATTATGCATAATGCTAAAGAGAGATACTGTTTCATAAAAGACTCCTTATGTAGGGTTTAATGATATAGTCTCTCTTTAGCATACACGTGATTAAAAAATAAACATTTGCTAAAGAATACCCATGTGTAGGGTTTATTCCATTAAAGATTCTTCTGCTAGTGTCTCTTCTACTTCTGCTGCTGGCGTATATTCTTCTTCTACTTCCTCTGGTTGCGCCGATACAGGTTCGTTAAGAGCTTCTGGTTCAGACTCTTCTTTGAGAACTTGATTTGCTTCTTGCGCAGGAGAAGATTTTTCTGCTACATCGGCAGATTTTTTAAGCGCACAAGGGCAAAATGTTTGCATTTCTTGTGAAGGGGGAGTTGGCTCTCCATTAGAAGGCATTGGGGTTGCAACTTCAAGCTCACTTGGGTCTTTAAGCGTAGAAATTTCGCGTGGCTCTGCTTGTGATTCCATTTCAGCTTCACTTGCGTATACAGCGGGTGCGCTGCATGAAAGTATACATAATAGTATTATATGTTTTTTTATCATGATTAATCCTCTTTTCTATCTGTTCCATCTTCTGCTAACTCAATATCTTTACACAAAGAACAGTCACAATTAATTGCTTTTGACGCACGTACAGTTTTTGCTTCTTTTTGATATGTTTTTTGTTTAGTTGCGCAAAGAGCTTCTGCAAGTATTATCGCCATCCGGTGAGAACCGTTCATTACCACATCTCCTTGATTGTTATGGCTTTGTTTACAACGCTTTTTCTTGCCTACTGACTTTAAGCGTATCAAAAAAAAGACTTACAAATAAAGATTATGTATTAGGAAAAAGCGTTAAAAGCTCATAAACATGAGAAAAATATTTAATTCTTTTTGAGCCATTTTCGATGGATTGTTGCTTTGAGACGATGATTTGTTCGATGCCAAACTTTTGTGCTTCTTTAATTAAAATACCAATCTGATTAATGGGTTTTATGTGTCCGGTAAGGCTAATTTCTCCCAAAATGAGTGTTTTCTCAGGAAGGGGCTGTTGAAAATAGCTAGAAAGAAGTGAGAGAGCAATGCCAAGATCGGCAGCGCTGCCTTTTAGTTTTATGCCATTACTTACTTTTACAAAAATATCATGGGTGCTTAATTTTGCGTGTAAATATTTTTCAAGAATAGCGGAAATAAGCACAACCTGTTTATGATCAAGGCCAGAAACAACGCGCTGTGGCATGCTCAGCTTTGAAGAAATAACGAGCGACTGAATTTCAAGAAGGAGAGGTCGAGATCCTTCTATACTGCTAATGAGTGCTGATCCAGGGGCTGTGGTCATTTGGGCAATAAATTGTTCATTAATATTAGTAACTTCTACAAGGCCGTGTCCGGTCATATCAAAAAAACCGAGTTCATTAATAGTTCCAAATCTATTCTTAACCGCACGGAGCAATCGTGTTTGCCAGCGATCTTCTGCGTGTAAATAAAAGACAGCATCGACCATATGCTCAACCGTTTTGGGGCCTGCAATAATTCCTTCTTTGGTGATATGACTGGTAATAAGAATGGCAATCCCATGTTCCTTTGCAATGCGCATGAGTTGAAATGTTGCTTCTTTCATCAATCCAATACTTCCTGGAGCGTGTGCTCCCGATCCAATGGATCCATTTTGAATAGAGTCCAACACAACAACCTGTGGCTTATCCCGTTCAATGGTGCTAAAAATATCCGTTAAATCAGTTCTATCGGACAAAAAAAGACCTTTGTTTTCCATTCCAAGACGTTGGGCTCGTTGTTTTACTTGGTCAAGTGATTCTTCAGTAGAAAAGTAGTAGACGGTTTGTTTTTGAGCGAGTGCGTGGCAGACGTGGAGCAAGAGCGTTGATTTGCCAATTCCAGGATCTCCGGTAAGAACAATAAGTGATCCAGGAACAATCCCTCCACCCATTACACGATCCCATTCTTGAATGCCGGTAAAGATGCGGCTTTTTGGAGTAGCGGTGATTGTATCAAGTGCATGCATTGATATTTTTTTGCCGCCAGAAATGTTTGCGGTAACAACAGGGTCTTCTTGTTGTAAAAAGCTATTCCAGGTATTGCAGCCAGGGCAGCATCCAAGCCATTTTAGGCTTTGATACGCACAGCTTTCACACAAAAATACAGTTTTTTGTTTTTGTTTCATCAATATCTTTTTGTAGAGAGTTTTAGGTCTTAAATCCTTAAAGTCTCAGAATAGCATCTTTTTTATTATTTCTAAAAAATGGTTATTGAAAGACTTTTTGTATCAGATATTTATTCAAATTGAAATATGTGGTCAAATTTCAGTATGCTAATACTACGGCGTGTTGTTTGTATATAAAGGAATAAAATGAATCAGGCAGCAAAAAAGCTTTTTGCGTGTTTTTTAGCGCTCTGCATGAAAGAGGTTCTTGCTGCAGCGGGCAGCAGAGCTGTGCAGTTTGCTGCAAGAGGAGCACCGGGCGTAGCAGGTAAAACAGTAGCTGGCCGGCAACCTTTTGTTGGGGCAACACCGCAGCGATTTTTAAATCTTGTCGATCAAGCAGGGCAAGAGCCGTTGGGGCAGGTTGCAAAAAACAGTCTTTTATTTGAGTATCAAAACTTGATGGCAGCACAAAATATTGCGGTGCCGCAAGATATTCAAGAAGGGTTAAGAAAGCAGCAAGATGTAACACCAAAAATTCTTGCATGGTTAAAAACCCATGAGGGACTATTGTTTTTAGAGCAGCTTGCAGAGTTTCAGGTAGAAGAAGAGGCTGCAAGAGAAGCATTGTTTGAGCAAGAAGAAGAAGAACGTCGTGTTCTTGAGCAAACAATGCTTGAAGTGCCTACAAAAAAAGAAGAGCTGCAATTTAAAGGATTGGAGCAACAAATAAAAGAAGCAAGAGAACGCAAAGAACGAGAACATGGTAAAGAAATAGAAAAAAGAGAGCAAGAGGCAAATATTCAGGCTTTAGCGGAGAAAAAAATTGCAGAACGGCTTCCTGCAAGACAGCCATTATTGCAATTGATTGATCTTGTAGCAGGCAAAAAAGAGCCAGGATTTGAAAGCGCTCAAGTTCAAAAACAGCTCGATCAAATAGCGCAATTAAAGCAGCAAGGATTTACGCCGTTTATTGTTGTTGGTATTCAACCAAAAGATTCTTTGCCTGATGAGGTAACAACAATACCGATGGTTCCTTTGTCTATAGGCCGTCAAAGCACCCCCGTTTTTATTGTGGGAATCCAAACGCAATATATTCCAGTAATTGCGCAAACGTATTCGCAGTTTGCAGATGCTAATATGCGTAGTTTTGATTTTGTTATTAATCCTGAACTATCTTTGATTTCTCAAGGTGATTATAGAGTTCCAGCAAAGGATGAAATTCCAGAGCTTGTAGTTAGAGCTCATCTCATGAATTCATTAGATGATATTTTTACGATACTGCAAAATGCAAAAGAAGCACAATTGCAGCAGCAGCAGGCACAAGAACAACAAGAATTATCAAAAGAAGAAGCTCGCCCGCGTCAAGAATATGAAAAAGAGCAAGAGGCTTTGTTAAAAGAAGCACAAAAACAAGAACAACAAGCGCGTCTTTTGGCTAGAGAGGCAGAGCTTGAGGCTGAAGAAAGAATGCTACAAGAAGAAAGACAGGAATTGCAAACTCCGCGTGAATCAATAGCTCCATCTGTGGCCGTTGAATCAGAAGAAGGTATTAAACCAGAAGAAATAACAAAACGAGAAGACGTGATGACGCAAGAAGCGTTGCAAGAGCCAAAGGGTATTCAAGCGGCAAAAAAAGAGTATCGAGAGTATACAAAAAGCAGGCGTCAGGAGCAGGCAGAAAAGCGAGTTGCTCAAAAAGAAAAAGAAAAAAAAGAGAGAAAAGAAAAAGAAGTGATCGGTCGTGCATTGCAGGCTTTGCAGAAAGAAAAGAGCCAGTTAATTGAGCAATTAAAACAAGCACAAAAAAAAAATAATGAATTAAATTCTCAAAATGCCATGATGCGTGATGAAGTAGCGAGCGCCAAGAAAACATTAGAAGAAAAAGCGTTGCAGCAAGAAGAAGAAAGAAAAGCGCTTGAAAATCGTTTTAAAGAGCAAGACGCTCAAGCAACAAATAAAATCGCAGAACAAAAAAGGCAGTTTGAAGGTGAGATTGAGCAATTAACAAAAAAATTTACGGATTTGCAGGAGAGCGTTAAAAGGCTTAATGAGCAAAATGAGCAGCTTTTAAGAGAACATGTTCAAGAGCTTGCAGGAGTAATTGATCAAGCACAGCAGGATAAAAATGTACTGCAAGAAGAGCATGACAAAGCGCTAGAAAGATTAAGAAATGCTCAAGCGGATGCACTCAAAAAATTGCAAGAAGAGCAGCAGTCTCAAATTGATGCAATCAGAGCAGAGCGCGATGCAGCGTTAAAAACTGCAGATGAGCGCCAACAGGCATTGCAAAGGTTGCAAGAAGATTTGAGGGCGCAAACAGCAAACAGTGCAACTGAGCGGTTAGAATTAGCACGTCAGGTTGCATCGTTAAAGGCAGAAAAAGCTGATCAAGACGGTGCATTAAAATCACTGCGAGTTTCAATTGATACCCTAAGAACAGATCTTTCTGCAGCACAGCAAGAACGGTTGAGAGCGCAAGAAGACAGTGCGCGCAAGGATGTCCGGATACAATCACTTGAAGCGCAAGTTGCATCAAGTCAAGACCTGTTTGGGCAGCAAGAAGATCTTGTAAGGAGTCTGCAAAATGAAAATCAAGAATTAGTTGCTACTATGCAAAGTTTAAAAGAGCAAATGGAAGCGGATGGCGTTCGCATGCGTAAAGAGACGGCTGATGCGATAGCGCAGGCAAAGACTCAGTTTGCAGCACTGCAGGATGATCAAGACGCGTTATTCCAACAGCAGCAGTCAAAAGCTCAAGAAAGAGAAAAAGCGTTGGAGCAAGAATTGCGTGCGGCTCAAGATGTGATTGCAAGACAAAAAGACAGGCAGGTACTTGTAGAGCAAGAGAATGCACGCCTGAAAGAGCAGGTACAAGCACAAGAAAGAGAAAAGGACGGATTGCGCAATCAAATGGCGCAAGATAAAGAACAGCAGTTGACCAGAACAATAGCTTTGCAGCAAGAAGCTGAAAAGCAAAAGGATCAATTTAAAGTTGAAAAACGTGACTTGCAAGCTCGTAATCGTGAACTGCAAGCAGATAAAGAGCAGTTAGCAGCACAAGTTCGAGCTTTGAGAGAAGAAGTAGAAAAGCATGAAGAAGAGCTTCATATATTGAGACAGGCAAATTTAGAGCAGCTTGATAATGTGCAGGCTCAATATCAGCAAGATAAAGAAGCATTTGATGCAGAGCGTGCTCGATTGGAGGGTGCTAACCAGCAGTTGCTTGCTCAAAAGCGGACTTCTCAAGAAGCGCTTGAAGCAAAAGAAGTCTTGATACAAAAAGCAGAAAACGCTAATAAAGAATTGAGAGAGAAGCTTGATGCCCAACAAAGAGAAGCAGATCATGCGATTCAAGCTATGCGTACACAGCAGGAAAAGCAGTTTGATCAATATAAAGCAGCAATGCAAAAAGAACAAAAAGAGATAGTAGAACAACGTGATCGGATTATAGAAGAACGAGATGCGATTGAAAATAATGTGAAAGCCCTAGAACAAGCGGTTGTGCAAAGTGCAGCAGAAAAAGAACAAAAAGAGCAGGCTATTGATGCTTTAAAAGCACAGATGGATCAAGAAAATGCGCAGGCTCGTATAAATCAAGAAGAGCTAGAAGGGCGATTGAATATATTATTACAAGCACAGCAGGATATGCGTTTAAAAAATCAAGCAGAAAAAGAATCATTTATTGCACAAATAAAACGGTTTGAAGAACAAAAGGCGCAGCTTGATGCTCTGGTTAACGATTTGAGGGCGCAGGGAGTTACGCTTTCCAAAAAGCATGAAGAAGAGCTTCATATATTGAGACAGGCAAATTTAGAGCAGCTTGATAATGTGCTTGCACCATATCAGCAAGCTAGCCAAGTATTTGATGCAGAACGTGCGCGATTGCGTAAAGAAGTTGAGGATGCTAAGCAGCAGTTGCTTGGTAACACTCAAAATTATGCTGAAGAACGTGCCGCAAAAGATGCACAGATAAAAAGGTTGGAACAAACAAATAAAGAGTTAAGGTCTATGTTTGATGCCCAACAAAGAGAAGCAGATCATGCGATTCAAGTTATGCGTACACAACTTGAAGATCGGTTTAATCAATATAAAGCAGCAATGGAGAAAGAGCAAAAAGAGATAGCAGAACAACGTGATCGCATTGTAGCAGAACGAGATGCGATTAAAAGTAAAGTGGAAGCCCTAGAGCAAGCAATTGCACAAAGTGCAGCAGAAAAAGAACAAAAAGAAAGATCTATCAAATTATTACAAGAACAACTTAAAAGGTTGCAAACTTCTATTGATGTTCAGGAGCAGCGTTTTGAAAGTATGCAGTCTGTAGCAATGCAAAAAAGTAGTTTGTTGCTTGATCAGGTAGCGCAATCGTTTGCTCAAAAAGATGCATTAGCACAAGAAAAAATGAGACAGCTGCAAGATGAAAATGGAGCAACTCAATTGCAGCTTAAAGATGCACGGCAAGAATTGCAAAATATTTCTATGCAAATAAAAAGTCTTGAAACCGCATTAAAAAAAGCGCAAGACCAGGTGCGTCAAAGCAAGCAAGAAGTGGTAGAGATGGGAATACAATCAGATCCGGTGTTGCAAAGATTTGATGTTGTCTCAAAGGATTTGACTGATATTCAAAGTCTCAATCAACAGTTGGATTTATCAAAAAAACAAATAGAAGACAGATTGGATGGATTAGAAAATCAGATTGATTTGCAATCAAGAGCGTTAACCGAGACACCGCAGGTATTGCAAGAGCAGTCTCAGGGTGGGATAAAGCAGCTAAATAATGTAGCAAATGAGTTGCAAGAGCAATCAGCCACAAAAGAGAGTGAATTATTATTAAGAAAAGATGCTGTATTAAAAGAGGTTTTGCCGCAAACGGATATAAAGCTAAGAGATATAAAGCCAAGAGATATAAAGCCAAGAGAAGATAGGACAAAAAAAAGTGACTTGTCCGCAGAGCAAAAAAGAGAATTAAGAGAAAAAGAAAAAGAGAAAGAATTGTCCAAGGATTTTGATACAGATAAACCAGAGATGCCAAAAAGAACTCCTTTGATTGAACCTAAAAAAGGAGGAAGTGATGAGAAAGATCGTGAACGAGAAAGAGCAAAAGATCGCAAACAAGAGCCTAGAGATGAGCGCAAAGTTCAGGATAGAGAGCAAGGAGTACCAATAATTTATTCAAAAATTTCTAGAGAAATGCCACCTGAGACTGTTCCAATTATTCCTCCTGAAGATGAGGGCGAAGATGAGGATGAAGATGAAAAAGAAGAGCAAAAAACAGAAAGAAAAAAGATTTCTTTAGCGATGCCGCAGACTGTTGCTCGAGTTGCCAGAAGAAGGGCGCCTGTTTTGCAAAAAGAAAAAAAGGCTTTTGCTTCTGCGCAAAGTCAGTACAAAGGATATGTAAGTAAACCATATATATCGCCATCACAGCCCTTCGCACCCAGGGTTTATCCTGATCAATCCGACATAAGGCCTGATGAAGATCTTTTGCCTGATAAAGAGCCATTATTGTCTGAGCCAAGTACCGGGGGTGTTGAAGATGAATCCACATCAAATGCTGAACCAGCAAAACAGGTTTCAAAACAGCCGTCAATTCCAGCAGATAAGACTATTCAAGAACAAGAGCGTGGTTTTCAAGAAGGGACAGGGGTAGGTTCTCGTGGGCAATCTGCGTTTAAAAAATATTGGAAAACTGGGATATGGATAGGATTGGCACTGTTTTTAATAGAGCTTTTGCGGAGAATGCGTTAAAAACTTTATGATATCTTGCAATAGAGAGAGAGGCCTTTTTATGCTCTCAAAAAGAAATAAAAATATATTGAGTCATAAAAAAGGCGGAGAGTATGAAGCGTGTAAATATAAAGAATCTGGCTGGAGTTATATTGTTAACCATGATTAATATGTATGCTAAGCAAGGAAGTTTTTCAGGCGCTGAGGATGCAAAATGGTTGCGGGTTTCTCAAAAAGAGAAAGAAGCGATTGATTCTATTGTAGGTGTACGTGCTCCGCATAAAAAGTCTGTTTCTTCGCATAAAAAAAAAGAAATGATTTTGTCATTGTTAGATAAGTTGGAAAAGCAGCAGGATGAGCAACAAAAGATTATAGCGTTACATAAAAATGATCTTGCTAGAGAGCGTCAGGAGCGTGAAGCTATTGCGCAAAAAGTAGTGGATAAAGATAAAACCATTGCAGAATTGGTTGCAACAAAAGAAGAGTTACATAATAAATCGCAAAAAGCAGAACAAGAGTGTGAGTTGCTAAAAGCCCAGCTTTTAGAATCAACTCAGCAGGTTGCGGGACTGCAGCTTCATAAAACGCAGTATGATCAATATATTCAAGAGTTGCAGGTGCAAAATATGCGTCTTGAACAACAAGTAATGGCGCATCAACGAGAATTTGAATTAAAAAAAGAAGAACAATTAGCGGTTCAACTTAAAGAACGCCGTGAAAAGGAGCGTGTTTTGAGTGATGAGCTTGATGAAGTACAAAAAGAGTTAAAAGCGGCGCGCTTAGAATTGCAAGCGTTAAAGCTAGAAAAAAAGATAGATCGGTATCAGCAGGCAGAGCTTTCTGATGTGCAAAAAACGGGCTCGGTAAAAGAGAAGATTTCTTGAGTATAAAGAGATTGCATTCTTTTTTTAAAACTATTGAGATTATATATTCAGTTAGAATATACTGGCGATAGAGATAAATAGTATATCGTTAAAAGTGCGATATGAAAATAAGGATTTTTTGTTATACAAAGGAGCAATGTTATGAATATAAAGAAACTGTTATTGGCAGTTGCAGTAGCTTTTGTAGGCAGTGGTCTACTGGTGAGTGGATTGATTGCTTCTGAAGAATCTTCAGAAGAGATGGCAGAAGTAAGCCGTTATCCTCAATTTTTAGGCAGTGGCGGAGAACTTGTTAGATCAAGAAATTTCCCAAGAAGAGCGTTAGAAAAAGCTGAACAAGAAGCGCCTCAAAGGCGACAAACAGGTGCGCTTTATAGAGGACGACCAACTGAACGAACAGCAGCGCGTGGCCGCACTATGGCTAGACGCGGAACTAGTCGAACTGCTGCAAGAACAATGCCTAAGAGAGAAGGTGAAGAGCCGACTTTAAATCCTTTAGTTTCTTCTGAACAAGAAGCATTAGATGCAATGACTGCAAAACTAAAAAAAGAGGGCGATAATTCTAAAAAAGCAAACCTTTTTGTCGTTGCATTAAGAGCAACAGATTTTGCATTGGATTCTTTAATAGGTACTGCTGATTCTTCCAATAATGAAGAATGGGCAGTTGTAGAAACAAACTTTGCAACGATGTATAAAGATTGGGATTCATATCAACCAATAATCCGTAGAGCATTAGGCTTTACTGAAAAAACAAGAGAACCAAAGCATCGTCGGTATGATAGAGCAGAAGCAATGAAAAAAATTGCAGAGCTTGGACAAAAAGTTGCACAAGCTATGCAAAGCGGAGAAAATGCAGCTACTTCATTCCAAAGCTTTGTTCGTGCATGGGAAGCTCGCCAAGATGATATCTCTTTTGGCACAGAAATGAGCTATGGCTTTGCAAAAGCTGAAAGGGCTTACAATTTATTTGCACAAGCGCATCCAGCGGCAGCAGAAGCTGAAGAAGAATAATAATAATATCTTAAAAGATATGTATAAAAAAGAGGTTCGGAAAAACTCCGAACCTCTTTTTTTGTTTGTAAAACTGCTTTTGTACTCTTGTTTTTGTGTTGCAAAATGGTTTATTCTATTTGTAAAGAAAAGTTTTATGCTGTGCTTGAAAGGATATAATAACCATGAAAAAATTAGTTTTTCTTATGAGTATGTGCTTTTTTTCCCAAATTACGACGGCAGGATCAAGAAGAAGCCCCTCTCTGTTGCCGCATCGATCAGTAGTTGCTCAAACTCCAACAAGAACAAAAGCAGTTCCTTTGAGAGCTCCTGTTGTTAGTGTGCCACAAGAGCGTGATCTGCCTGGATTAAGTTCTGAGCAAATTAAAAATCTTACTGTGCAAGAGTATGAAGATTTAAGCAGTGCGTTAAATGAGCAAGATAGCCAAGAGTATGCAGATCTTTTAGAAAAAGTACTTGATCGTATGGAGCTATCATCTCAAGCAGGAGAGCCGCAGATGGCGCCGCTTGTAAAAAAGCAAAAAGAAAAGTCTGTTGTTTTAGATAAAAAAGATCTATTTAAAGGGTTTGTTGAAAGTGATGGCATAGAAAAATATATGAGACTTTATTTATTAGGAAAGCCTGACGGGTTTGTAATTGCAGATCCAGGGAAAAGTTTTTTTTCGGAAGACTACCTTAGGCTTACTCTGATTGCAATGAATCGTGGAATGGCCCTTTTACGTACAGCGCAATCTTCTTCTTTAATTGAGCCTTCATTTTGGCAAGCGCAAAAAATTAATTGGAATAGTATGAAGCAGTTTGCTCAAGAATATATTCCTGTGATTAAGCCATCCAAAATTGTTTTTACGGGGAAAGAGCGCTTGCGTCAATATTATCGTGCAAAAAAATTGGTTGATTTGGCGGAAGCAATGCATTCTCTTGCTACAAGAATAGAAAGAGAGTTGATAAAAAGTGATCAAAAGATATCAACAAAATCTTTTTTAGGATCTTTAAGAGCAGCAAAATTAGCATTTAAAGCATTGAGTGATTATGCAAAGGACCAAAAAGGAAATAACATAGATTTTACTGATGATCAAGCCTTTACTCAGATTGGCCAGCGTGGTGTTATTATTCTTGATGCTGTAGCTAAAAAACTATTAGAAGCAGAGCCTGCCCAGTAGGGATTCTATTTGCTTTGGGTAGGTTTTGTTGACATTTCTTATGACAAGATTTTTTACTAGCCCTCCGGGTGAACGGACTTGTTTAAAATATTCTATATATGATCTTGAGCTATGCCTTTAGATTTACGAAATGTCGATAGACCTTTTATTTTTAAAAAATATAAAAAACGGGAGTTTTCTAAAGAGATAATTCACGCTTTTTATTGCAATATTGATTTCAGATAGAATAAAATAAAAATAAAAAGCGAAGATTTATAAAAGGAATTTGGCATGCAAGTACGCAAAAATTTTTATAAAAAAGTCACTATTTTTTTAGTAGTGATCGCATGCATTTTTTGCAAAAATGAAGTTGTTTTGGCTCAACAAAGAGCTCGTCAACAGCAGAGATCTGTAAGGCCTGTTGCGCGCACGCCTCAAAGAAGCAGCGCGGTAGCGTCACGATCTCAACGGCCGCAGTTTTTGCAGTCGTTTTATCCGATTGGGCTTTCTTTAGAGCAATATGAGCAGCTTTCGTTTGAACAAGTTGGGTATCTTGAAGATCTTTATCATAATGATCGAGATGAGTATAACAAAGAGATACAAAAAATTATTCGTTCATCTCGAGCAGTTCAAAGGCAAAAATTTATTCCTGTAGCAGAGCAGATGGGATTGTTTACTGCTAGAAAGCCGTCTGTTTTATATCAAGAAGAACTCCAAGAACTTGCACCATTGATAGAACGACCTGCAAAACGTCGTATGCCTATGTTGCAGCCTGTTGTACAAGTAAAAGAATCAGTATCGCCAAACATTCAAAAAGAAGAAGCTATTCAAGCGCAGGCTCAAATGCAAGAGTTGCAAGAACTTGTAATAATTGATCCGTTTAAAGAAGTTTTGGGTAAATATTCAAGTGGTTTTTTTTCAAGCGCATCTTCTGTTTTTGTGTATCTAAAAAAAGGCTTACAAAGAGATTTGGAGCAAATAAAAAAAGGAGAGTTTAGCCTATCATTTGGATCAAGTTCTGATTTTTTAAAAGCAGTTGAATTTTTGCAAGCCAAAACAAAAAATCTGCAGCCTCTAAACTTGGATCAATATCTTTATTCTCTTGGATCGTTTCTGAAAAACTATAAAAATCTATTAGATTTGTGCCAAGAGTATGCACAAACATATGTTAAAAGTTTTTTGCAAAAACCAAGAGCAGAAGCTTTGCAACAAAAAGCGCAAAAAGAGTTAGAGATTTTTTTTGCGCAGTGTGATGTGTTAATTGAGCAATACAATCAATTTATTCAAAGCTGTTGTCTTTCACAAGGAGCATCGTTATTTAAAAGCTTTGTTCAAGATACAAAAGGATACTTAAAAAAAGAACTTTCAAAGATAAATGTAGAACCACGGGTGCTTGTTTTTGTAGATAATGCGGATGCTGCATTTCTTGCAGAAAAATATAGTCATTTGTTTTATGTATGCGACTTGTTTCAAGCGCTTTTTGTAAAAGACAATCTTGATTTGGATCAAATGCGTGAGTTTATTCAAAAAAGTTTTCAACCTATTCCGGTATCTTTGTATGCCTATGAAAATCAAAAAGCAATCATAATGGCCTTACGAGAAGTTGTGGATTCTTTATATAAAAAATTAATAGAGGCAGAAAAGCTTTTTGATAGATCAGAATTTGAAGACCCGTACTTTGTTTTTTCTCTTTTTAAAGAATATGTATCAATTGAGTCAAAAATGAGTGATATAAGTAAAGAGAGTTTTAATCCTGAACTAAAAAGCTTTTTTATGCGGTTTATGCGCTCTTTTGCTGATCATCTTGCAAACAGAGTGCGCAAGCTTGATGATGATGCGTATCTTGTGCCATTTAAAGCTATATTAAATGACCTTGATCAAATAGCAAAAGGTGATTCTTCTTTAAAAGAATCATTCTTAAAAAAACATCAAGAGAGTGTGCTGGCACTTTCTGCCTTTAGCATGTTGTGTTATGGTGCAAAAAATGTGATTGAGATGCGATCGTCTAGATCTTTTAACAAAGATAAAGCGTATAATTTTTGTACAAGGATGAAGATTTTTGCCAAAATACCTGATCTTTCTTGGAAAGAAGGGGCAGAAAGTGTGTTTGATAGTGTGCATGAATATATAAAAAAAGATGAAACTGGCGGACGAACAAAGTCTTTGGATGAAAAAAAAGTTGAGTCAATAGCGCGGATATACATAGCTAGTTATTACTTTGCTACTTTTTTTGCGCAATCTAAAGTTCCACCGTTAAACCAATCATTTGAGACATTTTTTGGCAAAGGCGGCTCGTATTTTGATGAGTTGTGTGAACAACTTACTGATATTCAGATGCCAAAAATGATGTTTGCTTTATTGCCGATTTATAGATCATTGGTAGATAAAATAGAATATAGTTCTTTAAAAGATGAAGTCAAAAACGATTGGAAATTTTTTTATACTCAAGTTGTAGCGTTTCATGATGCATTAAAAAACAAAACATGTTATACATCAGTCCCTGGACATACAATTGTAGCATACAAAGGGTCGTCTGGAGAAGATGATTTATTTAATAAGGCATATGGCGCTTTAAGCCCTTTGAGTATCCAAACATGCATAGAGGGTAAGTTCTTAAAAGCATCTCAAAATTCAAGGGTAATTACAAAAGTTAAAACTAATATAGTAAATATCATTAAAGATTTATATTTATTTGCACAAGCTTTATATAAAAATCCAAAAAGAGAAGACGAGGTTGCAATTGCATTAGAAGCAATGCAGTTGTTGTCCCAAATATATGTTGAATTTAGCATGGCGGTAGCCAAATAGATTAAGGAGTCTGGTATATGAAGTTTTTGCATATATACATCGGTATGATTGGACTTTTGGGGTATGCCTCTTCTCCTCTAGTTGCAACAGAAAGATCTTTAAAGACTTCTTCTTTGGCATCTAAAAGGCATGCGCGACCGATTGTGCAAAAAGATAAAAAACCAGCGCTCAAAGAAAAAAGGTTAGAATTGCGGTCATCATATATAAAGCGATTGGTTAACAATACTGATGCGTATGCTTTTTATAGATCAAACATGTATGAAAAAGACCGTAATTTTAAAAAATATATTCAAGACAATCCTGCAATACGGTATTTGATAGATGCGATGCTTTATTTGGCAGTACTTCAAGAGTATTCAGACTTTTCTGATAGTCAAAAAGAATCAATAAAAAAAGTATTTAGAAAAAAAATGCTGCAGGCATATTATGCTCGCAAAAGGGGGGAAGACGTTCTTGGTTTTGAAACACGTATTTTTTTGATTAATGAATTAATGGTAGCGGTGATGAATGATGACCCACTTAGCATGCAATATAAACCACTTAACGAAATAACGTTTTCTTTTTTGTTAACAAGCGATAAAGAAGTTGCTGATTTGCCTATAAATAAAGAAATAATGCTGTTACCAAATATAAATAATGAGGCAATAGAGAAAAAAATAGTGGTATTTTTTAATATGATTTTAAAAAATAGTGTGCCAAAAAAAGATCAATATGTTTTTTCTAAAAAAAACTCAGATGTCCCTGAGATTGATAATAGATGGGTTGCTCATTTTGGTGAAAAATATAAGTGTGCTACCCAAATAGAAAGTTGGAGTGATTTTAATGATTGTGTGCAACAGGTGTATATACGTGCATCACCGATTTCATTGATAGATTCTTCTTTTTCTAAACAAATAACAGGTGTTTTTATCAATATGCAATCTGCTTTTAATGCGTTAAAAGACAGAGATTTTAAAAAAGCTGCAGATCAGATACAAAGAATTGATGCTTTTTTAATAAAAGTTGAAAACGCTTTTAAGTACAAAAAAAGCCCAGAGTCTTTTTTTAGCAAAACAAAAGAATCGCAAGAGCCACGTGCATTAACAAGGCAAAAAGATATTCTATCATTTTTTGATGAACCGCAAGAAGATGAGCCAGAAAGAATAGAAAACCCTCTGTATAAAAATGACGTGTTGCTTGTACAAAAAATGCGTGTGTTTTTTGCATTGATTTTATCTAGTACCCAAAAAGCTTTCTTTGCGATGTCTGTTAAAGATTATCAAAAAATACAATCAAAAGCTGCAGAGATTCTTGATATTACAAAACAATTTGATGATGAAGCTTCATATCTTTTTTATGAATACATGGCATTTGTAGATAAGACAGTTTTGCCGGATTTGATCAGTAGTTTAAAAAAACAAGGCTCTATTGTCTCAAGTATTGAGCAGTCCTCTCATGAGGTATTTAATATTGATAATGCATGGCTGAAGTTTGTTGGATTAAGCTCGATGGAAGATTTTGATAGAGGTTTGGATGGAGCATTATTGCAGGACTCTGCTGAGAACCTATTTTATCATGATAATACAAAAAATGCTTTTTACGCAGTGCAAGAAGTGTTTAAAATGGTGCAAAAAAGAGACTTCCAGTCTGTAGCAACCAAGATAAAAGAGCTAAACGGTTATTTAAAAAATATAGAACCATTTTTAAAAGATAAAAAGTTCTTTTTAGATGTATCTTTTTTACAACAAGTGCGTGGGTTTTTTGGATTGCTTTTATCAAAAACACAAAGCTATTTTTCTCCAATGTCTTTAGATGATTATACAAAAGTACAGAAATCTAATTCTTCTATTGTGGATTCATTTTCTAAAGATAAAAATAATTTTAATACTGTTTTTTCAAATCTTTTTTATGAATACTTTAAGTTTTTGAGTGAAAATGTTTTGCCAAATCTTACAAATATGCAATTTGGAGGAGTGCGATGAAGAAAGGTGTTGTATGGAATTTTTAAAAAATAAGCATAACCCATTATTGATGGGGGGTCTGTTTTGTCTCTTTTATTTTTTTGGTGATGCAAGAGCGTCAGCGGCTTTTAGTATTAATACAGGTTTATATAGTGTTCCAACTGCTTATGAAAAAGATATAGAGAATGCTCTTGAGGGAATGCAAACCGTTTTTAAAAAGCTTGAAGAGAGAGATTTAAAGGGTGCTGTAGTTGCAATAAGAAGAGTGGATGCACTTTTACAAAATATAGAAAAACATTTAAAAGACCAAGCGTATATGGATGATCTCTTGTTTATAAGACAGGTGCGGGGATTTTTTAGATTTCTTTTATCAAAAACACAAAGCTTTTTTTCTCCAATGACTTTTAATGATTATAAAAATATAGAGACGAGGATTGATAGGGTGCTTGATAATTATAAAAAAATGAAAGAAGAAAATCCTTTATCAGACACAGCATCCGATACTTTTTATGAATATTTTCAAGATTTAAAAGCCAATGTATTGCCGCAGCTTGAGAGGGTTGCGTGGGAAGAATCAAAAAAAGTTCGCTTAAAATCTTTGTTGAAAAAATCAAAAATTTTTCGCGTAACAGAATCTTTTTTAAAAAATAAACAATTTGAATTTGCAAGAAAAAAAGTGTTAAAAACAGTTTTGTTTTATGATCGCCAGGGAAAGCTAAGGAAAGAATCAAATGAAAAAAAACTACTAAGCTCGATTTATGGCTTTGATCTTTATGCACTTTGGAAATCCTTTGACGCAATGAGTAAGAATTTTTATGCACAAAGACCAAATCTGGAAAAAGATATTAATGCTTTTAATGACTTAATAATGCAAGAAAATGCTAAGGCTATTGTATATCCTGAATTAGCGTATATTTTGTCATTTTGTAAGGATTTTACGGATAAAATGAACACAGGATTATCGCAATTTCCTGCAGCTCTTTTTGATATCAATTCTTCACGTTTGTTGATGTTAAAAAATAAGTTTGAAGAATTGATAAGTGAAGGTGCAAAAATTATGGCAAATAAAAAACTGTTAAAAGAAATTAAAGTGCCCCTTGAGCAGCAGCTATCTGAAGCATATAAACGATATAATAATATTGCTTTTTGGGTAGCATATATACAGTTTTTAAGAACTTTTTTTGCAGAGACAATCATTTTACAATCGCATTCTTCTTCTGAGCCAAAAAAAACAGTAGCGTTGTCGCATGCAGATGAACAAGATCCTGAAGGATGGGAATTTGAAGAAGAAGAGGATGAATAAAAAGAGAGGTATTAAAGAAAAGGAAGTAGCGATGAAACGTTTTAAAGTGGTTATAGCCTGTTCTGTATGTTGTATTATGCTTGGATCAATGACTGGTCTTTCATCAGATTTAGATATTCAAGAGCTACGTTCCGCAATAAGAACTGGTATAACAGAAGAGCAACATGCTGAAGAGCAACATGCTATTAAAGCAAAAACGCAAAACAAAAACTTTTTAAAAAGTATTTTTAAAAAACGAACTGTGCCAATAAAAGAAAGAGAAAAACAGAATCGTGTTCAAGTGTTTAGAGATAAAAAAAGAGAACTTTTTTTACAAAATTGGAATGATTTTTTATATCAAGTTAATCCTACTTCTTTGATTGTGCAAGCATATACCTCTCAAAAAAGCCTAATGCCTTTTATGGATTTTTATATAAATTCTTTGGAAAATCAGTTGGAGGCCAAAGAGACGCTTGGTGAAAAAAGTGAGTATGTAATTGCAAAAAATACGCAAAGTATTATTAATCTACGCATTTTTTTTACACAAATATTGCATGCAGCTTCATATATTTATAGCATTGATTTTTTTATGGCTCTCACCGATAAAGAAAAAGCATTGACCAATTATTATGTTGATCTTGCATTGAATGCATTAACCAAATATCTTGGAGAGTCTGATTCTCTTCTTGTATTGGTTAAGAATTATCTTGATGCTTTACAAACGTTTTCTGATGAAGTTGATCAAGAAAAAATAGAAAGTTTTAAGGAAAAGCAAAATACCTTGGTTGCGGAGATTTCTAAACGATTAAAACAATTAAAATCTGAAACAGAATCTGAATCTAAAGCAAAGGTTGAGATTGTTTTTGAAAAGGATTTTTTGGATATACTTTTTTATTATTGCATGTTTTTGAAAAAAAATATGGTGCCACATCTACAAGAAATTGTTTCACAAAAAGATAATTCAGACATTCTTCTGCAGACATTAAAAGAGAATGCATTAATATCTGAGCAAAAACAATTTGAATCTGTGAGTGCGGATGTTTTTCTTGATGCTGTTCTTGTTGCGCCTGAGTATATTGCATTAATAAAAAATATTCAGCTATGTCTTAGTGCATTGTCAAAAGGTGCAATTATAGCTGCACAAGATGCTATAGATAAAGAGGTGGTTCTTGGAGGTTTAGAGATGTTATCTCTCGATCAAATGATTGATGTCTTGCAAAGTGATCCAACAGCGCCTACTGATTATTTGGATTTGATAAAAAAACTGGTAACCAATTTAAAGTCAAAGCCGCTTGAACTGCTTACTTTTAAAGATTTGCAAAAGATGCAACGTTTAATTGCAAAAAAAATAGAAGAAAATCCATTGCGTCCTGAATGGAAAAGTTTTGCAGATAAAAGAAAGCTTTTTTTGCATAGTTATGTTGCCTATTTAAATGCCGTAATTCTTCCTTTAATACAAAGTAATCTTAAAAAAAGAGAGGCTACTCCCTCTTTTTATCAGCGGTTTTTGCAATTTTGGAAAAACAAAAAAAAAGACTTTGAAGGATAATTATGTATGTATGGATTAGGGTTTTGATATGGGTATTGCTTTTTGGATTAAATGAATCGCAATCTGTAGCTGCATTTGGGGATCCATATGGGCGTGAAGAATATGATGTTTTTGCAACGTCTGAATCGTTTTTGGATAAGGATGAGCCAGAAAATCGGACCAAGTATTTGGAAGAGCCAAAATTGGAAAAACCAAAAAAAGAGATGAGTTTATTAAGGCGGATTAAACGTTTTTTTAAAACAAGAAAAAAGACTGATGATGTTCCCTCTCCTGATGATATTCCCTCTATTGAAGAAGTAAAAAAAGCCATGAAAGGTAGAGAAGAATATGAAGCAGAGCGTTTGATAAGATTAAAACAACAACTTGTTAGTCAACCGCTCTTTGTATCCAAGAAAAAAATTTCATGTATTGGGGAGCTTTCTACTTATCCTGAAAAATATGGTGTTGATACAGTCAAAGAATGCATTATATCCCTTTTTATAGCCAAAAATTCTTGTAAGAATTTAAATTTTTCATATTATGCGGATCGATTGAGCTATTTTATAAGATCAATCCAGAGAGGATCGGACCCTAATAAAGATGAAAAAGTAAAAAATATAGAAGCTTTAAAGAATAATTTGGAGTCTATTTGTACAGGGATACAGGGATTAAAAGCGTTAAAGCAATTTTTTAAAAAAGAAGATTTGATAAGGGCAATAGAGATTTTGTACCAAGAATAATGCATTCTTTTTTTGGCAAAGACTTTTATCTTTCAAAACACATAGATGGCTATCAAAGGATATAGGGTCTTTATAAAGTATTGATAATAGTATTTCAAATAGAATATTATAGATATACGATAAAGAATTATGAGTTTGAATGTTTATAAAGAGGTATCTATGTTTTTTCGTATCCGTTCTTTGTATAAAAAAATGCTTCTTGTTGCAGTAGGTATATTTGCGGGATTTAATGTTGATGCGCAGCAAAGACGTGCTACCCGTGTTGTTCCGCAACGAGGATTTTCTACTCGTGTAACGGCTCGACCAGAACAAAGGCAGCGGGCTATGGCTCCGATTGTTCGGACAACTGCTCCTGCTATCCCTGTCCAGACAAGAATGCAAAAGCCTCTTTTTGAAGAAGAGGTTTCCCAAGAAGAAGAATTTAACAAGCAAGCGGTGCTTGATGAGGCGGGTAGTGTACTTAAAATTGGGGTAAAAGATGCGGATGCTTTGGATGCGATAAATCTTTTTGTAAAACAAGGTGCTGACTACCTTGATGACAAAGATATTTTGGATTATCAAAAAAATGTGGCTACAAAAGGAAGGCGAATTGCAGCAGCAGGGCTTTTGGGTGCGTATGAAAAAAATACTGCATGGACAGCAGAATTTAATCAAGCAGAAAAAATGTACTCAGAATTTGCTGCAATGTTAGAGAAAGAATCTATTACGGTAGAGCAAGAAGAAGAGACGCTTGATTTATATAATGCATTATCTCGTTTGTATGAAGAAAAGCGTACGGCATTACAAAAAATACGTATTCCGCAAGAAAAAATCACGTGGCAAGGGTTATTAAAAAAAATACAACAGCTTTTAAGTGATTCTGAAACGGTCTCTTTTATTGAAAATATTGAAGCCCGAAAAGAAAAACGAGAAAAGCTAGCGATGCAAGAAAAACAACGTTTTGAACAAGAACAAGCTCGCATAGCTCGTGCCCAGCAAGAACGCCTTGAGCAAGAAAGAATGCAAGCAGAAAAGGAACGAGAGCAAGCTCGTTTGCAAGAAGAAAAAATGCGTGCAGAAGCGCAAGAAGAACAGCGTGTTTCGCGAAAAGAGCGCATAGGTGGTGCTATATCAAAAGAAGAAGCTCCTTTAATTAAAGAAGAACTCCCTGTTATTACCAAAGAAGAAGAGCCAGTACAAAAAGAATTATCGGCAAAAGAGCAAGTTGTCGTGAGATTTTTGGGGGAAATACATAAAAATTTTAAATCTTATTTTGATGAAAAAAGAAAAGTTCTTAAAGATGCTTTTTATAAGCCCAAAAATAGTGCTGAGTTAAACTCATTAGCTTTGGGTGCTCAACTTGCGATTGCAAAAATCGCTAATGATAGGTCTGATACGTTTTTTGTATTGTTTAGTAAAATGCATGCATGGCTTACCTCTCTTGAGGGTACTCCGTATGAGGCAAGCAGAAAGAAAGATGCATTTATTCAGGCATTGCAGGCTATTCTTCAAAACCCTTTGATCCCAGAACAGATTCGTGGATTGGTTTCTGGGTTGCTTGGGATGTTTAATGTACAAAAAGCAGTAGAAGTAAAAGTGCAGTTATCAGATGAGCCGAGTGTCCTTAAGCCAGTAGAGGGTGCTTCACTCGAACAAATTTTGACGTTAAAAAGTTTAACATTAAAAAAAGGGGAAATTGATTCTCTGCCAAACTTTTTTGAAGCATTAAGTCAATTTGCCGATCGTTTTAATGGAATGATAGAGCAGGCGGGTTCAATTTTTGCAATTGATCCAAGAATGTTAGGGTTTAATGATCTTAAAAGATTTGCGCCAAAAGGTATGAACTTTTCTGAATTATTTGAACCAAGAATGTCTGATGTCTTTAAACTTTTGGGTCAATATAAAACAACAAAGGATGAGGGTCAAAGAAAAAAATTAGCAAGACAAGCAATGAATAAGTTGTTTGAGATACATACCAAAGCTGAAGAATTAAAAAAGCAAACATATAGTAGAAATAAGGATGTTAATGCAATAATTAATCAAATGCTTCTTGCGTATCAACAAAATATTTTGTATTGGTTAACAACCATAGAAGATGAAGCAGAACTTGTGCAAGAAGGCGGTGTTTCTTTTAGCCAAATGCAAAAGATTGCCTATGATTTAGCGCTTTTCAAGCAAACCAATCCTAGAAGAGGGTTAGATACTGAGTTGGTCAAATTAGTGTTTGATTGTTTGCAATCATTACAGGATGTTCAATTTGATCTTTCCTTAAAAGACAATAAAGTACGTGAAAACTTTGATAAACTTAGTGAGCGGGTTGATTCTGACCTATTGCGTACATTTATCCAAAATACCATTGCCCAAGCCGTTTTAAATCAAGATTTTGCTAACATTAACGATAAAACAATAACAAATAACAGTGGAATATTTTTTGCGCATGAATTCTGGATACAAACCATTATAGAAGCAGAGAAATTACGTACAACACCAAGGTTAGCACTTTTTGCAGAAGGGATTGCACGCATAACACGTGGCATTGTTGGTTCTATAGACCAGTATCTTAATACTGTACCGGCTTTAAAGACGTATCAAAGTTATATTGCAGAGTTTGAGATGCCAGAAGATGTTGCTTTGTTAAGAAACGGTTTGGAAATACCACCATTAAATCCGTATGTTATACAAGGCTCTGATAAGGAAAAAGTAACCAAAATGGTAGAAAATATTACCAAATTGTTTGAAGACATGATGAATAATAGACCAGCAAGTGATATACAGAGAATATATTTTGAAGATCCAACCAGTGATACATATATATCAAGCTATAATTTAAAGCGCTTAAATGACTCAATCTATACGTTTGTAACAGATATAAAAAGTTCTTTGAGCGCAGGCATCAATCGATTTAATAAAAAGATGATGTATGCTGCGGATAATTTTGCACCAAAGAGTGGCAGTAGTCAGCCATGGGTTACGTACATTCAGTTTGCGTTTGCTCGTGCGTACGCGCAGTGCATGCAAGATCGGTATATAAA
>CAYTRW010000016.1:0-27171 GCA_964440325.1 uncultured Pseudomonadota bacterium
TTGAGAGATTTTAAGTATATCAGTATTTACCCTGTAATAAAAATGCCTGCTTGCTAATTTAGCAAGCAGGCGTTTTTTAAATAACTATTTTGTAGTTACCATTCTTTGGTAAGATTTTTGCAAAAATAGCTATGAATTAATGATGCAAGTGCGCCACCAACAAATGGAGCTACAACATAAATCAAAGCGTTTTGTATGGTTACAAAACCAGTGTTGTGAATAAAGCTTGAAATCATAACGGCTAATGCTATTGAAGGATTGAATAATCCACCAACAAACGCCATAGAAACAAAAGTGAGTCCGATTGCAAACCCACGAACAGCAGGGGTGTTGCCTGGCATTTTTGAACTTGCAACGGCGAGCGCAACAAGACAAAGAACTGCTGTTAATTTTGCTTCTATACCCATTGCGCATATAAGAGGCATGTCAATGATTGTTTCTGGAACGTATGGTAATCCGGTAACCATATAAAAAGACCAGAGTGCCAAAAGAGCACCCGCTACTTGCGCTCCCAAGTAAGAAAGTGCTTTATGTAAAGATAGTTTTTGATGAAGCATAAAAGCAAGACTCACTGCACCATTAAAATGTGCTCCTGAGACTAATGCCCCAACGCAAGTCATTGCCATGATCATAAGACCAATAGCAATTGGATTTACCGTTAAGCTTAGGATAACCAAAATGTAATAGGTTCCTAGCGCTTCCATTAAAAGTGTATGCATCCTCTTCTCCTTTTTTAGTGGAATAATACGATTTATCCCATTTCTAACAATTAGTTTTATTTTATGCAAGTAGCTTTTGATAGACCTTCTTGATAAGATAAAAAAAATATTTTAAAAACCTTGTCTCTTTAAAGAAAGGGTATCCATGCATACAAAAATACGTTTTTTTGCAATGATGATAGTATTGTTTGCAACTTCTCAAGTATGGGCCAAATCATTGATTGGATACACGCAAGAAAAGATTTGTTTATTTTCTAACAAGGTTTTTGGGGTGCCTGCAAAGCGTTTGCTTTCTGCATCATATCAAGAGCCATTGCAAGATGATGATCGTATTTCTATTCTTGAAGAAGCATGTGTTGCATTTGGAGTAGATTCAAAAAAAATAGAACTTTTATGGTCTGCTGAAGTTATTCCTTACGCTCATTTTTTGTGGGGAAATGTTGTTTTTTTAAACAAATCTATTTGGGAAGAAGCATCTAACAATCAAAAAACATGGATGATTTGGCATGAAGTTGCTCATTATGCACGTAATCATTATGGACTTAATCAGATCTTGTTTGCCACGGGTGCTGCTGCAATTACGTATGCGTTGTCAAATTTTGGGCTTGTAGGTTCACTTATAGATTCTTCAGGTAAAAGTAGTTTGAGTGGAAGTATTGGATTAACGATACCGGCTTTGATAGGAAGTTTTTATAGTTATCGTACGATGTTGCGATGCCAAGAAATAAGCGCAATGCGCCGTGCTGCTCAAGCGCTTTGCAATAAAGGACAAAGACGTGTTGTTGAGGAGCTGTATGCACAAACGATGATATATCTTTTGCGCTCTTCAAGTGATCGTGCTGCATGGTGTTTTCCTACATGGAAAGAACAAGTAGTTTGTATGCAAGATGTTTTGGATAAAGATGATCTTAAACTTCGATTTGAGCGAGCATTATATTATCCAGATAAGCAATAAATTCTTTTTTTATCAGTAAATTCTTTTTTCACTCTCTTTGTTGTGTTACAGTAAAGAGAGTGATTTTTTTTAAAAAAATTGATTGGGGGATCATATCGAACGGCACGATGAACGAGGGGTAGTTCTTGATATCATTGGGATAAGCAAGACCTATCAGTCAAAAGAAAAAAGTGTAAATGCGCTAAAAGATGTCTCGTTTTCTATAAAAGAAGGGGAGATATTTGGATTGTTAGGGATTAATGGGGCTGGAAAATCAACGCTTTCATCTATTTTGGCGACCCTGCATCCGCCTACTTCGGGTGATATTTTGTTTAAAGGGAAATCAATTTATAAAGATCTGTTTGAATATCGAGCAGCGCTTGGGTATTGTCCACAATATCCTAATTTGGATATGCAGTTAAGCGTATATCAAAATTTATGGTTTGCCGGAAAATTTTATCTTTTACCAAATGATGTCATTAAAGAACGCATTGATCAATTACTGCATGATTTGGGACTTGAGCAGTATCGATTGTTTAAAATCCAGGAGCTTTCTGGGGGCAATAAACAAAAAGTCTTGATTGCGCGTTCACTTATTCATAAGCCTCGTATTGTTATTCTTGATGAACCAACAGTTGGACTGGATCCCGATATTCGGCGTAAGTTATGGGATCTTATAAAAGAGCTTAAAAGAAATGGTATCACCATTATTCTGACTACTCATTATCTTGATGAGGCGGAGTATCTTTCTGATAGAATATGTGTGCTTCATCGTGGATCCTTGCTATTAATAGAAGATCTCAAGACATTAAAAGCTTCTCGTTTTGGAAAAACGCTAGAAGATATTTTTATTGAACTTATGAAAGAGCAGGAAGAATAACAATGAGTAGCCACATGCGCGTTGCTTTGATGATTATTAAAAGAGATTTATTGATTCTTTGGCAGCGTTTTTTTTCTCTTTTTTTTGACGGATTAATTCTTGTTATTACGCAAACCATGATCGTAGGAAAACTGTTTCCTCTACTTGGCATGCCCAAAGAGTTTGTAGCGCCTATTTTTTTAGGGAGTTCTACATTTTTGACTCTTATTTCTTTGGGATATTATAAAGCAATGGATCTTGTTAATAATATTGCTTATAAACAAGGAGGAGAGATGAGTTATCATTTTGTACTTCCTACGCATGTTCAATGGGTTTTAATAGCGTATCTTGTATCTTTTTCTCTAGAGGCGCTTGTTATTACCGCTCCGTTAATTCTTGCAGGAACAGCCATTTTGCATCAAGAGATTGCGCAGTCGTTACTTTTGCATCCTCATTGGATTCTTTTTTTTACGATACATGTGCTTGGGGTAGTTATGACAGGGGTATTTTTTTTATATATAGCATTTAAATATCCAGTATATTGGTTTATGAATAATATTTGGACGCGTCGAATTCATCCTATTTTTTGGTTATCTGCCAATCTGTATACGTATAAACAGGTTGCTGCATATTCTCCTGCTTTTTCTTACATTTTATTATGTAATCCAGCTACCTATTTTGCAGAAGGATTGCGATCATCAATGCTTGGATCAGATCAATATATTGCTCCATATATTTGCATTTGGGTTCTTATCATAGCAATTATATTTTTTTGGTATCAACTCAAAGCAGCAGTTGCTCGATCACTAGATCCAGTTTGGAGGGCTAAATGAATACACAAAGATGGCTTACAAACCTTTATTTAATAAAAGAGTTTTTGCGGCGTGATTTTTATATAACAGCAGCAAAGTTGAGTGATTATACCGTTAATTATGTTCTAATAAGTCCTTTAATATTCAACATAGGAGTAGGCTTTTTACAAGCACCAATCTATTTCTCTCATGATCCTGTTGCTTTTTGTAATCGTATGTTGCCAGGTAATCTTTTGATGCTTATGATGGCTCTTTCATTTAGAAATGCATTTGATTTGTTGTTTGATTTAGAAAATAACAAGTTTGTGAATTATCAGTTAATGCTTTTAAATCCACGACTTATACTTGTAGAGCGTATACTTTTTGGAACATTATATACATTTTTTAGTGTAGCGCCGTTCTTTTTTGTCGCCAAAATGATTTTGGGAAATTTGCTCAGTTCTTCGGATGTTTCTTGGATTGGAGTCTATGGAGTTATTTTTGCGGGAGCCTTTTGCTGTTCTGCATATCATATGTTTACGGTTTGTGTTATCTCGCTCAGACAGGTAAGTATGCTTTGGATACGCGTAAACTTTTTTTTAACAACTCTTGCGCGGCTACCAATCCCTATTCGGCAAGCATATTTATATTCAGACTTTCTGTCCTATGCAATGTATGCCTGTCCCATGGTCTATTTTGTAGAGGGTGTTAATCGTGCTTTTACTCAATCAACTGTTTTTTTTGCGTTGCCAATTTCTATGGGAGTGCTTCTTGTATCAGGAATAATATTCACGGTGCTTTCGTGGATTATGTTTAAAAAGCGTGTTGATCATATCTAGTTTGAACCACATGCGCATTCACATTGTTTAAATGCGGCGCGCTTGTTTACTTTGGTAACTGGTGGATTTGCTTCCATTTCTTCTTGCTTAAGACAGACAGCTTTTTCATAAGCATCTCTGATATGTTTATCATATTCATGGGCGCTAAAACATTCAGGTTTTCCTTTTAAAGCAATTTTTTCCAAATAATCACGAAACGCTTGAGTAACAAAAGGAACTACTTTTTGATAACAATTTTTTTTGTATTGTTTTAAAACCATAGCTTCTTGATCAGGTCGAAGATCTGCGATAACTGTTTTACGAGAATCAAGCAGGTCTTCATCGTTGTTTATGTAGTGTGTAATTAATGGAATAAACACAAAAGCGGGAAGTGGGGTTAAAGGGAAATGAGATCGGAAGTGTTGTGGAGTCCAGCCAAAGAACCATAGTTCAATATGCCCTGGCGAGACATCGCGTAAAAGATGTGATTGTCCTGATAAAATTGCAGGATCATCAAAGTTTGCAGCAAGCTCTTTTCGACGTTCAAATCGCGCAGGAGAAAGTGACATTTCTCCTGCGGTTTTCATTATTTTTAGATTTACTTGAAATAGATTTGAAGGAAGCTTGAATTGGCGCCGACTTTTAAATGTTTTTTGAGAAAAAAAGCGATTAAATGCAAAAAAGTCTATAGGTTGAATACGATCTGCAGCAGAATAAAAATTAAAAACCTTTTTAAACAGCTGATCGCCTACAAGATAATCGTTTTCTGTTTGAATAGGAATTCCAACAAGAATAAGTTCATCAACAGAGAGAGGGCTTAAAGGATAAAAGTCTTGGCGTATTGCGGCAAGATTAAGAGAAACGTTTCCTCCGTGGCTATACCCTATAACGCGAACCTTTGGCTCTATACCTTTTGCTTTAAACTCTAAAATCTTTTGTTCTAAGGCTTCAAATAGTTTTTTTGCATCAAGATAGCGAACAGTTGGGCTTAAAAGAGCGGACCATCCAAATGAAAAATAGTAGTTTTTTACGTGATCGCCTTCTATGCTTTTGGTAATATCATCATAAATACGGGTCATTGTATTTGCAGATCTATCAAGTGACTCGTCATCTATAGCAATAGCACGTAGTCCATATCCCTGCATGATTTGGTTTTGATAAAAAAAACTGTCCTGGCACATAATTTCTACCGTTTTTTCATAAATGGTATTACCAATATCATCGCGCATAAAACGAATAAAGTTATGTGCGGTTAAATGAGGTTTAATGCTCATAATCCCATGGACAAAAACGGTAATCCATATCTCTTGGCCTGGTTTTGGATCTTCAATTGGGATAATCGCCTCTTTATAAATTGGGGAGCAATCCTTCCCGTTTATGGGAGAAAAAAGGCTGAATGCCATTAAAAGAGTAGTTAGGATCACGTTTTTCATTATTTTATCGTATAGGGTTAATGTGTTATCTCAACTTTTTAAACTTTTTATCTTTTTATCCAAAAAGAATCTTGTACCTTCTAGTGTATCAGATGTAACGCGATTTTCAAACTGAAACTTTATATTTTTTAAAAAATGCGTATAAAGGCGTTGTTTGTAAATATTTTTTCCTTATATAAAAAGCATAAGCCGACCATATAAATGATCGGCTTATAAAAAGTAATAATAGTGTAATCTTCGTCAAAATAAGATCAAGACATAGCGCTTTTATTTGCCAGATTAATAATGAGAGTTAAATGGTAATGGTCTTTGACTTTGGGGTTGTGCCATCGGACTAAATGGTGATGCTCCCATTGGACTAAGTGATGGAATTGGCCTGTTAGGATATGGTTTGTAGGGATGACCGCTCGTATGAGCAGTTGTTTGTATGTTTTGGTCAAAGCTGTATTGAGATTGATCAGTTAAAGATTCTCTTAACATTTTTAGTTCATATTCTTTTTCGTTAATAAGGCGTTGCAATTCAATAGTATGAGCTGCTTTTTGTGCTATATGTTCATCCAAAAGAGCTTTTCTTTGTGGATATAAAAAAGTATATGCTTTCCATATAGGTTCGATATCAGCCAGAGCGCTGCCTTCTTTGTATTGTCCCAATTTAGGGTTAAAAAAAGCTTCTTGTCCTTTGATAGCTTCAGGCACGGTAAAGCCAGCTCCAGAAAGGCGCAGTAAATCATTTAAAAATGGACGTTTAGAGGCAGGGCAGTAAAGATTAAATCGAGCATATCCAGTCGGGTAATAGCCAAAAACAAAAAAATCGTCAATAGGGACGGGAAGTACTGATGATGGCAATGCCATGTTTTCTGCAGAAGCTTGTATTATTTTTAAATAATCAGGGCTAGGATAATTACATTCTTGAAAAAGCTTAGTCAGAATTAAACGATTCTCTGGGTGTAGATTTTGAGTGTAAGATACATTTGCTGAGCAAGCAAAGCAGTTTAAATTTGAACTTAAAAACAACAATAAAAGAGTAGTTTTGATAAGTTTATACATAAATTCTCCATTTAAAATTATGAATAGTACTGTTTAACGCAAAAAAATATGAATTTAGCCTTGATAAGAAGCTAAATATGCACGATCAATATTTGAAAGCTCCCATGTTTTTGAAAGAGGAAAGATGGGTGAAAACGGCAATAAAGTTTGGGGTTGTTTTGGAAAAAAGATACGGGATTTACCTGAAGTTGGACCATATAATGCATTTAAAATTTTCCCATATTCTATTCTTTGTACATCTATAAGCATTTGTTGCAAGCTTTCTTTCTCAGATTTAAAAAGGACAACTTTATAAGGTTGAGCTTTGATGTCTAAGCAAGGGCTAAGGAAAAAAATTAGTAATGAAAACATTGAGATTTTTTTTCTTAAAAAAAACAGATTTGTTTGCATAAAGCTCCATTTAAAAAGAAATGATTTTCTATAAGAGTCGATTACAGTATAAAAAACTGCTTAATAATTACAACAAAAAGCTTTTTAAATTTCAATTATGCTATGCAAGAAAGAGCTTGTATATTTGTGTTATTGAGATTGCAACATTATTTTTTTTAAGATCAATTCGATGTTTTAGGATATAAGGAAAAATGTATGTGGCAAAAAAGTGTTTTTTTCTTAAGGCTTCCATTATTAATCTATAATTTTTGCAAAGGACGCTTTATTATTGCAAAGTTGCAAAGACCTATTGTCACCATTTTTGGTGGTGCGGCAATTAAAGATCATTATTTAAAAAAAACAGAATCGCTTGCTCATTGTTTTGCAAAAAAAGGAACGTCTGTTTTAAATGGTGGAGGATCGGGAATAATGCATGCCGCAAGTTGTGGGATGTATTATGCCAAACAGCAAAAAAGGACTCTGGGAATTGGGGTTACTGATGTGGGAGAAGGGAAGAGCGATTGTTTGGTTGAATATATAGAGTTAGATTCTTTTTTTGTACGCAAATATCTCTTAATTCAATATTCAGATGCCTTTATTTTTTTCCCCGGAGGATACGGGACATTAAATGAACTTTCTGAAGTTCTTATGCTTATCCAGACTAATAAACTACGCAAACTTCCGGTAATTTTGATTGGCGTTGAATATTGGCAATCTTTTATGGAGTGGCTAAAAAAAGAACCGCAGGTTCATGGGGCCATATCTCAAGAAGATTTAAATCTTTTTATGGTAACGGATGATCTTTCATATGTTTGTTCTGTTGTAACTCAAAAGTGTAAAGGATAAGCATGATACAAGAAATAATACAAGGGGTTGAAACGTCATGGGAGTTGCTTTGGGGGAAACGATATATTTCTCAGCTGCAAGGGCAAGTAGTTACTATTTTTGGCGGTAAATATGCTCAAGAAGGACAGGCTGTTTCTCAATATGCATTTCAGATTGGATCGTTATTGGTCCAAAAAGGATACAGTGTTTTGACCGGAGGTGGTCCTGGGGTTATGGCTGCTGCAAATTGTGGTGCCTATACAAAGGCTAAAGAGTTGCAAAAAAATGGTACTTGGACTTTGGGAATTGGAGTACAGGGTGTTGATGCGGATTTTGTAAATCCTTGTGCATATGTCTATAAAACAAAACAGTTTTTTGTACGCAAACAGCTTCTTATTTATTTTTCTGATGCATTTGTTGTTTTTCCTGGCGGTATTGGTACAGCAGATGAGCTTTTTGAAGTTCTTAATTTAATGAAAACGCATAAAATAAAACAGGTTCCCATTATTCTTTTTGATACGCTATATTGGCAGTCATTGTTTGAGTGGTATGATCAGGCGATTGATAAAAAGTTTATTTTAGCGGAACACAAAAACCTTTTTGTATTGATAGATTTACCAGAAGAACTTTTTGGGGCGCTTAAATCTTTTTCTTTATAAAAACCATCCAATCACATATCCAATTATTGAAGCGCTCAAGGTTATTGCGGTTTTTGATTCTGCTGAGTTCCCTATCCAGAAATAGAGTAATGATGATAGAGAAAAAATGAGTGAAGTTATTGCTGCTTTTTTCTTTACGGTATCAATAAAATAGCATGCAACAAGAGGCACAAAAAGGCAGTATACAGAAAGTTCATAACTTTGCACAATGATAGAGATAATATTTTGGGTCATAAAATATGATGCTCCAACGGCAAAAATACCAACGATTAATGTAATTGCTTTTGAGCGTATAAGTTGTGTTCCAGGCAAAAAAGAAAGATCAAAATCTTGGGCAATATTTGATGAAATCGCACAGAGCAATGAATCAGCGGTTGAGTTAATTGCAGCAATAATTGCGCATGCAGCAAGAGCAAGAAGAAATCCTCCAGAAATTGTTGCAAGCATAGGCATAAGAGGACTTGTATGACCAGCAAGCGGAATTCCGGTTATCTTTGCTTGCATACCAAAATAGATGGGGATACACGCAAAAATAATTAAAAAAAGAGCTGCGCACAATGCTGAAATACGAGCAACAAAACCATTTTTTGCGGCAAAAAAGCGTTGCGCAATATCTTGTTCAATAAGAGAAAAAAGTGCTGGAATGAGCATGGTAGAAAAAAAGAGGGTGCGATTAAACGATATTTCTTTAAAAAGAGTGTGAGGTTTGCATAAAGTGAGCAGCGAATGAGGATTTTGATAGATGCTTTGGATAAAAAGATATCCAAATACAAGCATGATCAAACACACTTGTGCGGTGTCAGTCCAAACAACAGCTTGCAGTCCGCCAACCATGGTATAAAAAATGGTAAATGCCCAAAAAAGTAAAAAAGCATATTCATTGTAAAAACCGATGCTTGCAAGAAAGGATTTTGATCCAATAACTTGTGCGATAAGAATCCCGCTCATTGTGATAATAGAAAGGATAGATGCAATTTTTTTGAGTGTTGTTGAATGATACCGTGTCTCAAAAAGTTCTGCTGTGGTTGCAACCTGCAATGCTTGCAATCGTTCTGCAAAACAAAACGCAAGCAGTAAAAATCCAATACAAATTCCGGCAGTATATGCTATGCCATAAAGGCCATTAGTGTATGCTTCTTGAGCGGTTCCAAGGAGCATGCCACCGCCAAGTTGTGTGGCGATAAGGGTGAACGTTACAGCAGGAATAGTGAGCGATTTTCCCGCCAAAAAATAGTCAGCATTTGAATGAACTTTTTTTGATGCCATAATTCCAATAATAAGATACATGATCCCAAGACTGAGAAATGCAACCAAAAAAAGAGATATATCCATGCAAAAATCCTTTATATGCCTAAAAGGGAATAACCATTTTAATATATCGGTTTTTTGTATTTGGGCAATATAAACTCAAAAAATTTACATTTTAAATACAAAGCGCAGTTGTTGTTAAAAACGCTCTTAATGTTCTAGTCAAAGGATGTGTGGTCGAATTTGCCAACTTAAGCAAATAAGTGGATACTAATAAGCGCTTGCGTATATCGTTTTTAAAGAATTTGAGGTTTTTATGAAAAAGTTTTTTTCTTCTTTTCATGGTCTATCGCTTTTTTTAATTGCAAAATGTGCAGTTCTGGTGCCAATTTCATATAAATTGTTTTCATCAGATGCGCCTTTGGCATGGATTGTGCACACTGTTTCTCCGTATTTTTCTTTATATAACTGCGTAAAACCGTTATCGGGAGCGTTTGGGGGAATTGGGGGAGCTTTTATGATTGCGCTTGCTTCTTTAGTAAGTTCAATTGTGCTCAAAGGTTCAGCGATATTTTCAACAGCATTTTTATCCTTGCATCTTCCGGGATTAGCTGCTTCATTGTATTGGGCAACTGCTCATTGGGTGGTTCGTTTGGCATTGCCGGTGCTGTGTATAGTGTTATTTATTGCGCATCCTGTTGGTATGGGTGCATGGGTATACACATTGCTTTGGTTTGTACCGGTCGTCTTGTGGGTAAAAGGCAATGCTTCTCTTTTTGAAAAAGCGCTTGCAAGTACCGTTACTGCACATGCGGTTGGTTCAGTAATTTGGCTCTATACGTTGCCTTCTGTTTCTTCATTCTGGGTTGCATTAATTCCTATGGCCTTGACTGAGCGATTTTTCTTTGCAGCAGGAATGGTTATCGCATATCATTTGTACGCATTATTGGTGCAAATGGTGTGTGCAGTGAGCAAAAAGGGTGTTGCGGTGATACGTAACTCTTTTGTTGCGTAAAAAATATGATAACTCATCTTGCCTGTATAATGGATGGAAACCGTCGATGGGCACAAGAAAAAGGACTGCATCCTTGGGAAGGTCATCAGTATGGTGCAAAAGCATTACAAAAAGTAGTGCAGTTCTGTCTTGAGCAGAATATTGCGATTCTTTCTGTATATGCTCTTTCTATGCAAAATTTAAAAAGAACGGAGCAAGAAGTTTCTTTTTTGTTTTCACTTTTTATTGCGGAGGCAAATTCTCTTAAATCATTTTTGCATGAACAAGGGATTTGTGTGAGATTTAAGGGAGAAAAAAATGCGTGGCCACAGGATGTTTTTAATACATTTGAAGTGCTTGAAAAAGAAACAAGCACGTATACGCGCATGCAATTAAATATTCTTATTTGTTATGGTGCGCAAGAAGAGATTGTTGCTGCTACAAAAAAAATTGCCTTGCAGGTTAAAGAAGGAACAATGTCTATAGAAAGCATAACCAAGGATACATTTGCTGCGCAATTGTGGGTATATGAATCGCCTCCAGATCTTATTATTAGAACAGGGAAAGAGTTTAGATTGAGTAATTTTTTGTTGTATCAATCAGCATATTCAGAGTTATATTTTTTGGATCTATATTGGCCTGATATTACAAAAGAGCATCTGCAGGATGCATTTGCATGGTTTATGCAACGAAAAAGGAGATTTGGTGTATGAAAAAACGAGTAACGGTGCTTGGAGAAGGGGCCTGGGGAAGTGCTCTTTCTTTTTTGTTTGCACGAAATGGATATGAAGTTGTTTTGTGGTGCCATCATCAAGAAGTTGCCAAGCAGATTGCACAAGATCGTATTAATCAAACATTTTTTCCGCGACATATTTTTGACAAATCCATTCGAGCTACATCGTGTATAGAAGAAGCAATGCGCCATGCAATGCTTGTAGTAGAAGCAATTCCTGTTGTTTATTTACGCACGGTGATTGAAAAAGCACGTCCTTTTTTTCATCAGGATCATGTTTGGGTGATAACAAGTAAAGGTATTGAGAAAGATACACTTAAACTGCCTTCTCAAATTGTTTCTAGTGTGTTGGGAGATGATGTTAAACGTGCAGTGGTTTTAGGACCAACATTTGCAACAGAACTTGTTGAGCAAAGCATTTCTGCATTTGATGTTGCAGTCACCGATCCTGCTTTATTTGGAATAATAAAAGAATTGTTTGAAAATGAGTTTGTTTCTTGTTTTGAGCAAGTAGATTTTATTGGAATGCAGTTGTGCGCAGCTTTTAAAAATTTAATTGCAATAGGGGTTGGTTTTTTAAAAGGATCGCACGCTAAAGAAAATACGTGCGCATTTTTTGTAGCTTCTATGATGCAAGAAATTGCACAGTTGCTTGTAGCATGCAAAGGATCAAGAGAGATTCTTTTTTGTGTGAGTGGTATTGGAGATATTGTGCTTACTTCTCTTGGTTCGCATAGTAAAAATATGCAATACGGAATGCTTTTGGCGCAAAAAAAATCTGATCAAGAAATTGCGGCTCTCATGCCCGTACTTCCAGAAGGGGTAAATACTGCTTTTTCTGTGCAAAAATTAGCCCATGCAAAAGGGGTATTATTACCTATTTGTGGTGCGCTTGCGCATATTATAGAAGGAAAAGCAGATATTTTATTATTATATCGAATCTTGTTGCAATCAAAAGCTCAGTGAATTTTTATTTAAAGTAGAGCGTAAATCACAACAAAGTGTTTTTGCGTCTTTAAAGACAATGCCATGCATCCCAAATTTTTTTGCAGATGATACATTTTGAGCTTTATCATCAATAAAAACAATCTCATGAGCAGGTATTTTTACAGTGTTCAGATAGGTTTTAAAAAAAAGGGGATCAGGTTTTTTGATAGTTTTTTGATTTTGTGCACAGGTTACCACATGTGCATACGAAAAGCAGGCCATAATTTCTGGGAACTGTTGGTGGAGTGTTTCAAGAAGTGTTGGTCCAATGTTTGATCCAATATGCTGAGTGTATCCATGAGCATGCAAATCTTTGATGAGAGAAGTTACATTTAAATCTGGTTGATAGTGAGATGAAAATTGATGTATCAGTTCAACGAGTGCATGGTTATTTGCATTTTTTGCATGCAAAAGAAGTTCTTCGCTCGTTACTTCCTTTTTGCTTAGTTTGCATTTTACCAGAATAAATTGTGTAAGGAGAGACGTTATTTTTAAAGAAAGATTGCGAAGTACTGATTTTTTTTTCTTAAAATAAAAAAAGGCTTTTATCCAATCGTTTTTATTGCGATGAAAAACGACTTCATGGAGATCCCATAAAATAATCATGAATTAAAATCCTCTTTAGCGACGAGTTGAACTTTTATTTGTTTTAAATGCTCCGAATTGATAAATGATCCTGCGGCAGGATGTTGTTCATGAATATACCAATATTCGGATTTTTGGGGAGACTCTGGATATAAAATGAGAGGTTCAATGCCATATGACTGTAAAAAAGAAGTGACCGTTTGTACAGACATGTGTTTGAAGTTGGGCCATACTACAGGGCCTTGATTTTGTGTGGCGATAAATGCTGCAATTTTTTTTTGTACACCATTTTTTTGTGTAGGGTAAAGATAGGTTGCAAAGCAATGATTAGGTTGTACGCGCAAATGAGGGGCAAAAAGATATTTGATGGTATAACTACTTTCTTGTATGAGAGTATCGATTTGTTCTTTATTTTTTTCTATTAAGTCTGGGGGTGGTATAATATTTGGCTCTTGAGAAAGAACCAAATAAACAGATTGTCGCTCTTTGACAGGGCTTTGCCAGGCAGGGGTTTGTTCAAGAATTGTTCCTGTCTGAATGCCGCTTTTTTCTTTATATGCAAGAATAGAAGGAATAAGGTGATATTCTGAAAGCGTGGAGAGCGCCTCAAGTGCACTTTTTCCAACGAGCAATGGCATTGTATGTTTAGAGGGTCCCCACCAGAGCATTAATCCATAATAACCAAAAAAAAAGGTTAAAAAAGGTGCAATCCAAAGATTGTTTTTAATATTCATAAAAGCCTCAATAGATAGAGAGATTTTTTGGGGGTACAAGAATGTATAGCCTCTTTGTTTGTTGACAAATTGAAAATAAAAGAGTATTCTTTTTAAAAATCATGATGGTAGCATAGTATAAAAATTTGAACAAAACGAGTAATAATGTGAGGTTGAGGTTTGAAGATTATATATTCTATAGGTTTATTTATTGTCTTTTTTAGTGTTCAATTGAATGCTGACATTTTTTCAGGTTTTGAATTTTTAAGACCTGCATATACTAAAGTAAGCAAAATAGCTTTAGATCAAGTTGCTCTCATAAAAAAATCACCCGAGCCTCTTTTGGGATATCATGCATTAATGGGTGGATTTTTTGCAGCAACTGTTTGGACAAAAAAAGGGCGTGCATTTTTAAAAAATCTTAATGTGCAGCGACCTATAGGAGGATATGATTCTATATCTCAAGCAATAAAACATGATGCCAAAAGTTTGACAAGTTTTATATTGCATGGAGGAAAGCCCTATGTAGTCTATCACTCTCTTTTAGGTATTCCTGCGTTATACTATAGCGCTAAAAAACGAGGCTATAGTTTTATGTGTATGTCGTATCCACAATATAATTCTTCCCGTTTATTCTCTTCTTATAATCTATTTTATTAGGTGAGTTACACCTTTTTTGTAGGTGTTCAATGATAATTTAAAGATTTTAAAAATGTAAAAATCATTCTTATTTTTTTAGAAATCATACTATGTTTTATTGAGCTTGTTGTAGGATTTAGCGCTAAAAATAGTTTTGGGGCATTGATCTTTTTTATTGTAATAAGAACTTGTTTTTTTGATTCATTACTTTTCATACTCAAAGCAGATTGATTTAGCGTATTGAGTAGTAAAGGGATGAGTGTATGCAGAGAAATAAGATTTTTATACTATTTTTTTTGTTGATGATTCCTGTAGATATAAAAACTTCTTTTGCAGAGCTTGTACATAATCGTTTTTATTATATTAAGCGATTAGAGCTAGTAATGCCGCTTTTGCTCAAGCATACTGCCAAGTCTCCGTTGCTGATCCAGCAAGCGTTTTTGGAATTTCAGAAAAAACTTTTTTTTAATAGTCCTATTATTTGTCAAATTGTGAATGATATTTGTGCGTCTCATGATGTGCAAGAAGTTGGTGCATTATGGGAGATGTTTTGTCACTATCGATATGTTGATGACACTCTTTTTTTAAAAGAATTTATTCGAATTATTGCTCTTATTTCTCTTGTGCTTGTTGTGCATGATGTTTCTTATGATTTTATATCGGTAAAGGGTCTTTTGTCTCTTTATCAAGAAACACAAGAGCTTTCTCTTGATTCATTGGTGTGCTGTATTCATGCTTGCTCTGATTATTTGTGCTCAAAAAAGGGACTTGATTTGCAAGAAAAAAAATGTGCGGATGTTTGGGATATTTGTAACATGATAAAAAAAGAAGAAGATGCTTTTTTGCAATCAAAAAGCTTATTGTTAAATATTGATTTGATTGCAGAACGATTTTATTTTGTGCAGAGAATGGATATCGCTATGCATATGCTTAAAATGTATGCAGATAAGGGAGCTTTTTTGAGTAAAGAAATTTTAAAAAAAGGTTCTTTAAGAAAATCTGAACATGCGCTTGTTGCGCAAGTTTATGACATGATTTATGTAGATAAGCATATAGATTCTGTTTTTACCTTATGGGAGCTTGTTAAGGCGTATGAATATATCGAGGATCAACTTTTGGTGCAAGAATTTGCGCGCCTTGTTCTTTCTTTATATAAAGATTTATGCATGAGTTGTTTGAATGATGATATAAAAAGTCTTTTTTGCTACCATGAAAGTATGGTTGTTTCTTTGCAAAAAGATCCTTTCTTAAAAGATCAAAAAACAGTGCTTGAATATATTGTAACGCTATATCAAATTATAGATAGATTGCCGCTCAATGAGATTTTGGATGCGATTGATGTTCTTGCCAGAGAACTTCCATTGCTTATTCAGCATGCGGAGCTTTCGGCAGTAGTTTCATGGAAGCAGTGGCTTAAAAAATATTGGTGGATTCCACCTTTTGTGATTGCAGCTCTTGGATTTAAATTTTTAAAAAGGCTCGCATATGGGCGGTTATCAGGTCTTTTTTCTGTGCATACACCTTTAATTACACAAGCTGGACAAGGTTTAAATTTACCTTCGCTTGTTCCAGATTTAGCTTTTTCTGCTGATTTATTAGCTCGGCCAACAGGAGCGCAGTTGCTAAAATAAAAAGCCTGACTGATGTGGATAGTAAGCCGGATTCTGTAAGTTTGTATGCTACCAAACTGGCAATCATTTATCTATGCGACATACCCGTACGTTTAACCGGAATGAACAACCAACACGTACTGCTTTGTCTTGCACTGCATGGGGTTTACCTCTCGTTACAATTGCTTGTTAACAAGCGGATGCTCTTACCATCCGTTTTCACCCTTACCGAATACTTTTTATGGTAGATGGCGGTATATTTCTGTGGCACTTTCCGTGCGCATGTTTTGCAATGCGCCCCTTTGTTGATCATAACAATCTCCAAAGGCATGCTATTCATTAAGTGTCCGGACTTTTCCCTCTGGTTTTTATACCAGCGATTGCCCCTCTACATCAGTCATTAATAATAATTATAACACAACAAAATGAAAATTTAAATCGAATGCTTTTGAATTGTTATTTTCTATTTTTAAACCGTAGATTTTCAAATAGAAAATAACGTATACTCAGAATAAATGATAAAAAGGGGCATAAAATGCGTATAAAAAGAACCGTTTTTTTATTGCTTTTCTCTGTTTTGGGGATAAAAGGGGCGTATCTTGACACTTCTTTGGGGCAAATATTTGAACAAAAAGGGGTTTTTGCGCGTCAAAGAAATCCTGAAGGCATAGAATTTGGTTTATTTGTTTTACCTTCTGTAGCCAAAAAAGTACAAGACATGGCTCCTTTAAAAAAGATTCAAGCGCTTGTTCGTGTAACAGAGTCTTTTTCTCCAGATCTTTACTTTAAAGCAGTTATAGAAAAAAAAGAGCAAAATCTTTTGTGGGTATATCCTCCAGCGGCACTTCCTGGATTATTTAAAAAAGCATTTACAGGCAGTCCTGTGCTTGAATTGCCTGGTTTTGAAATTAGACCAGGACTGATAAGGGCGCACATGCTTGAATTGCCAGGGGAAAAAGACATTCAAGGGAAGATGCCAAAAAAGAAAGTGTACCCGATGCCAAAAGGTATCCAAATAACGTTTGCAAGAAATGCAAAAAGTGAAGTTAAAAAAGTTGTTAAAGGAAAAAAGAAATCGTACAAAACAAAAGTTTTTGTTTCACGACCGTTTCGTCCCCAAATGTTTTTTCATGCTCAGATAGAGCGTGGAGATCCTGGTGTTATATTTATCTACCCAGAACAAGCAATGCCAACGTTTAAAGAGCGACTAAAGGGAAGAAAAGGTCAAGCGGTGTATGGCTATAAAGTTACTGAATTAGATGATGAAACGCGAGTTGTTTCTGTTGTAACGCCTCATCATAAAGGTTTTTTAAAATTAGGAAAAAGAAAAGGTGTGCATGAATTGTATCCACCACAAAAACCAATTCCTTCTGCGCCACCATTACAAAATTGAAAGGTTTTTATGATGCAAAAAATTTATAATATGATACTTGTTTTTGCGATCAGCGCGAGCAATTTTTTGTATGCAGGGGATGGTTTTCTTGCAGTAAGAGCATTGACAAAGCAGCAACTAAAAAATCTAGCTAGAAAAGGCTACAACTTAACCGGTAAGTTTAAAGAGGTTGCTTTAAGGCCTGGTGAAATATCGATTAATGTTGCACCCAAATTGGAAGGAAAATTGCAATCGCTTGCAACGGGAAAATCATTAAGAGCGGATGTATATGTTGAAGTAGGTGATGATGTTGCGCGAACAATAAAAGGCGCAAAGATTGAAAGAGCAGAAGATGGTGGCTATTTAATTACACCGCCGATAAAAGAAGAGGCAATAAAGACGACTCAGTATCGGTATCGAGTTTCTCCAGAAGGAGTTGCTTCATCTGAACCATTTAAGGTAGAAAAAAAACTTTCTGAACGGATAAAAGACAAAATTAAAAGTCTAAAAAAAGAAAATAGAGAAAGAATCGCTCAAGAACGATACCTTGCAAAGATTCCAACAATAAATTTAAATTTGGAGATGCTTCCGGTAAAAATGGGCGATACGGTTAATGGGAAATTTAAAGTTGTTCTTCCTGGGCAGCCAGAAGCTATTATGCATGGAACTATCATAAACACAGGAGAAAAATTTGTGTTTATTGAATATGCAGGCAAAGAAGGATTGTTTGCAAAAGCAGGAAAAATGGTTAAAGGAGCCGAAGGTCAGACGGTGCCTGCGTATGTGATAATGGAAAGTGCTCCTGGAGTATATTCGCTAGGTTCATTAGGTAAGTATACACTTGAGGGGTCAAGAGGACTAAAAGGAGTTGTTGATGATTTGGCAAAAAAAGCAGATAAAGCGGCAGAAAACGTTAGATTAAAACTAAGCAAGACAGCAGAAAGGTTTAAAGGACCTAAAAAAGTTGAACCGCAAGCGGTTGAAGAAGTACAAGCATCATTAACAGTTCCGGTCCCATCAGCTTCTCCAGTGCCACAACAAACAACTATTCCAGTAAGTTATACAGGCTCAGGATCTTCATTGTATCCATCAGCGCCATAAAAAAGGATTATCATGATACAGAAAAAATATTTTTTTTACAGCATGTTTGGGGTTACATTTTTTATAGCGCATGCCGGTGGATCATCGTGGTTTAGGCAGCCGCTCAAAAAAGTTGCCAAAGAAGTGCCAGCAAAAAACATACCTCCTCAACAAACTTTTACTTCTGGGTATAAAACTGTTTTAAAACCCTCTGTATATAGTGCAAAATCGGTAGGGGAAAAGGCGGTTTCTGGTTTGGAGAAAAAGCCCAGTTTGTATGATCGATTAAAAAAGTTATTGCAAAAAAAACAGGATCCCAAAACGCAAGTGGCAGGAAAAGAGCCAGCATATAATCCACAGTATGATCCAAGGCTTGAAGAATCGGTAGAGACTGGATATAAAAAATTGTATCCAGATGTTTTTTCTGATGTAAAACGAGAGTTAACGTTTGAAGATCCCGCTTCTGAATGGTTAAAAACGCATAAAGGGCCGGTACCAGAAGAATATCTTGAAGAAGTATACGGTAAAGCGCAAAAGCCAGTGGTAGGAATTCCAATTCCACAAGGAACGCCTCAAGGTGTAGTGACAGGCAAGCCGATGTATGGTCGTCTTGAGCCGTTAACTCCCGGTGCAAAAAACTTGAGCCAAGAACAGCTTGCCAAAATAGAGACAGAAGCTCGGCGTCGTTATGCAGAATGGATAAAGGCGGGTAAGCCAAAATAAAAGAGTTTTTTAATTAAAGTTGTATCCGATTTGTGATTGACTATACTGTCTTTTCAAGAAAGAATAGAATGCAATTTTGAATCTTGGATATGTTTATTATGAATAATTCTCTTTTTAAAATAATTGGAAACACTCCGCTTGTTTCAATCTGTGATGATAAAAAAGTGTATGCAAAGCTTGAATATTTTAATCCTGGTGGAAGTATAAAGGATCGTTCTGCGTGGTATTTGGTAGAGCATGCAGAAAAAAATGGCTTATTAAAACCTGGCTATACGATCATTGATGCTTCATCAGGAAATCACGGTATAGCTCTTGCTATGATTGGTGCAATAAAAGGGTATCCGGTCATTATTACCAGTTCAGAAAAAACAAGTTTGGAAAAACAGCGAGCAATGCAAGCGTATGGTGCAACCGTTATATTATGTCCCCCAACCGATTTTATTGATGATCCGCAAAGTTATCACAGTCGAGCTGTTGCACTTGCGCGTGAAGTTCCTAATTCTTGTATGCTTAATCAGTATTTTAATCCCGTTAATGCACAAGCGCATTATCATCTATTGGGGCCAGAAATTTACAAGCAAACAGATCGTGCAGTAACTCATTTTTTTGCAGCAGCAGGAACAGGTGGAACTATTAGTGGGGCAGGGGCGTATTTAAAAGAGCAAAATCCACATATTAAAGTTATTGCTGTTGATGCAGCAAATTCATATCGCTCAACGGGTGGCCATCCAAAGCCATATAAAGTAGAAGGAATGGGTATTGATTTTGATTCTCCGGTAATGAGATATGATGTTATTGATCAGATTATTCCGGTAACTGATGATCAAGCACTTTTAATGCTCAAAAAAATTGCGCAGTCAAAGGGATTGCTTGTGGGACCAAGTAGTGGTGCAGTGGCTCATGCGGTTCTTGAATATACTTCAAACCCTGATCTTTTTGATCCTAAAAAAGATTGTGCGGTTGCAATTTTTGGGGATTCAGGGCGAGCGTATTTGACTAAAAATTTTTATACTCAATCACCTCAGGACCAAGAACTATTATTGAGAAATAGTGCGTGTAAGTTGGGTGACGATGTTGTTATCAAATGAGGTGATTTTTTGAAAAAGCAGTGTTTCATAACCCAAAGAAGAAAGAGTCTCAAACGTTTTTTGAACATGTGATCCTCCTGCAATAATGACGGTATATTTTTTATCAGCAACTGTTGCAATACTTTGTATGATAAGAAGATCAATTAAAGGGCTATCAAAGGTTAATAATTCTTCGAGGGCCCTTTTTTGCGTAATTGCGGGGGAAATTTCTTTAACTGTTTTTTTTGTTTGCCAAAATCGCGGAAAGTTGTTCATTTTTTGTTTGACTGAGGATACCATTTTTTTTGCATATGGATGTACCGATTGAGGGAATACATTATTTTTGAGTTGTTGATTTATAAGATCGATTGCTTTTGAAACTTCTTGATTAATCATCCAAACAGGAATAGCGGGGACATTGTTATTGCCAAGATTTTTTTTGCGGTGGAAAAAACTTTGATAAATGGGACCCAGCCCTGCTGCGCGACAATAACGGTATTCAATATTAAGAGTATGGATGTTTTTTGATAAAATTTCTTGCGTAATACCTCCAAGAACGCCTCCGCGTGAGTCAAAAAAAAAAGGAGTGCATCCCGTTATGCCTTGATGATTGCATGAACTCAAGTCTTCTACGATTGCAGCGGTTTGGTAAGAAGGGCATTGTGATAAAAATTGTAAAAGTGTTTGTTTATCATGAACGTTTTGGGCAAAATTTTGACTATGCATATCTGAAAGCCCGATGACATAGTGATAACTATTTGAAGAATTATTAAGTATGCGTGCTACATGTACTTGATAAATATGTGCATGGGTTAGCCATATTTTTGCACATACAAAAAACAATAACGCGCTATTCTTTTTCATAATTAATCTCTTTTTTTATCTTTTTATACAAAGAGAATATCAAACCGATCGTTTAATTTTCAATAGAAATAGAAGTGCGGGAGTTTTTTTAATAAATGGCGCAAGGAATGAAAAAATAAAATAGTATCAAAAAATGGATATTTTAAACATTTTCTTTTTAAAAATTTTACCCCTACCTAGACAGAATGTCATAGATAGGGGAAATGGAGGTTATCTAAAGTTAGGAGCAAAGGTGTTTCCTTTACTCGATCAGAAGCATATATTCATTCTTTAAAAAAAGCAATCACTTTTGATTTTTTCTCGCAACTTTTTTTTATCAACTTTCCCTGTAGAGGTTAAAGGAAGTTCTTGAGTGTCACAAAAAAAGGCGCGAGGAATTTTATAATTGGCAATATGTTGGCGACAAAAGTTTTTAAGCTTGAGTTCTATGTTTTTTTCATTTTTTTGTATCTGAATAAATGCGACAGGAATTTCACCTTCTTGATCATCAGGTTTTCCTACAACGGCAACACGAATAATGTTGGGAAAAGAAAGAAGTGTGTTTTCTATTTCTTGAGGATAAATGTTTAATCCTTTGTTAATGATGAGATCTTTTTCGCGGCCGGTGATTACCAGTTTTGATTGCGTATCGATGTAAGCGCAGTCTCCTGTATTAAACCATCCATCAACGATGACTTCTGCGGTTGCTTCTGGCGCATTGTGGTAACCAAGCATAATATTGTCGCCTTTGACCCATAGTTGACCAATGTGGCCATTCTTAAGTTCTTTGTTTTGTTTATCTCTGATAGATAGTTGAATACCGCATACCGGTGCACCAACCGTATTGGTGTAAGAAATCTCGTCATCAAAATCTACGGAAATAACGGGGCTTGTTTCTGTTAATCCATAACCATTGATAATTTTCCTGCCATAAATTTGTGCAAATGCCATACGAATTTTGTCAGGAAGAGCATCGCCTCCGGATGCAAAGTAAGAAACTGATTCAAGCGGTGCTTTGCGCAAAAGACAAAGCAAGCCATATAAGGCTGGTACTCCCAAAAAAACGGTTGGTTTGTGTGTGAGTCCTTCAAGAAGTAATCGGCGCTCAATTTTTTGTACCAAAATGATGGTTGCGCCCAAAAATAAAGAGCTCCAAATCGAAGTATTTTGTGCAAATACGTGAAACAAAGGAAGAATTGCAAGGACTCGTTCGTGTGATGTTAGTCCAAATCGTGCAACAATTTGAGCAACATTTGTCATGATGTTTTTTGAAGAAAGCATAACTCCTTTTGGCATTCCGGTAGTGCCAGAGGTGTATAAAAGAAGGCAAGGCTCTTCTTCTGGAATATAAAAAAGCTTTTCTTCAAGGGGATAGTTGTCATTTTTTAAAAAAGAAGATGAAGATAAAATGGGTATGTCTTTTTCTTCTAAAGCAGCTTTAAAAAAATCTTTTTTATCATCTTGTGTAATAATAAGACACGGTTTTGCGTCGGATAAAATATGGGTAACTTCTGCATTACTTAGAAAAGTACTCAACGGAATAACAACGGCACCAGTCTGCCATGCAGCAAAATAGGCGATATAAAATTCTGGGCAGTTTTCAAAGCAGATTGCAATGTGTACAGGTTCAGTACCTTTTTTTATAGTTTTTTCTATTTCTGCTTGAAGAAGGCATGTCTTTTTGTAGAGGAGATCATATGTTATCTTTTCATTCTGAAAAATAAGCGCATCACGATCTTTGAAAAGTTTTGCAGCTCGAGCAAGAAGGTGTCCTGCGTATAATGGATTTTTACTGTGCTTAAATGATAAAAGAAGTTCGGTAAAACGTTTTTTTTCTAAAGACAAGGTGTTAGCGAGGTTCATCTGAATTCTCCGCATAATGAATAATGTTCATAGGACAGGATGCAATAGCGCGATCAATATCTTCTTTGTGCGCTGATATATTTGCAGCAGTTTTTACTTGTGATTTGTCTGTTATTTCAAAAATATCTGGTGCTATAAAAACACAGGTTCCACAAGATATGCATCCAGGATCAATTTTTAATTTTTTCATCGTAAAAACCTATTGGATTAAGGGTTTTCTGTGCATGTAAATTGCTATATAGTATACTAGAATAGTAACAACTAATATACGCTACGGGAAGCAAAAGGCATGCAAAAGAAGCAGAACGGTTTTTTGATAGTTTTTGAAGGAATTGATGGAGCAGGCAAATCAACGATTGCCAAGGCTCTTTGTGCGCATTTGCAAGAACAGGGACTTTCTGTTTTTTTAACCCGTGAACCGGGTGGAAGCATGGTTGGTGCAGAATTACGCAAAATAGTCCAGCAGCAAGTGGTTCCTTTGGATACTAAAGCGGAATTTTTATTATTTGCAGCAGATCGGGCACAGCATGTTGCTGATGTAATAAAGCCACGACTTTTAAATGGAGAATTAATAATTTCTGATCGAATGTATGATTCATCTTATGCGTATCAAGGTTACGGAAGAGGATTAAATACTGATATGATTGAACGGGTAAATGCATGGGTTATGCAGGGGATAAAAGCAGACCTTACAATCTATATTAATGTTTCTCTTGATGTTTCTTTGCAACGTATTAATGCACGAGGAGGACTTTCTTCTTTTGAAAAACGTGACTTTTTGGCGCGGGTAAAAGATGGATTTGAATCATTATATGCAAAAAAAACAGATGGGGTTTGTATAGTGAATGGCGATGCTTCATTAGAAAATGTAACAAAAATGGTGATAAAAGAGGTTGATTCATGGATGGCATTGCAGAGTCTTTAAAAACGTCACCAGCACATATTTTTGTAGGGAAACATAAAGTTGTTGGAAAAATAGTATTGCAACAATTGCAATCATTTTTTTGTCTACAAAAAGGATGTGGTCAGTGCCACACGTGTTTACAACTTTTTGCAAGACAGCATCATGCGGTGCGTTGGATTGTTCCGGATAAGCAGTATAAAGTTGAACAAATTCATGAAATTATTACAGAATCTTCTTATCTACTTGCAGAAAATCAACATTATTTTTTTGTGCTTGAAAAAGCAGAGCTCCTAACACACTCCTGTGCCAATCGATTATTAAAAATTCTTGAAGAGCCTTCGGTAGGATATCATTTTATCTTGCAAGTTGAGCATGAAAATGCATTGCTTTCTACAATTAGATCTCGTTGCTTGATTACGCGATGTGAGCATGCACAAAATGAGATTGTACAAAAAGAGCTTTTGGATCAATTTACTACGTTTGAAAAAGTGCTTAGTCCAGCAGATTTTTTAAAATATATAGAACGTTCTGTGCCTGATGAATATGCAACAAAAATAATATATGAGGCGATAGTTCTTTATTGGGTGGAGCAGAAAAAAAAGGCACAAATTGATAATAAGGAAAAGGATATCTATAAAGCAGATGTTATGCTTTCTTTTTTTAAAAATCAAAATACTTGTTTGCCGGCAATTGGTGGGGCAAAACTTTTTTGGTTAAAAATATATGCGCAGGTTAAAGCTCTTTTTGCATAAAAAAGTATTGATGTATTGTTTTTTATAGATGTTTTAAGTGACTATAAAAAAGAATTTTATCAAAAAGGTAGAGTAATGAAAAAAGTATTATTTTTTGTATGGCTGTTGCTTGTTGGATTTCCCATGTATACAGTTAATGCTGAGCCTAAGATAAAGAGTTCTGAAGATATTGAATCAAATTCATCATTGTTAGTGCGTGCAAAAAAGCGAGTAAGAGACATAAATTTACGGAATCTTGTTGATCTTGCTCCGTTTGCTATTGTTGCAAAATGTTATACAGAGTCTCCTAATTTGACCATGGTAGCACTGGGTGTTACGCTTATTATTATTTCATTGCGAAATCAATATATTCAGCGCACTGTAAAAAAACAGTATATTGACTTGCTATTATTATTGAAAAAAACCAAGAAAGCGCTTGCTGCTTAGGATATTCATCTAGGTTATTCATGCTAAAAAAGGTATCTTTTTATTTTTTTATAAATTGGATTCTTACTTTTTTTGTTTTGGTGCTTACCGGACTTCTTGGTGCATTTTTGTTTATTACACAGTATCACATTGTTGATTTTTCAGCTCTTGAGCAGTATCAACAAGCAGTCCCTACAATTTTGCTTGATGACCAAGGCGTTGAATGGGCTCGATTTTGTAAAGACAAAAGAGACCCTATCGCATATCATGATGTTCCAGCATGTGTTGTGCAAGCATTTGTTGCAGCTGAAGATTGGCATTTTTTTAATCATGGAGGAATCTCTCTTCGTGGTATATTGCGTTCATTGTGTGTAAATTTGTATCACGGAAAAAAGATGCAAGGTGCAAGCACCATTACGCAACAGCTTGTAAAGCTTTTGTTTCTAGATTCAAAAAAAACGTTTTCTCGTAAAATAAAAGAACAGCTATACGCAATATTGATAGAATATTCTTATACCAAAGAACAGATTTTGCAGGCATATCTTAATAATATCTATTTTGGATGTGGAATTTATGGGATAGAAGCGGCAGCGCAGCGATTTTGGGCAAAACATGCTACTGATCTTACTATTCAAGAGGCGGCAGTTTTAGCGGGTATTGTGCAGTGTCCTAATAAATACTGCCCTTTGATTGCACCATTAACCTGTGAGCGTAGAAGAAATCAAATTTTTTCAAAAATGGTAGCCGTTGGGTTTATTTCTCATGAACAAAAAGATATTTTTGTGCAAGAGCCTTTATTGGTACAGACTTATTTAAAAAATAAAGAGTATGGTCAGTATGCAAAGGAGGTTATTCGTACCTTTTTGGAGGCAGAGTTTAAAAAGGGAGCACTTTATACGGATGGGCTTGTTGTGCAAACAACGATAAATAGTGCAATGCAGTGTGCTGCAGAACAAGCATTTGAGGTTGGTTGCAAAGAAGTTCAGGAGCGTTTGCTTTTGCCAATAAACGGTGCGCTTATTTGTGTTGATAATGAATCGGTGGGAATAAAAGCGCTTGTTGGAGGATTAAATTTTGGTCAATCGCAGTTTAATAGAGCCTTTCAAGCACGACGGCAATTAGGTTCTATCATTAAGCCGTTTGTATATGCTACAGCTTTTGAGCATGGTTTGCAGCCATTTGAAACAGAAATTGATGAGCCAATTGAAGTTATATATGATGCAGTTTGTTGGAAGCCAAACAATTATGATAAAAAATTTAGAGGGATGATTACACGAGCATATGCGCTTTCTTGTTCAAATAATATTGTTACCATTAAAACATTGCTTAAAACGGGTATTGATCCATTACTGCAATTGTTAAAATCAATGGATCTTGAAGCAGAAATTGTGCCATATCCTTCTTTAGCGCTGGGCTGTATTGATGTTACGCCAAAAGAGGCAGTGGGAATGTTTACGCTTTTTGCGCGAAAAGGGCTTTATAAAAAACCACATTTGATTTCTTGGGTAAAAGATCGTTGGGGTAAAAAAATATATAAACAGGAACATGTTGAAAAACAAATTATTCCGTGGCGTATTGCAGATCAGGTTGCTGCTCTATTGATGATTGGAACACAGCGATTAAAAAAGATATGGGGTAAAGATTGGTTATCTTGTCAGGTTCTTGGAAAAACCGGTACAACAAATGATTCTCGAACTTGTTGGTTTGCAGGATCAACACCATCATATACAACGCTTGTATATATGGGGTGTGATGATAATAGCTCAATGGGGAAAAATGTTTTTCCCATTAAAACAGCATTTCCCGTTTGGTTTAACTTTCATAAATCAATTCAAGAGCCGATGCGTATTTTTTCATACCATCGATCGTTAAAAGAAGAATGGATTAATAAAAAAACGGGAGAATTAGTTTCTTTTGATGATCCAGAAGCCATTCGAATTTTAGTGTAATTTTTTAATTAAGTACGCAATGGTTGATCAATGCCTGAAAAGAGATCGGGGGTAAAGAAAGACCGCGTATTTTGTGCTTGAGTATATGGATCAATAGGATTTGGATCAGTCCTTTTAGGTATAAAATCGGGGTCGGTGATGTATATTCTCGTAAGAGGAGGTGAGTATGTTAATTTTCTTAATAAATTAAGTTCTTTTAATCTTTCTTGATTTAATCTTTCTTGATTTAATCTTTCTTGATTTAATCTTT
>CAYTRW010000017.1:0-12531 GCA_964440325.1 uncultured Pseudomonadota bacterium
TTATACCTGTTTTTTGGGCAAGAGAATCCCATCCTGGAATAGAAGAAAAAAAGCGATACAAGCGAGGAGGTTTATCACCGTTTAAAGCGGTGGCGTTTACCCTATCAGCACCGCTTAATACCGTAAGAATATTTCTTGCAGTGCGCGCAAAACGATTGCCTTGGTTAGGATATTGTTGGCTTTGTGATGGGTAGAGTTGGTCATACATGGCTTTATATCGTGCATCACCTATTTTATTGGCGTAATAAGCACCAATCCCTGCAGCGGCAGTTCCTGCAGTGACAAAAAGCGCCTTGGTAAGCCGTGCGCGATTTAATGCAGAATCATTAGGAAGTACTGTTTGCAAAGATAATAAAAGCGTTAAAATAAGTAGCTTTTTCATTTTATTATCCCCCATTTATTTCCCCTATTAATAACAATTTTTTAATTTCTTATAGAATACCATTTTTTGCTATTTTTTCAAGGGGGGGGATATAAAAGAGGCTGTTTTAAAAAAAGATGCCAAAAAGGGCCTTTTTGGCACCAAAAATGATGCCATGAGTAATAAGAGAGGTGATAATACTGGATTTGCTGCTGGCTGATTTTAATATCAGTTCATTGTGGTATTCATCGGTAATAATAATAGTTTTATCAAGAGCGTTTAATTGCTCAATAAGCCTTTTGGCTCGGGCTTTGTATGCCAAATGGGCATCTTTTGATTGTTTAAAAGCGCTTTTTAGCGCTTTTTTTATAGCGAGAATGTCTGTTTCTATAATTTTTTTATATTGAAGATAGGGAGAGTTGGTATCTTTGGCCCCAAAAAAAGGTATTTTGAGCGTGTGTTTATTGTATTCATTATTATGAAGCAGAATCCATTCTTTTATGGTTGAGTGTAGCTCTTCTTTTTTTTGAACAGTTGTCGTGATCATAATTGGCTCAAGATAGTATGTTTCAAGAACAGGGATCAAAGAGGCGATATCTTTTTGGGAAGCGTTTTTACGCGCTAAAATACGATCCTCTAAGGAAGGAAGATCCAATGGTTTATTCTCAATGATAGTTTGTGTGCAGTGTTGTAAGTATGATATGCCAAAAGTCAAAATGAGAGAATAGAGTATAAAAGCGCAAAAAAGAGACACCTTGCGTATCATAAAAACCTCCATATTATTTCTAATATACGTTTTTTGTATAAATAGTCAAATAGGGAGGGTCATAAAAAAAGGGAGCGGGTTTTACTCCGCTCCCTTTTTTGGGATATTCAAAGTATTATTATTATTTTTGATTTAAACCAAAAATACTTATCAGGCCAACAAATGCAAAGGTTTTTTGTATAGGATCAATCTTATCAAAAACATCTTTCATTGCACCACCGGCACATGCTATCCAGCCTAAAACGCCAAACTCTAAGCGTACCAAATCTTTATCTTTAATGACTTTTTCTGACTTTCCATCTTGGGATATGGTTTTAACTTCTGTGTCTACAAGTTTTCTTGTTCGACCAACAAAGTATACACGCCAAATTCTTTTAACACCGCTGCAAAAGCCTGATACATTTCCATGAGCAAGGGCATTAATGGTGCATTTTACATCTTCCCAAAAATTTTGAGCATCGCAATCTTCATCTTTTAATGAAGGAGATGTCATCAAGGTGTGAGCTGATTTCATCATAAAAATAAGAAGAGCTGCAGCAGCAACAACTTCAGGCTTATGAGCTTGTTCTTTTAAGCATGTTGCAAGGAGGGTAAATGGTTTGTCCGCAAAAGAAATATCAGCGCTTGCTTGTATTCCAAATGAAGAACATCCGATTGCCACAAGCAATCCAAGAATAATTCTTTTTTTGTTGTTTATATTCATACAGATCCTTCTCTCAGAAAAATGGTATCAAATTACATCTTAAGATACTTTGTTTTTCTTAAAAAATAAATCTTTTAAGAAAAGAGATGGATATAATAAAGAAAGAGGTTTTGTATTATGCATAAAATAACAGGTAAAAGATTAAAATTTATGAAAGGAGCTTTGTTAAGGCAAAAAAACAAACAGAAAGGGAAGAAGGGTATGATTTGCTGGGGGTGGCATTTAAAAGTGATGCTTCTTTGGTATCTTGAGTTGGAAAATCTGTTTGTGTATGTTGAATGGTAATCGGCTTTTTCCAATAATTAGGATCGGTCGGCCGTTTGAGTTGTGCAAAAAAATCTGCAGGATAACAGGCTTTTTTTAAAGGTTGAGGAGAAGTCGTTTTTTTGTTGTCATGTATAATTTCTCGAGATGAGGGTTCAAGCATATCCACATGGCTTGTTTTTTCCGGGTCTTGGATTGCAATTGTAGGCTTTTGGTTTAAAAAACGTGATAGTTTGCGGTTGCGTTCAAAGAGCAAATTGTTTTTTTCTGGTCCTTCTTGAATTGTTATACAAAGTCTTTTAAATTCTTCATCATTGGATATTAATAATCTGTTTTTTTCTTCACCGCTTATTATTTCTTTTAAAGCTTTTTTTAGTTCTTCAAATTTTAAATAGATTGGAGCAAGATAACGATTATTCTTTTGTGTATAAAAGCTAAAAGACAGCAATGTTGATGCTGATTTGGGTATTCTGGTTGTATATCCAGACGGCTTACAAAAAGCCTTGCTTGATTCAAAAAAAGTATTCCCCAAAGAGATTTGGGGTATTAATATGCAAAAAAACAGTATTTTTTCTGTCATTTTCATAATAATACCTTTTTTTTGACCTATTTTTTATAATCTAACTCTATTTTTATAATTTGTTTATTCCTTTTTAATATATATATTTTTTTATATTTGTCAATTAATCGCTTGATTTATTGATCAGATGGGCATAAAAATATAGCCCGTACCCATTTGACGATCTCTTTTTTGAGAAACGTCTTTATGGCAAACGGGCTTACTTATTATACCGATATTATCGGGAATTATTATTATAAAAAATATCAACAATTCCTGTGCTCTTTTATATAAAATAAACAACAAAGGCGCCTATAAATGTTATTAATATGGGTATTTTTATATATGACATGCCAATTGTTTTGTAGAGCAAGTTGCAGATGGTAAGTGTGATTAAAACAGGATATCCAATGTATACAATTGGTCCACCTGTAAGCGCAAGGATTTTATCAAGCCCAAAAATAGAAAGAGGAATACTTGCTACCAACGATGCAAAAAGAGCCAAAGAATAAGATATAGTGTTTGAAAAGAGGGTTTTTTGAGCATATTCTGCAAACACTGCGCTCAGTGCAATTGAGGTTGAAAAGCATGCCATAAACACCGCGGTTCCAATAATAAAGGCGCCATGGGAGCCAAGAACTACAAAAGAAACTTTGCTAAAAAGTTGTCCTTCATTTAAATGAAACAAGCCGTGTCCGTGATACATGCCAAGAACTGCCATTCCAATATAGACGATGCTTAATAAAAAAACACCGATGATACCGGACTTTAGTCCAATAAATGCTAATTCATGTTGCGATAAAACATGTGCGTCTTTTTTACTTGCAAGAGAATTTTTTAACAGTGATATCACGATTGAAGCAAAAAAGATTGCGCCAAGGAGATCCAGTGTTTCATATCCTCTGATAAAGTTATTGCTAAAAAGATGCAACGGTGTTGCGTGTGTTGGAACTATTTCTTTTGCGCTCAAAAAACCTTTTACAATAATTACGCATAAAGAAGTAAGAAGTAAAGGACTTACTATTTTCCCCAAAAGATCGATAATTTTACTCTCTTTATACGTTGCAAGGAATGTTATTCCCAAAAACAAGATACTAAAAATAAATGATGATGTTGGAGTAATTGTTTGTAAAAATGAAAAGGGTAAAAAAGGAGCAGTCATGAGATGCGACAGTGTTACAATGCGAGGAATAACAAGCCCTGGTCCGATGATAAACATGCATATTCCAAGCAACATGTTTCCAGGAATTCTTCCAATTCTCAAGAAAAATGCTTGATAGTCTCCATCAAATAAAATCATACTGATGAGTCCCAAAATAGGTAAGCAAACGGACGTTGTCAAAAAGCCAAGCATGCCAAAAAATGTATAGCTTCCTGATTCTATACCAACTTTAATCGGATACATTAAGTTTCCTGCTCCGAATAGCATTGAAAATATTGCCAGGCCTATTGAAATAATTGTCGAACTGTTTACCTGTTTCATGAAAAGTTCCTTTTTTGTATAAAAAAAGACGTTTAGACTAAAGAACCTAAACCTATAAATAACATAATAATGTATCAAGAGTGTTTTGTCGTGTAGCGTGAACAGCTACATAAACGGTATTTATATGTCCCCTCCGCAGGGGATGATAGAATAACCGTTACTACTGATAATTGTAGCACGTAAGAATAAAAATATTAAAAAAGTGTTTGCAAACATATTTTTTTCCTTTGTGTTTGAAAGTATAAGAATGTTTGTTTTTTTTTGCAATCTTTAATGAAAATCAAGCTATCCAAGAGAGCCTTGGATCAAAAATAGGAATCAAAAGAGTTTATTGTTTTTTTGAGGTTAAAACATGTTATTCTTGATGCGTTTAAAGCGCATATTTTTGCAGAAATAAAGAGAGCAGATCTGTATCATAGAAAGGATTAAAAAAATGGAATCAACACCGTATATTCGATGGTTTGCAGATACACGTATAGAAGATATTTCTTTGGTTGGTGGAAAAAATGCTTCTCTTGGTGAGATGTATTCTCAGCTATCGTTATTGGGTGTTTGTGTTCCAAATGGTTTTTGTATTACCGCTCAAGCGTATTGGGATTATCTGGAATATAATAATCTTGAGCAAGAAATTAAAGATGCGCTATTAAAAATGGATCAGGAGTATTCTCAGCTAGGTGATATTTCTGCCCTTAAAAAGGGGGGAGCGCGCATTCGCGCAGCTATTTTAAAAGGAGAGATGCCGCCTGCGGTGGCAAAAGACATAGAACATGCATATAAAACATTGTCTGATTTTTATGGAGTAGGTGCTGTTGATGTTGCAGTGCGGTCATCGGCAACCGCAGAAGATTTGCCAAATGCGTCATTTGCAGGGCAACAAGAATCATTTTTAAATGTGGTATCAAAAGATGCATTGATAGATGCATGCATACACTGCCTGGCTTCTTTGTTTACCGATAGAGCGATAGCGTATCGTAAAGAACATGGATTTGATCATTTTAAAGTAGCACTTTCTATTGGTGTTCAAAAAATGATTAGGTCTGATCTTGCGTCATCAGGTGTTTGTTTTACATTGGATCCAGAAACAGGCCATTCTCAGGTTGTTGTGATTGAAGCATCATATGGACTTGGTGAATCAATTGTTCTTGGTAAAGTTACGCCAGATAATTTTATGGTACACAAACCAACCTTTAAAGATGGGTTTCATGCTGTTCTAAAAAAGCGACTTGGTGATAAAAAAACAAAAATGGTGTATGGAAAAACATCCGTTGAATCCGTTTCTCTTTCTTTGCAAGAGCAACAGCAATATGCACTTTCTGATGATGAAGTTTGCACGATTGCTCAATTAAGCATGATTATAGAGGATTATTATTCAAAAAAGGCAAAAAAATGGGTGCCAATGGATATTGAATGGGCAAAGGATGGGAATGATGAAAAAATATACATTATTCAAGCTCGTCCAGAAACAGTGCATTCTCATGCAACGCATGCTCGTCAGATATATATGCTAAAACCAGATCAAGAATGGAGTCAAAAAAAGGCTCTCTTGCTTCAAGGAATTGCGATAGGTGAACATATTGTTACGGGTACTGTGCGTGTTATAGATTCTCCAAAACAGCTTGATCAAGTGCAACAAGGAGATATTGTTGTTACCGATATGACAGATCCTGATTGGGTTCCTGTTATGAAGCGAGCAGCAGCAATTATTACTAATCGTGGAGGGCGTACCTGTCATGCGGCAATTGTGAGCAGAGAATTGGGAATTCCTGCGCTTGTTGGCACAAAAGATGCAACAGCAGTTCTTAAGAATAACCAAGAAATTACGCTGGATTGTTCATGTGGGTCTACAGGGTTTATCTATCAAGGGCACATTCCGTACACAATTCAAGATGTATCTCTTTCTTTAGAAAAAAAATATCCTACATCATTGTTGTTAAACATTGCACAATCTGATGCAGCGCTTGCGCAGTCATTACTTCCTGTTGATGGTGTTGGGCTTGCGCGTACGGAATTTATTATTGCGCATGATATTGGTATTCATCCGCTTGCGCTTATCAATCAAGAACGTATTAAAGATCATAAAGTGCTTGAATATATAGAAGAAAAAACCGCATTGTATCAACACAAAGAATCATTTTTTGTTGATCAACTGGCACAGGGAGTTGGTTTGATTGCAGCAGCATTTTATCCACGGCCAGTTGTAGTTCGTTTTTCGGATTTTAAAACCAATGAATATAAAAATTTGCTTGGTGGATCATTTTTTGAAGAAGAGGAAGAAAATCCTATGCTTGGGTATCGTGGAGCGCTGCGGTATTATCATGGTTCATATAAACAAGCATTTGCGCTTGAGTGTCAAGCAATGCAGCGTGTTCGCGATCATATGGGGTTGCGCAATCTTATTCTTATGATTCCGTTTGTTCGAACCTTAAAAGAAGCAGAGCTTGTTGTGCAAGAATTGGAAAAGAATGGACTTGTTCGTGGTAAAAATGGGCTTAAGTTGTACATGATGTGTGAGATTCCTTCTAATGTGTTACTCATTGATCAGTTTGCACAGTATTTTGATGGATTTTCTATTGGATCAAATGATTTAACGCAGTTGGTGCTTGGCGTGGATCGTGATTCAGCAATGCTTTCAACACTGTTTACAGAACAAGATCAAGCAGTAAAATTGATGATTAAACAGGCGATTGACGGTGCAAAGCGTACGCATTCACACATTTCAATCTGTGGTCAAGCACCTTCTGATTATCCTGATTTTGCACAGTTTTTGATTGAAGCGGGCATTAATGCAATTTCATTAAATGCGGATGCGGTTATTCGTTTTATGACTCAGGATTAGTAAATTGTGCGATAGTTTGTCCCATAAAAATAGGTGTAGGATTTTGAGTACATTTTATATCAAATTGTACGGTGTTTGGTTTAAAAACAAGAACCACGGTTGAACCACCAAAGCTAAAGTATCCCATTTCTTGTCCTTTTTTAAGGGAAGTATTTGGGGTATATGTTTGTGTGATTCGTCCAACACACAATGCTCCAACGGTGATCATGAGAGTGTTTGAATCAAGGGTAATCAGTTGTCGCTCATTTTCAACAAGAGGGTCAATGCCGTTGGTGTATGCCAGATAAGAGACTGATTCATAGCGGCCAGGAATCCGTACCGCTGATGATGGCGTACAGTCAAAAGGGGCATGATAGCGATGATAGTTGTGTGGAGCAAGATAGATAATGGCAACTGTTCCGCCATAAAAAGCTAAAGCATTTATTGAAGGACCCAAAAAAGATTGCAAATCAAACCGCTGATTTTTTACTAAAAGAGAAGTGGTTGGTTGAATGTTTTGATAGACGGTAATTATACCATCTGCAGGAGATACAATATGATCTTTGATGGGGCGTGATCCGGGTTTTAAGGTGCGGGTAAAAAAATCATTTAAAGAACAAAATGTTTTTTTTTCAATCTCATCAAGCGCAATATTATATTTTTTTATAAAGAGCGGTATCGCAAAACGACTTATAGAATTGTCTGCAAAAAAACCGCAACCTTTGCTAATAAAAGGAATGCTTAAAGGTTTGTGTAGTATCGTGTAGAGCGAAGAAAATAAATCATAGCTGTACAATTGAAAAGAAAGAACAGAAAAAAAGATGAAAAAGGTTGCTTTTTTGTGAGTCATTTAATTAGAGATGGGTTTTGCGCTATTTTATCCATTTGTTCTACATATATTATGTAATCCGATTCATCGGACAATATAAATTCTACGGTTTTTAATGTATTGTACCCTTTTTGTGTTGCAATAAAAAGTTCACGAATAACGGTTCTTAAAGCAATAAAAGATGTTTCTTGTATTGGACAATCAAAAATTCCTGAGCTCAATGAAGGAAACGCGATAGAGGTAATTTTTAAATCTTGAGCAATTTCACAGGCGCTTTCATATGCAAATCGTAAGTAACTATTAATCTTTGCTTTTTGATTTGGAACACGGCAGTCGGGACCAACGGTATGAATAATATATTTAATGCCATTTTTTAAAAGATTATACGCACCTGTTTCTACGGCTTCTCCTACCAAAAGAGGACCATCCTTTTTTATAATAGCATTGCTTTCTTTTTGCATGCCAGGACCTGCTGCATTACTGAGTGCAAAGGCGATTCCGCCAGCGTGATTCAAATGTGTGTTTGCAGCATTAACAAGTGCATCTATATTTTTTTCATCAAGAAGATTTGCGTGTTTGATTTTAAGAATAATGTTGTGCCCTATTTTATAGGTCTTTATTTTTTTTGTTAAAGGGTGCGGTGTTTGAGGAGTAAAACTGGATTGTGCTCTGGATCTTTCAGGCTTTAAAGAGGGGGTGTAAGAAGAGTAGGATGTATACGGTGGTGTATATTCAGGTTCTTTTCCCGCAGGTTTTTCATAATAAGAGATGTCTTCTTTTGAGCTAAATAGTTTTGATAAAAAGCTTTTTTCTGTTTTAAATGCAGAGTCTGGGGTTTTGGGATACAGTTGTTTGTAAATGGTGTACAAATTATTTCTAAAGCCTGTATTGTTGAGTAAATTATTGTTTAATGAATCAAGAATAAGCATAAAAGGAGCGTGTGATCCTGTATTAATAATACCTATATATACAAAGTGGCCATTTTGGATGTTTCCTATATGGGTAATAAGATGAATGGCTCCACGATTTTTGTTTATAAAATTTAAAGATCGGTCAAAAATGTCACCACCAAATCTATAAGTATTTATACTTCCAATAAAAAAAAATTGATCTGCTCTTTTATCATTATAAAGTTTCAGCGCGGTGCCAAATTCAAAAAGCTCAGTATCTTCTGCCACATTGGCAACACCTTCTGTTTTGGCACGATCGCTAATTATCGATTCATAAGATTGTATAGCAGCTTCTTGATCCAAAATTAATGATTGAGTGCGTGCTTTTATGTCATTTGCATCAAATATGACTGTTGTATCATCTATTATTTTTTGAATAGACAGTGCGTTAAGTACCGCATAAAAACCACATCGAACACCCGTTTGATGAGCGGACTCAAGTTGAACAATGCGAAGCCCTTTATCCATTTCTGATGTAATAATAGCACCAGAAACAGGAAGCTCTCCACAAAATATGTTTGCGGTAGAGCACAAAAAAAGGAGGAGGAGTGTGCTTGTCAAAAAAGACACACTCCCGGAGTCAGTTGTTTCTTTATCGTTCATCGGGTGGAAGTCCATGGAAAATAGGTGGATCAATTTCTTTTTCATATATATTTTTTGCAGTATGAGATTCATCAGGAGAATCAGTATCATTAGATTGAATATCTTCTATAGAAAGAAAAGGCTCTGATTGTTGTGCATGAGGGTATCCGATGCAGGTTGGGCAGCATAGTGAAACAGTAACAAAAAATACCAAAAAGGATCCTGCAAGGAGGGGGCAAAGAAAGGGGTTTTTCATACAAATCCTTTTTTTAAAAGCCAAGCATCAGGAGATACTTTCCTTTACTGTAATCAACATATAATTCAATCTGCAATATTTTTGTATTAAAATTTAAAAATATATTAAATGTTCAGCGTGGACGCGTGGCCTTGGAGGGTTTGATTTTTTGGTATAAAGAAGGTATATAAATGTTTTTATACAAGCGGCTTATTCAAAAACGGGTACGCATGATTTCCGTACCCGTTTAATCATTTTTTATTGAGCAGAGCGAACTATTGAAGCAAGCAAAGGATCTTTTAAAGCAAATGAAAGCGTTGCTTTGAGCCAGCCGGCTGGGTTTCCAATATCAAAACGTTCTTGAGGAACTACGCAGGCTAGTACGGTATGACCACTGTTGATCAGTGTTTTTATGCCATCAGTAAGTTGAATTTCTCCGCCAGATCCTGGTTTTGTGCTATCCAAAATCGGAAAAATGTCAGAAGAAAGAATATATCGTCCAATAATTGCATATCGGGAAGGAGCATCGGCTATTTTGGGTTTTTCTATCACATCAGATAGTCTAAAAACGGTGTCTGAGACTTTTTCTTTAAAAGAAATTATGCCGTATCGAGAAACCTCATTGGCAGGAACTTCTTGTACTGCGATTATAGAACATGCATGAACATTAAAAAGAGTGGTGAGTGTTTGCATGCTATATTCTGATCCAATAAGAATATCATCAGGAAGTATTGCCGCAAAAAAAGGATTTGTGATTGCATGCTGCGCTTGAAGAATGGCGTGCCCGAGCCCTTTTTGTTGATGCTGATTAATGTATGAAATATGCATAGTATTGCATAAAGAATCGAGTTCTTTTAGTTCTTTGATATCAGGATAATGGGTGCTATTAAGCTGATCGTCATGCTCAAAGTATTTATGTAGAGCGGTTTTTGATGGATGTGTGATAATATGAGTACGAGTAAGGTTTGCAGCATACAGCTCTTTTATAATGTGATGAATAGCTGGAGTGCCCAAAAGAGGAAGAAGTTCTTTTGGAACAGCTTTAGTAAACGGTAAAAAACGTGTTCCTTTTCCGGCTGCGGGGATAATTGCATCACAAAGCAGTGTGTTTTGATTGTTTGTGTTCATAAGATGTTTATTGGGTTAAAACTGCTCTAAAAAAGAAATTTTGCTGCTATGAAAAAGGCGTATGTCAGTAATGCCATATGCAATCATAGCCAATCGAGTAATGCCAAAACCTAAAGCAAATCCTGAATATACTTGGGTGTCTATTCCGGTTGCTTCAAACACATTTGGATGAATGAGTCCAGCTCCAAGGAGTTCAATCCATCCTGTTTTTTTGCAAATTGAGCATCCTTCTTTGCAAAAAGGGCATGCTGCATCAATCTCTACGCCTGGCTCAACAAAGGGAAAATATCCAGGTCTTACACGAATTTGTACATCTTTTTTGCCAAATATTTTGCTTAAAAAAAGACGCGCTGTTGCAAGCAAGTGAGCCATTGAGATGTTTTTATCGACGACCATTACTTCGCCTTGCATAAACATAAAATCATGTGAGGCATCCGTTGCTTCATTGCGATATACGCGTCCTGGAGCAAAAAGAGCCAGTGGTAGTTCTCGTTTTTCCAGATAACGGGCTTGCATGTTTGAAGTATGTGTTCGCAATAATAGATGTGGTACACCAGAAATCCAAAATGTATCATGCATATCTCGAGCAGGATGATCAGAAGGGATGTTTAGTGTTTCAAAATTATAGTAATCAGATTCAACTTCAGGGCCATCTGCAATCTCATATCCCATTGAGCAAAAAATATCTTCAAGTTCTTGCACAAATTGAGTGTAAATATGAGTACTTCCTTTTAACGGAACTTTTCTATATGCCGTTATATCAAAATACTTTTGCTTTTCAATCTGAGCAAGACGAATATTGTGTTCAAAGGTCAAAAGAGCTTGTTCAAACTGTTCTGTGATTGTTTTTTTGCACTCATTAATAAGAGGGCCAAACTCTCTTTTTTCTTCTGGGGAACATTCTTGGAGCATCTTAACAAGACTTGCAAGGGATCCTTGTCGTGAAAGAAAGGTAATTCGAATAGCTTCAAAATCTTGCTGATGCTTTGCTGATGAAAGCGCAAGGCTAAATTGATTTTGGATGGTTTTGATAGAATCTACTATTTTATGCATAATCCGACTATCTGTTTTTTATAAATAGGGCAAATCTTTTTGTGCTTGAATTTTAGTATACTTTATTTATACGTGCTTTAAAGAGTTTTGCTAAAAACTTACCAAAATACGTGCAAATCTGTTTGACAAAAAAACGGAAATAAAGCATATTAACAGTGTTCTGATTATTTAATAAAATCTGAACCATTTCTTTGCCGGGGTAGCTCAGTGGTAGAGCGTAAGCCTGAAGAGCTTAGCGTCGTTGGTTCAATTCCGACTCCCGGCACCATTTTTTTATCTTTCATTTTGATTTTGTTTTTTGATCTTGTTCTTGCGAGAATTCTTCTTTCAGTATAAAAACTAGTAGAGAAGCCATTATTCTGAAAGGATAGAAAGGACTGAAATGAAGCAGGTCTACAATAAAAAGCATTCAATTGCATGGTTTAAAATTGCTGATTATGTGTCTCGAGGTGAAAAAGAACGTGCGCTTGGTATGTACAGATTACTTTCTCATTCAATAGATGATCAGGCTTTGCGAGCACAAATAGAAGGCGATATTTTGTGGGCTTTTAATGACTATGAATCGGTACAACGATATAAAAAAGCGGCAGAGTTGTATCAGGTGCAACAAAAGCTTTTGCAATCAGCCGCGGTGTGGGAGCATATTTTGTATTTGATGTTGCATGAACCATCACTTGATCATACAAAAGAAGATGAAGTGGCTATTCGCAAGCATCTTTTAACATTATATGAAGAACTAAAGATGCAAGATGCTGTAGAGCATCATTTGATTGCATTAAAAGATTCTGAGTAATGATGTATTA
>CAYTRW010000018.1:0-8126 GCA_964440325.1 uncultured Pseudomonadota bacterium
TTCCCATTTTCCTGTATAATATATGTTACTATGAGAAATTAAAGCGTAAATATGCGTTTTGCAAGCACATTTACACACAGATTAAATTTTTCTATAAATGGAGAAAATTATGAAAAATTTACTTTTTATTATAATAACCCTTATTATTCCTACATACCTTAACAGCGCTTATATTTTTAATCCTCAAGATCAAAAAACACAATCCGTCAGTATCAAAAAAAACCAGGATTTTGTCGATGATCGTCATGATGTCTTTTTTAAAGATCCATATAATTTAAGCGATAACCCAGATATATACACTCTTGCAAATTTTTATCCAAATCATAATAGCCCCTATCTTTTTAATAGAGCTATTGCTCAAATGAAAGAGTGTGACATCCAAAATTATATGGTAACTGAAATAGGATATACCAAACAAACTATCAATCATGGACTTATTGGCACTATTAAATGGAGCAGTCCTACTTTTTTTTCTCAAGATTTATCACCAAAAATTAATATAGATCGCCATCACCCACTCTACAACGCACCATTAAAAGAGTTTGCTGCAAGATATCTTATTGCTCACAACATAGATACAGCTCAAAGATAAAGATTAAAGCTCATTAAAATATTTAATATAAATGGAGAAAAGAATGTATTGTAAAAAAAGCACCCCTATAATCATAGCAATTCTTCTTTGTTGGTCGCAAACCAGCAATAGTTTTAAACTACCAAACTGGCTCATCGCTAGCTCAATAGTTGGCATAGGCGGTGCATATTTTTTTGCAAAAACATATAAACCTCGTTTTAACTCTTTATGGGAACGTTTATTTGCATGCAATAAGCTTAAAAAATCTGATTCTGCTTCTATTACTTCCCCTAATCCCATTTCATCTTACCCTACAACGACTGACAAACAATCAGTAAATAAGGTTAAGAAATTTATTTTTGGTTTCAGAAATCCACAAACAACTATAAATCCTTCTAGGCAAGATAACAATCTACACAATTCATCCATCCCAAAAATAAGACTTGAAACTGACCAAGGAGCAGAAAACGATCCTACAAAATCATGCTTAAAACCAATCTCTCGTATAGTCCACAATCCTTCTTCAACACCAATCCCAACAACTATGCCATCCACCCCTGAAGACCGCGCATTAATTCCTGTTTCTCATGCAGGTCAATTGCATGCACAGCAAAATCCTGAGCAACCAAACACTTTTTGGCTCCCTCAAAAGTTGCTTGAACTATTTAACAAAAAGAGAATAGACCCTTTTTCTCCTCTTTGCGTACGCCTTTTTGATGGGACACAAACCATAACATTTCAATTATCAGACATTCATGCATTCCCAGATGCAATCAAAAAAAGCTCTGAGGCTGCAAAGATGCTTTTATCTGCCCAAAAACAATTGTTTGGAACAGAAAACAATGCTCTTGCGTTCTTACTACAAAAAGCTATCCAAGGATTGCCAATAAAATTTGATACAGAACGAGCTATTACAGATAGCCAAACAACACCAACTACCCATCGCCGTAAATACTCAAGCAACACAAGCGCATACGGTGGACCCCCAAATAAAGATAAAAAACAAAGCGCATACGGTGGAACAAGAAAGAAGCCTCAACAATTTAGTCTTACAGTACAACAAGGAGACAATGAATTGAGAATCTTTTTAAGAACCCCTCAAGAAACTTATTTCTCTGAACAAATTAATAGTTACAACAATTCAATCACTCCAACAGAAGATTTAATCAATAATCGTTATAATTTAAACAAGGCTTATTATAGCTCTTTGCGATTGACAACACACAACTTTTGAGGCATTCTAATAGAAATATTTTGATTTGCAAAAAAGAATTAAAAGTGGTCGATATGATAAAAAAACTTCTTATTTTATTGTGTGCTTGTATAAACATGCAGTCATATTCAAGCGACTATTCATCTCAAGGAGCAACCATTATTGCTGCTGCGGCAAAAATAATGTTAAATCCAAAAGTTGCAATTCCGCTTGCCACTACAATATTTAGCGTAGGAACCAGCATTGGCTATGCATGGCATCAAGGCAAAAAAGAAATTAACGCTATCTTAACATCTAATCCAGAAAGACTGGATATAAAAAAAGCCAATTCTCATATGGGTCGCATATGTTTTTATCTTTCTGGCGCACATTACAAAATTATGAACAAAGATCAAAAAACTCGCTATAACTTGTTTTGCAAAATGCCAATTTTAAGATTTGTTGCAGCACAATCAGGAGTAATAGCTCCACAACCAGAAGTAATAGCAAAAACTCCTGAATGCGTCCCCGTCAAGAAAAAAAGAGATCCTTTATTAACAACTCTTGCTGGATTCAATGGCTTGAAAAGCAGTAATTGGCAAGTTTTTCCTCCAGGTTGGGACCCGTATAAACCAAAAACATATTTTGATTATTTACAAGAAACAACCCCTGATGCTACCGATTTTCTTTACAACCCTACAAACATCCAAGAAGAACCTTATTTGCTTTATCTTATACACAAAGCTCCCATTGATTTCCAAAAAAAAGATAATAAATTGCCAATTACTTTATACTTTAAAACTAATATAACGGATACCCCTACAAAAGTAAAAGATACTTTGTCATTACCGTTATTATTTGGTACAGACAAAAACAATGGTCAAAAAATAGAATACCGTTATTTAATCAGTGATCCGATTGATATTTCTATTCAAGAAAATAAGACTTTTGTAGATACGATTTTCCCTTTTGTAGAACCAGGAATATCTATTCGATTTGTTCTTTAGTTTTTGTTTGCATTTACTCTGTAAATATAAACACTTTATTTATGTTCATTATTTATACAAAATATTAGCTTTTTGTTAGAACTGTTTCTTACAAATCAAAGAACAGCCATTCTCTATTGTTTATGCTCAATATTTCGTTTTTATGTAGCTGCACTCTGTTCCCATATTTCAAGAATCTTTTTTTCTTGACCACATCTATTTTAAAAACACTGCTCTCAAAGTTCGCGTTTAATTTACAATTAAAAAAAATTAAAATATAAACAAAAAATTTTGACACAAAAATCTTTGACTTTTACTAAAATAAATTAAAAACTATGTAAAATTTAACTTACAACTAAAGCGCAACTACAAGGATTAATACAATGATAAAAAAAATATCGCTTTTGTACGTACTGTTTATATCTATGTCTTGCCAGTCCGCAGAAAATCCCAATAAATCTTCTGTTTATTTAGATTTTTCTGGTTATGGCAAAAGAGCTTTTGTTGATCCTGCAGGAAACAATTGCATTTTGAATGTTCCAGCTTATATTTCTGAAATACGGCGCATCGACGATAATACTGCGACCGTAGAAATAGCCACCTTGGAAGAAACATGGCATAATAGCCCTTCTTCGCAAGGGTATCGTCCTATAGAAAATAATAGATTTATGATTAACTATAAAAAAATTGGTGATTATTGGTATCCAACAACCCCTTATCATGATCTTTCTTTTAGACTTCCAGATACTATGATAAACCACAACGGCCTAGTTCCATCACCAGGAAGCAGATTTGCTATAGTAGAACCAACTCTTCCTAAAATAGCCATCAAAAGACCTCGCGAAGAATAAAGAGCGCACTCTCTGCTTTTAAAAGCTAGTTTGTGACTCGCAAAAGAAAATTATAGTTACATATATAGGCCCCTTAAAAAAAGGGGCCTATATATTTTATGCTTTTTGCCGTAAAATAAAGAATATTTTAAATAGTACAATCATTCTTTTGTTGCATATATTGTTCATGAACGAAAAACATTTTACCCATCTTCATTTACACACAGAATATTCTCTTCTTGATGGAGCAATCTCTCTTGATAATTTAATTTTGCAAGCAAAAAAGTTTGATTTTAAATCGATTGCAATCACAGATCATGGTAATATTTTTGGTGCCGTAAAATTTTTTCAAAAATGTAAAAAAGCAGGCATAAAGCCTATTTTGGGCATAGAAGCTTATTTTACTGAAGATGCACGCATCAAACGCGCTGATGATAAATATAATCATCTTATTTTGTTGGTAGAAAATAAGATTGGGTATCGCAACTTATGCAAACTTATTTCATATTCATACCAAGAAGGTTTTTATTTTAAACCTCGTATCGATACGGCAATATTAGAAAAATATAAAGAAGGCCTTATTGTTACGTCTGCATGCTTAGGCGCTCAAATTCCGCAATATATCTTGGCTGGAGAAAAGCAAAAAGCGCTTGATAAAATTGATTGGTTCTCTCACACATTTGGCCCGGATCGATTTTATCTTGAAGTACAACCTGCAGATCAACATGATCAAAAAATAGTAAATCAGGCGCTTTTTGAGCTGAGCGCACAAAAAAACATCCCCCTTATTGCAGCAGGTGATTGTCATTACGTTTCTCCTGATGATCGAGAAGCGCATGAAATTATGCTTGCAATCCAAACGCATGCAAAACTTGATGATCCAGATCGCTACACCTTTGGTGACTGCCGTGTTCCCATCAGATCAACAGAAGAAATGCTTTCTTTGTTTCCTGATCATCAAGATGCAATATGGAATACCGGCAAAATTGCAGACATGTGTTCTTTTGATTTTGAAACAGGCAAACTATTCTTCCCTCAGTTTGAAATACCCAAAGAATACTCTCAAGAAACATATTTTAAACATTTATGCCAAATCGGCCTTGATCGCTTGATCCACGAAGGGCTTATTGGTAACGATCACATAAAACAGTACCAAGAACGCTTGGACCTTGAAACAAATCTTATTATAAAAATGGGCTTTGTAGGATACTTTTTGGTGGTGAGCGATTTTATTCAATGGGCATATCGTAATCATATTCCCGTTGGACCTGGTCGTGGTTCTGCGGCAGGATCTCTTGTTGCGTGGGCATTGCAAATAACCAATATTGATCCTATAAAATACAACTTGTTGTTTGAGCGATTTTTAAATCCTGAACGAGTAAGTATGCCTGATATCGATATCGATTTCTGCATAGAAGGCCGTGAAAAAGTTATTCAATATGTGTGTGAAAAATATGGTCATGATAAAGTATGCCACATCATAACGTTTGGAACTATGATGGCAAAAGGTGTGATCAAAGACGTTGCACGCGTTCTTGGGCTTCCTTTTGAAGATTCAAATACCCTCACTGGATACATTCCAGATCAACTTAAAATAACCTTAAAAGAAGCGATTGAACAAGAACCGCGCTTGCAAAGCTTGATTGAATCAAACGCAAAAATAAAAAAGATTTTTGATATATCTTTTAAGCTTGAAGGATTAACACGACACGCCTCAAAACATGCCGCTGGGATTGTAATCTCACCTGAACCGGTTGATGAAGTACTTCCTTTATATGTACCTCCAAAAAGCACAGAACTTGTCTCTCAATACGCAATGACAGAACTTGAGACGCTGGGCTTTTTAAAGATGGATCTGCTCGGGTTAAAAAACTTAACGTTGATTGATCGCACGCTCAAGTTAATTAAACAAAGACACGATTTAACTATCGATTTAAACAAACTTCCCCTTGATGACACAAAAACATTTTCTTTGATTGCACAAGGATGCACGTCAGGTGTATTCCAGTTGGAATCTGATGGCCTCAAAGAAGTACTCCGCAAACTCGTTCCTCAAAAATTTGAAGACATTATTGCGGTAAACGCACTGTACCGACCAGGACCGCTTGGATCCGGCATGGTTGACGATTTTATTGAACGCAGACACGGGCGCCAAAAAATTGTGTACCTTTTTGATGAACTTGCTCCCATTTTGCAAGAAACATACGGCGTTATTGTGTATCAAGAACAGGTTATGAAAATCGCATCCGCAATAGCCGGATACTCCTTGGGTGAATCTGACATTTTACGCCGCGCAATGGGTAAGAAAAAAGCGGAAGTAATGGCAGAACAAGGAAAACTCTTTGTAGATCGCGCTATTGAGCGTTGTTTTAATGCAAAAAAAGCACAAGAACTTTTTGATCTTATGGCTTATTTTGCCGGATACGGTTTTAACAAATCACACTCTGCAGCATATGCATTAATTGCATATCAAACCGCATACTTAAAAGCACATTATCCTGCTGAATTTCTTGCCTGCTTAATCACGCTTGAAGCAACCAATACAGAAAAAATGGTTTTTTATCTTGATGAAGCAAAAAGCTTGGGACTTTTATTACAAGCACCCGATATCAATCGATCATCACATGAATTTACTGTGATAGATGATAACACTATTTTATTTGGACTGCATGGCATTAAAAATGTGGGAACAACCGCAATAGAAACCATTCTTTCTGAACGAGAAAAAGGTGGGTTTTTTATTGATTTATTTGATTTTTGCAAACGAGTTGATTTGCGCACTGCAAACAAAAGAGTTATAGAAAATCTTATTTGCGCAGGTACTTTTGACTGCTTACCTGGTAATCGTGCACAAAAATATACCGAACTTTCCATTATTCTTGAAAAAGCAGTTGCTTATAAACGTGACATCGCAACAGGACAAATGGGTCTTTTTGGCGGGGGAACTTTAGACACAAAAACAACCGATTTTTATGCGTTTGAAGCACGCAATGAATGGCCAGATAAAGAAAAATTGGAAAAAGAAAAAGAGGTCATGGGTTTTTATATAAGCGCACATCCTCTTGATACCTATAAAACAATCATTTCTTCTTGTGGCATAAAAACATTTGAGCAGATTTTTACTGCTCTCCATACACCCGGCATAAAACTAGAACAAGAACCAATGGTAATCGCATGCGGCCGAATAAAATCACGGCGCGATATTGTGACCAAAAAAGGTGACAGAATGGCTTTTTTGCAACTTGAAGACACGCAAAGTTGTGGTGAAATTATTGTTTTTCCAAAAGTATTTGCAAAAATAGAATCATGGCTTGATACCTATCAGGTATTTGTCGTCAAAGGCGTTTTAGACCTTGCAAGCACCACTCAGTGCAAAATAAAGGCTGAAAAATTTGTTCCCCTTGATCTTATTTTTGAAGAATGGAAAGACATAAAAAATATCACGTTTCATCTTCCCCTTGATATAACAACAGAAACTCTTTCATCCTTTAAAAGCCAGCTTGCTCCTGGAACCTCTTTTTGTCAGTTCCAATTTTCAGAACAAGGCAAAAAACTTTCTGTTCAGGCAAAAGAAAAGATTTCTTGCTCACAACAGATTTTTACATTTTGCGAGCAAAATGGCATAAAAATGGAATGTTTTTTATAAAACATTTTTTAATCCTGTTGATTATGAATAAGTTTTTCAAAAAACCGTTTGTAAAAAAAAACCATTCGACGATTTTTATTACATAAAAACATCAAACGGGTACGGGCTACTTTATTATAAACAACGCTCTTAAAAATCCGTTCATAATAACCCCTTTACATTTTGGCAATTTTTGATACAATTAGAATATATTAAATGATTAATGGTGGCTTTATGCTATTTTTAAATTTCACCCGAAAAAGCAATTTTGCGCATTTCTTGCTCCTTATATGGGGCTTGAACGCTTTTGGCTGTATGCAAAATTTATATAACATACCATTTAAATTGCATTGCTATTTTAACGCTCTTATTCCACATACACAGCAACATGCTCCCTGGAAATTAAAACTACATAAAACATCTTTTTTTGGTTTTACACAAAGTCCATCATCATCTGCATGTAACGATTGTATCCATAAAGATAGCCTTTTGCCCACAATTATTCCATGTTCAACATTAAACGAACTTGGTTCTGAACTCTTTTCAGATAATTTTAATTTCCCTAAAAGATTTACACCCACGCAAAAGCTTGAGATATACAATAAAAAAAATGAAGCACATATAGAAACTGCACCTATCAAACCTATCTGTTGGCGGTACAAACCATTTATCTGCAAAAACAAAATCACACTTTTTTTTAAAGATTTAACAACTACAGGTATAGCATTTATGCATTTTACGGTGAACCCAAATAATCCCTTTAATCTTTTAACTATCGAGCCTTATACCTATCAAGCATGGCAAGGTGATGAGGTCTCTGCTCACTATTACGTAAAAGCTCCAATAGGAAAAACCTTTTGCAACACGTAATACATCATTACTCAGAATCTTTTAATGCAATCAAATGATGCTCTACAGCATC
>CAYTRW010000019.1:0-6898 GCA_964440325.1 uncultured Pseudomonadota bacterium
AAGGTTATTTTTAATCAATCGTTAGCATAGTTTGAGAAAAAAGAGCTGCAAGTTTATTATTTGAGACTATATCATTATTGATTTGTGACTGGTCTTGAGGTAGATCTTATTCTTGAGAATACATCCTCTTTTAAGAAGTTTTAAAAACATAAAAGTTTTCATAGGTATAAAAGAGGGTAATTGTGATAGGTAACTTTAAAAAAAACGGTACGGTATTGCTGTTGTTACTTTTCTTTGTATATTCCGATTTGCAGGCAAGTGAGCACACTAATTATCAATTATGCGGTACCTTTTTTAAAGGTATTGGAGTCGCTTTGATATCTTTTTTTAGTGCGGGAGTCTATTCATACCACGCGGCAGGGCATGATCGTATTGCTCAATTAGTGCAAGAGCATATTGCATGGGAAAAGGCTGCACAAGAGAAGGTTTTGTATACATCAAAAAAATCAATTGTTTATATGCGGCAGCAAAAAGAGTCAGTAAAAAATTTGTCAGTACTTAAAAAATGTTTACTTTTTCCGTTGCGCATTGAGCAACTGATTTCTGGCAAAGAACGATATCAAAACGGAATGAAAAGAAACTTTTTGGATACACTGCGTTCGCGAGCTGGATTTGCTGATTGGGTAAAATGCCAAAGATCGTTTGAGCAATCGCAGTTGTTAGGTTTTGTGTATAAAGAAAAAGCGGTGGGACAAAAAGTACAAACGTGGAAATGTGAGTCGGTTTATCTTCCATATATTCAACAGCAGGAAGCAGATCAAGAAATTGTTTTGGATGCACATTTTTTTGATGAAAATGGTAACAAAAGAGTACACACTTTGCCGTGTGTATATACATTGATTGATGATTCTACGCTTTTGAATGGTGTGCGATTGCAAGATCAGTTTTTAGGTCTTCCTTCAAGTGATTATTATGCATGTATGCATATGCTACTCAAACAGGGAGCGCATAGATATTTTATAAAACCAAAATCGATGCGTGGGTATAGTTATTATTTTGAGACGTTGATACCTTCTTAGCGTTTAAAAGTTATTTAAACTCTAAAGTGCAGTATGAACATTCAAAAAGGAGTGCAAGCTGATCTGTAGTCATGCCTATTCGTTCTGAAAGTTCAGCAAGAAGCTGTTCTTTTAAAGCAAGTTTTTGGCAAAACTCTTGTGCTAATTGTCCAAGAAACTTTAAATCGGAGTAAAATATACTTTTTATTTCTTTTCGACGCTCTTTATTTGAGTAAAGTTCTATCTGAGAGAGCCCTTTTTGAATCAATGCATAAAATTCTTCCCCTTTTCCTGCTTTTACAAGATACATAACTTCTTTTTGCACTGAAGGAGTTATTAAAATTGTTTTTTTATCAAAGTATCCATTGGCAATATCTTGCGCTTTGCGCCAGACAGGAATATTTTCTATGCCAAAAAGTGATGTGCAAAAAGGTATAAAGAATAGGAATGGTAATACTCTTTTTATAATCATGATAGATCATCCTTTTTTTTGATGATAAAAATAAATGTAGTTCTATCATAGAGGATATCTTTTTGTGAAATAAACTTTTTGCTACACTTATTTGAATTATAGGTGTTTTTTGTATGATAGGTTTTTAATATGTATGATCTGGTGCAAATTCCTTCAAGTGTTTTTTTTCAAGCTGCATTTGATGCAACCGTTGTGGTGCAGGGAGTCCTTTTTGTTACAACATTACTGGCAGGATCATTGCTTGTAGGACGAGTGGTACGGCATTTTTTTAATATGCCCGAGGTTGCAGGACAGATTCTTGGAGGAATGCTTTTAGGGCCTAGTGGATTGGATATTGCGCATGTTTTTAACGTGCCGGTGCTTTTTCAAGCATTATCTGAGCATGCAGAAACGCATCTTTTTACCTGTGGGTCATCAGATTTAAGTTCGTATCTTGTTGTTATGCTTTCTGCCACTTTTGCTGTTCCTGCATTATTATGGATGGCAGGGCATGAAACGGATATAGAAAGTGTTTCTCGAGTAGGTTTTTCAGCGATTGTTGCAGGAATTTTGGGAGCGGTATTACCCATTGGAATGATTAGTTCATTTTTATACATTGTTGTTCCAGATGCATGGTCATGGACTGCTTTTATAGGTATGGGATTGGTATTTGCGGCAACGAGTGTTTCTATCTCTATTGCAGTATTTTTTGCTTATGATCGTATGCATGGTCGCGCTGCGCAGGTAACGCTTGGCGCAGCGGTTATAGATGATATTGTTGCAGTAATTTTGCTTTCACTTTATATGGCTTTTGGGCAGAATGCTCAAGGATCTTTATCGGTGCTTTCATTGTTTGGGCACATTGCAGGTGCTCTTTTATTAATGATGGTGTTGGGATACTATGGCATTCGACCTTTTGTTGCATGGGTTTCAAAGCATAAATGGTATGATCTTCTTCCTTCTATAGCAGTTGTTTGCATGGGAATTTTTTTTGTTATTGCAGAAACAGTTGGCCATTTAGCAGGGGTTACCGGAGCATATTTTGCAGGTCTTTTCCATCGTATGGGAGATGCCCATCATGCAGCAGAAAAAAAGATTGCGCCTTTTGTGCAAGCAATTTTCTTGCCACTTTTTTTGGGATCAATAGGATTGCAGGTAAACATGCGATTGCTGCAAGCGTATGATTGGATTCTTTTATGTGGAATACTTGTTCTTGCAATAATTTCAAAGATAATTGCGTGTTTTTGTACTCTTTTTATAGATAATTATATAACAAGTACAAAGAAACCATGGAATGTGCTTGAGATGTGGATTTTTGGTACTTCAATGGTTGCACGAGGTGAAGTTGGCCTTATTGTTTCAACAATTTTGTATGGTGCACATATATTTTCACAGCAGCAGTATGTTATTGCCGTTGTGGTTGTAACTCTAACAACAATAATTTCACCAATATTGCTAGTTCCTGCATTAAAAAAGATACGGCATGATGATCATCATTAAAAAATACAGGAGCTTTTAATGCATAAAAAACAGAAAATTATGATATTGATCATGTTGATAATACCCTTTTTAGGGTATTCTTGTAGCGCTTCAAAGCGAAGACGCGTGATAAATACACCATATTTACCCGTTAATTATGTGCAAAAAGTCCTTAAAGAGTTTTCTTTTTGTGATGTAGCGGAAAAAGGTTTTGAAAATAAGCACATTTTAACAACATTTTCTTCTAATGGAAACCAGCCGATTGTTACTGTTTTGATTTATGATAGTACGGATTTAAAGGCAGCGTATAAAAACCATGGTTCATACAATTATAGTCAGACAGATTTGGAAAGACTTTCTGTGTTAAAAAGCTGGATAGATCATTCCTTTTTTAAAGGAATATCACGTATTCCTGACGAGCGAAGTCGTGATATGTCAATCATAATTCAGGAATTGTCTTTTAAAAATATATATAAAGGACCGTTTGATATGGTTGTAATGCGCGAATATGAAAGAATTAAAAAACTTCCTTTGCAGCAGATGCAATCAATGATTACTTCTCTTTGCAGAAAAAATACACAATATCCCCAAGCGGTTATGCAGCTTGTATATGCGCATTTATTGCCAAAAAATCATACAATAAATACTATTGCGTATCCAGAACGATGGATGACTTCTGTTGCGTAATAGACCAAAGCCTTTTAAAGTTGTATAAAATTTTTTTAGAGTAATTTTTAAAAAAGGATTTGTATGCACATAACTATGCTGTTGTTATTGGGAGTGTTTTGTTTTTTTAATAATTTATTTTCGTGTGAAAATAAAAAAAGTATGGGATATGCTTTTACTGGTTATAACAGGCCAGATGCTGTGCGAAGTGCTTGGTATATTTTAAAAAGTGATTTTGAAATTCAAAAAAGAGTCGCATTAACACAGGTTTTTTTGCCGTTTGTGCAGCAAAAAGATCCTGGTAAAGTATCGTTGGTTCAAAAATATGTTTGGGAAAAAAAATATCTAAAGATAGAACTTATTGATCAAAAATATAATGTTAAGTCTATAGCTTATGTCAATCCAGTATATTTGGATATAGATCTTTTGGGGAATCTTATTCTTGATTCTGTTGCATTGCATTCAAGAACATATATTCAAGATAATCGTTCAAGAATATTGCCTTATATAATCAGTGATATTTATAAATTATACATAACTAATAGAATTCCACAGTTTGTTTGTGAAGAAATAAAACAGGAGTATATAAGACTAAAAAAACTGCCAAAAAATCAGATGATGACTTTTTTATTGAGTAGCGATTATGGTTTGGCAGATGATCTTTTGCCAATTATTTATGCCTATATTAATACTCCAGTTGTACAGACTCCATATCCACGAGCTCTATTAAAGCCGTACATAAAGCCTATGCAATAAAAAGCCTATGCAATAATAGGATAGGTGAATAAATGAGAGGTAAAAGACAAATCTTGAGAGGAGAAAAATATGTGCACGGGAGTTCGGCTGTTTGCAAAGGATGCATCAGTTTTGTATGGAAGAACGTTGGAGTTTGGATATCAAACTGATTCTGCAATCCTTTTTGTTCCGCGCAACTATTTATTTGAGGGGAAAACGGGAACAGAAAAAAAAGGTTTTTGTTGGAAATCGTTATATGCCTGCGTTGGCGCAAATATGATGAATGAACATGAATTTGTTGATGGTGTAAATGAAAAAGGTCTGGCTGCAGGCCTTTTTTATTTTCCAGGATATGCAGAATATCAAAACGTTTTGGCATCCGAATATGATTCTATGATTGCGCCATGGCAAATGGCTTCATTGGTGCTTACATTATGTGCAACCGTTCAGGAAGCGCGTGCCTTAATGGCACGAATAAAAGTAGGTGCCGTTTTTTATAATGACCAATTAGGAGTGCCGCCTCTCCATATGATTGTTCATGATAATACGGGGGCAAGTGTGGTGTTTGAATATATAGATGGAGAATTGTGTACCCATGAGAATCTATTAGGAGTAATTACCAACGCTCCAGATTTTGTGTGGCATCGTACTAATTTAAATAACTATGTACATATTTTAGGGACTAAAGAACCGCGTAAAAATGTGGGTGGACTTGATTTGCATCCTTTTGGAGCAGGCGCAGGAACGCTTGGTATTCCTGGTGATTTTACCCCTCCTTCTCGGTTTGTCCGTGCGGCATTTTTGAGTGGGATGGTCATTCAGGGTGAAAATGCTGATCAGGTCAAAGATGCCGCCTTTCATATTTTAAACTCATTTGATATTCCAAAAGGAGTTGTGTGCACAACAGATCATAAAGGGCAAACTATCATTGGATATACTCAGTGGACGGCTGTTTCTGATTTAACGAATAGAATCTATTACTGGCATACCTATCAAAATAGACAGGTATCAAGTATTCAACTTAAAGATATGGATCTGACAAGGAGTAATCCTCTTCAGATGCCAATGAAGTAGGGTTTTTTCTAGTAGGTAGAGGATAAAAACGGCTATTTCTACTGGAAAAATGGGAATTTAATGCTATACTGGCAGTATTAGAAAGTTTGTTTGCGTAAATTTAGTTTTTCCATTTCACAAGGAATATATTGATGAAAAAAGAGATTCATCCAGAATTACATAACGTGATGGCTCAGTGTGCATGTGGGAATGAATTCCCTACAAGATCAGTTAAAAAAGATCTTAGAGTAACGATCTGTTCAGGATGTCATCCATTCTTTACCGGAGCTCAAAAGTTTGTAGATACTGCTGGACGTATTGAAAAGTTTGAAAAGCGTTACGCAAAAAAAGCGTAATATTCAAACAGAAAGAGTGTTATGAATATCAACTGGGATATGCTTGCAAAACGCCATCAAGAGTTGCTTGCGCAACTTATGGGTGATGTTTCATCTAATCAGCGAGGCGCTTTGCAAAAAGAGTTGTCTCATCTTGAAGAGCTTCTTTCAAAAAAGAAAGAAATCGATTTGTTGGAGCAAACAGTCCAAAAAACTGAAGATGAAATAGCGGCAGAACCAAATGCTGACTTTAAAGAGCTTTTGGGTATAGAGCTTGTTGATTTAAAAAATACTCTTTTATTAAAAAGTGAAGAACTCGAGGATCTGGTAGTACCACCAGATCCTCATGACTCTTATTCTGTTTTTCTTGAAATTCGCGCAGGAACAGGTGGCCAAGAGGCATCCCTGTTTGCAGCGGATTTGGCTCGTATGTATACAAACTATTCACTCAAGCGTGGATGGCGAGTAGCGGTAGTTGATCAAAGTTATACCAGTGTAGACGGAGTACGTGATATTACCTTGCATGTGCAGGGTGATGGTGTGTATGGTGCTTTCAAGCGAGAGGCCGGTGTGCATCGTGTGCAGCGTGTTCCCAAAACAGAAAGCTCAGGTCGTATTCATACATCAACAGCAACTGTTGCGGTGCTTCCAGAAGCAAAAGAAGTTGATGTAACCATAAATCCTGCTGATTTGCGTATTGACACCTATCGCGCAAGCGGTGCGGGTGGACAGCATGTTAACACTACAGATTCTGCGATTCGTATTACCCATATTCCAACGGGTGTGGTGGTGACCTGTCAAGATGAACGATCTCAGCACAAAAATAAAGCAAAAGCGCTCAAAATGCTTCAAGCAAGAATTCTTGCCAGTGAGATAGAAAAGCATGAAGCAGAAATTGGTCAAAAGCGCAAAGAGATGGTAGGCCGTGGTATGCGTGCTGAAAAAGTTCGTACCTATAATTTCCCTCAAAACCGCGTAACTGATCATCAAGTAAATCTTACTTTAAGCAAGCTTGATAGAGTTATGGAAGGTGACCTTGATGAAATTATTCAAGCATTGAGAGCTCAAGATCGCCAAGAACGGCGCATGTTGGCTTTGGGTACCTAAAAATTTACATCACGTTTTTGCATGTACCATTTTTACTTTTGGTTTATGTTGATATATATGAGTATATCGGCTAA
>CAYTRW010000020.1:0-6046 GCA_964440325.1 uncultured Pseudomonadota bacterium
CCCCCACCCTGGATGTTTTTCGCGCGCGGGCTCACCGGTCGCGCGTCCCGAGGTCGATCGCGGGCGGTCCCTTGACCGGGCCTGCTGCAGCGATGCGGCGCTCCATCTCGTTCGCGATGTGCTCGCCGATGTACTCGCACCCGGGCTCCTTCCAGAGCGGGTCGAGCGCCCACGACATGAGGGTGTCGTTCGTCGCCCTGGCCATCTCGTCGCGCCACGCCTGCTCGCCCGTGACGCCGCCCGCCATCATGCGGGACACCACACGGCCGACAGCGTTCGCGAGAGTGTCCGCGCGCGTCATCCGCCTGCCCTTTCGAGCCCCTTCGTGGGGGGCGTGCACCCGCGGCAGAACACGCCCTCGCACGGCTGCCCCGTGGCCTGCATCACCTCGGGCGCGCGTGCGCGGAACGGGTCCACATGCTGCGGTGGGGTGATGACCCCTGGCTTGAGGATCGCGTGCGTCCAGCCCTCGGGCAGGTGCACGGTCGCGATCTCGCGCATGCCGCCCTGGCCGTTGGGGACGGTGGCCACGAGGCGCACGCCATGCTCGGTGCGGTTGCACCCGTCGCACCCCACGAGGATCGGTGTCTGGTATCGCATCGCTCACGCTGCCTTTCGAGCCCGAGGGCTCACGTACGGGGTGCCCCGCATCGACTGCCCAGCGAGGTGCACGACGGTCCCCATCTGGACGATGCGGTCGACGAGGCGGGCGCCGTACGTGGTCGCGAATCGCTTGGTCGCGTGCGCCTCGCGCTCCTTCTGCGGCGTGGTCGCCGGGATGTCGTCGGCGAGGTTGCCCAGCATCATCATCCGGGAGCCGGGCTTGCGGATCCTCGTGTTGAACGTTCCCGCCACGGCCTCGCGCACGGCCGTCGGGTCGGCCCGGCTCATGCCGAGCTCGTCGACGATCAGCAGGTCCACGTCGAGCAGCTCCTCGAGCTCGTCCTCGTGTCGCAGCGTGCGGCGCTCGTAGAGGCGCACGAGCTCGGACTCCTCGACGTAGGCCACGGTGCGGCCCGTGCGGATGAACTGCGAGGCGCAGAGACCCGCGCTCACGGTCTTGGCGAGGCCCATGCCGCCGAGCATGGCGAGCGCTCGGCGCGGCCCGCGCAGCCACGCGCCGGCGGCGCGCGTGGCGTCGGTCGGCGGCACGCAGCGGGCTACGACGTCCTCGTAGAGCTCGAGCGGGTCGATGGGCAGGCCGAGCGCGTCCATGCGCAGCCTCACGAGCTTCTCGGCGCGCTCGTGCCGTTCTCGAGCGTCGTTCGTCTCGCGCTCGAGGTCGACGGGCGAATCGATCTTCGCGGTCGCCTCCTCGAGCGAGAGCCCCTCGCGCTCGACGGTCGAGCGGATGGCCAGCTCGCGCAGCCGAGCGACGAACGGCGGTGGCGCCGCCGCCTCGACGGCGCCGTGCGTGTCGCGCGCCTTGCCGGTGGTCGGCGGCGTGCGCGGTTGCTGGTCGCGCAGCACGCGCAGCTCGTCGTCGCGCTTCCGGATGGCCTCTGGGATCTCGTGGTCGGTGCTCATCGGGTCTCCATGCGTGGGACGTCGGCCATGCGTGCGATGGCGTTCGCGCTCGGCTCGACGCGCGTGCCCACGAAGCGATCGGGGTTGTTCGCCCAGGTCTTGAACGCCCATCGCGTGTTCACGACGAAGGGCTCGGCGCTCGCGAAGAAGCCATCGAGCGAGCGCGCAAGCTCGTCGTGGCGGCCCGCGTAGCGGTGCGCGATCTCGGCAGCGAGCGCGTAGTGCTTGCCGAAGCCTGCCCACGTCGTTCCGAGAGCCATCCCGTTCGAGGTGCGCTTCGCGAGCCATCGGGACTCGAACGCGCGTCGAAGGTGGGCGACCTCGGGGTCGGGTGCGAGGTCCGACACAGAGGCCGTCGGATCTTCCCGATGATCTGCGGGTAGATCTTGAACAGGAAGGGTCGGGATCGGGACGGGATCGGGAACGCGCGCGCGCGTCGCGGGCGCGCGTTGCGCGCGAGACACGTCGCGTAGACGCTCTGTAGGCGTCTCGGTAGACGCCTGTGTAGGCGTCTCATCGTGCTCGTCGGAGGCGTCTACTGTAGACGCTTGTGTAGACGCTTCATCGTCTACACCGTGTCGCTTGCGGTGCCTCCAGCGACGCTGGCGCAGCGTCTTCTTCGAGACGGTCTCGCGCTCCTCTGCGGCCTCGTCCTCGTCTGGCTGCCAGATCGCCCACTCGTGGAAGCGCCACGAGGCGCCGTCGGGCACGAGCAGGCCGTGTTGACGGCCTCCCTTCGCCTCGACGAGGTCGGCGATCGCCTCGGTGCGCTCGGCCGGCTTCCACGCGTGCAAGATCTTCGCGGCGAGCGCCAGCGTCACCACGCCGCCGTTGCCGCGCTTGCGACAGGCAGCGCCGAGACGAAGCCACGCCTCGAACGCGCGCGCGCGCCGCGGCGCGGGCAGCTCGTCGAGCGCCTCGTGCTTCGGGCTGCACTCGAGCTCGTCGTCGACGGCGAACATCAGCGCGCCTTCCGCTTCGCGGCGCGGATCCGCTTCGCCTTGGGCTTCGGCTCGCGTGCCAGATCGACGCCGAAGACGAGCGGCCCTCCGACATGCGTGACCGCTCCGACAGGCCCGAAGCGGCTCCGGCGCTGGGTCTCTTCGATGTTCTTCCGAACCTCACGCGATAACGCGCCGGCATACGGCCAGAAGCCGGCCAAGCTCACGAGCCCGCCGTCGACCACGTCGTCGGTCGCCACGCCCAACACGACGCCCCGCCTGCGTAGCGCCTCTTCGAGCTCCGCGATCCGAGCGCGCAGCTTCGCGCCCGAGTCCTTCACGAACGCGATATCGCGCGGGTCGATGGTCGCGAGCGCGCGCACGGTCTCGATCGCGTCGATGCTCTTCGCGCACGTGGCGCACGACTCCGCCCCCGGAGCGATGCGGTGCGCGGGGCACATTCCGTAGCGCAGGAGGCGCTCGATCTCTTCGATGCTGGTCATGACGCGGCCCTCGTCTCGCTGGTCTCACCGAGCGCGCTCGGGTCGGTCTCGTCGCTGGTGGTCGCGCGTTGCTCGACGAGGCGCTCGGCGCAGGCCCAGACGCAGCGAGAACAGATGACGTGCGCCGTCTGGCGCGACTCGACGGTGAGCAACCGACCTTGGCCGCAGAAGTCGCAGAACCTCACGACGTGGCCCTCCGGATTGCGTAGGAGCCGTGAGCCACGCGCTCGACGCGCCCGGCGCGGCGCATGGTGTAGAGGGTCTGTGCGACCCGGCGGTTGTCCTCTCGGGAGACGGTCGCGATCTCGCGCGGGGTGCGCGCGCCGCCCTGCATCGCGACCAAGATCACGTGCTCGAGATCACCCGGCTTGGACGTGCGCGGACGCCTCCCGCTGATCTCCTCTGCGGTGGCGAGCAGGTCTGCAACGGCACTCGGTCCCAGCATCGAACCTCCAAGGCGCGCGGCGGGGCTCGAACCCGCCATGCCGGCACCCGCCGGCGCGCGCTGCGACATCAGCTCTCGGAAGAGCCGTAGAAGAGCGGGAGCGCGGTCTCCTTCGCCGCGCGCTCACACGCCTGGGTGAACGCGTCGCGGAACGAGAGGTCGGCGCGATGGAGACGCACGCCCCACGTGATCTGACCGCCGTTCAGCCTGTATCGCAGTCGCGCGAGGACCACGTAGGGAGCGCCGCCACGGAACACGGGGAGCCCGAGCGCGAACGCGCTCGGGACGACGACGTGCGCGCCGCCCTTGCCCTCATGCTTCTCCGCGAACGTGAGCTCGACTTCGCCGGTGGAGAGGTTCGCGGTCTGCGTCACCGACGTCGACGCGTTGATCGAGATGCCCTTTGCGCATGTCATGAGCGCCGCCTGCGTCGCGAGGCTCAGTCCGAGCTTCGCCGCGGTCTCCTTCGACTGCATGGGGAGCGCCGCGGGATCCAGCACGTCGAGGATCCGGGCCTCGAGCAGCTCCGCGAAGTCGGCCTGCGAGAGCCACTTGTCGCCGGACGCGCGCGCCCACGCCTGCCACTCCTCGGAGAGCGGGAACGCATAGTGCGCGCGGTGGTCGCGGTAGTCGGCGCGCTCGCCGGTGGAGACGGGCTTGTCGTCGTAGTTGTAGACGACGACGAGGAACGGGCGGGCCGGGTCGTCGCTCGCGAAGATGACCGAGCGGTCGATCTTCTGGCGGTTCGCGTGCGCGATGATCGAGTCGAGCGTCGTGTGCGAGCTCGTTCCGCTCGCGCGGCGCGGGCGCTCGAGACGCTTGTCGAGGATCTCGCGGAGGTCGCGCAGCTCCTTTCCGCCTTGCGGGCTCGGGATGATCACGACGTCGGGGACGCCTTCGATCACCTCGTGCTTCGCGCCCTGCTCGACCACGCCGATGATCGCCTCGACGTTGCCCATCCTCGGACCGTTCTCGCTCTCGTCGTACATGTTCACTCCTCGCCTTCTGCGAGGTCGTGCACCTCGCGGAGATCGTCGTCGTGGCGCGGCACCTCGCGGAGCCCGGGCAGCTCCTGCTGGCGCTCGTCGCGGGCCGAGAGGTTGCCGCCGTCCGTCACGAACATGTGGGCGCTCGCCGTGCGCTTCGACGGCTTCTTCGTCTTCACGTCGTACGTTAGGCCGACGATCCCGCGCGCCGTGAACTTGAGCTTGAGCTTGAGCGTCAGCTCGCCCGAGACATCCGCCTCGCGCGCGAGCGCCTCGGCGTTGCCGGCCTTCACGAGCTCGTGCAGCTCTTCCGAGATCTGCGCGTTGGCGCGTCCGTCGGCGAGCCCCGAGATCATGACCCCGAACGAACGCGGCCCCTCTTCCTTCTTCTTCGACATCGATCCTCCATGCGCGCCCGAGCGCGCGTTCAACCGAACAGCGACCGCTGCGCCCTCGCGGACGGCGGCCCGACCTCGACACCACCGGCACGCGTGAGCCGTTCGCGCGCGAGCGCGATCGAGCGCTCGGCCACGTCGCACCCAGCGAAGCGCCGACCCGCGAGCAGCGCGGCCTCGCCGACGCTCGCGCTCCCCATGAAGCAATCGACGACGAGCTCGCCAGGAGCGCTCGACTGCTCGATCAGCGTGCGGGAGACGGAGACGGGCTTCTCCGTGGGGTAGCCGCGCACGCGCGGCGCGGGCAGCACGTCGCACACGCCCAGGTCGTTGAGGCGTCGCTTCCCCTTCTCGTAGAAGCCGATCACCTCGTGCGAGGCGCGGTAGTGATAGCCCATGCCTGCGGCGGGCTCGTCGCCGTCGCGCTTCGTCTTCGACCAGACGAGATGCTTCCACCACGTGAAGCCCGCGGCTTCGGCCATGGGCTTCGTGACGAACATCGTCTCCTGATCGGAGTAGACGTAGAGGTGCGCGTCCGGCTTGAGCACGCGGAAGCACTCGCGCAGCAGATCGGGGAAGCGCTCGTTGCGGAAGATGGCGAACCAGTCGGCGGTGAGGCGCGTCGTCGTCCCGTGCGCACGATGCCTCTCGAGGCTCTCGTACGCCGGATCGGTGACGATCAGGTCGACGCTCTCGTCTTCGAGCGACGCGAGGAACGCGACGCAGTCGAGGCGCGCTACATGGAACGGGACGGGCGCGCCACGGACGATCGTAGGGGCATCGATGTCCCCGTTGATGTGCTCCGCCGCCTCGACGTCGCGCGCGTACATCTCGCGCGCCGCGCGTTCCGCCTCGTCGTCTGAGAATCCGACGCCGAACGCGTGCGTCCCGGATGGCGTCGTGACGACGACACTCGTCGCGGTTCGTGTGACCGGCCACCGCGCCGCGTGGGTCCCCGCGACGTCCACGACCGGGCCGCCATGGTGCCGCCGCGGATCGGCCGCGGGCTCGTGGGCAGGCGGCGCTTCGTGTGCGTCGCGGGGGTTCTGCGCGTGCTCGTCGAGGAGCCACGCGAGCGCGGCGGAGACCGAGCGGATCCACGCGATGCACGCGTCCTCCGCGAGGTCTGCCGAGAGGCCCTGCGCGCGCTCCGTGACGGCCGCGCTCGTCGCCTCGTGCGCCAGCTCCGCGAGCGCGACGACGCGCGCGTGACCGGTCACGCCCGGCACGGTGCCGGCGGGGACGGCGG
>CAYTRW010000021.1:0-3987 GCA_964440325.1 uncultured Pseudomonadota bacterium
CGCTTTTTTTCTTCTATTCCAGGATGGGATTCTCTTGCCCAAAAAACAGGTATAAAAGAGATTACAGATACAAAAAATAGTATACCTAAAAATTTAGATACGACGACAAAAATACAAACTATTATTTTAGATGGGGAAAAATTTACTTTTGAAGGTGTAATCGGAGAATCATATTACTTTCATTCATATGATGAATATTATAATTATTTTTTAAAAATAAAAGGCAATAAGTTTTTTTTAAATATAAATCCTTTAAATACTCAAAAGCCATTAGCAAAAGAAGCTCTTAGAACAATGTCAGTATATCCTTTATACAACAAGCCATTAACACCTGCTTATGACACGGAAAAAAAACAGATTTGTCATTATACTCTTTATGGAAAAGAAAAACGCTTTATAATCTATAATCTTGAGACGTGGAAGTCACTTTTGAATACGCAGCCGCAAGGATACTCGTACTCATCATCATTTAACGCATGATACGCGTCAGGAAAGTATAGACAATTGATATGAATTGGAATAATCCGCCGGGTGTCCCATAACCTCTTTTAATTATGGCAGCATACACCGTAAAATAGCTAAATTTAAAAACATTACATAATTATAGGATATGTTTTATTTAAGAAACATATCCTATAATTATGTAATGTTTTTATACTCATTTATTTAATACAGCTCTTATAAGACCATAAAAAAGTGGATTAGGATTGCCAAATCTACTGGTAAATTCTGGATGCGCTTGTGTTGCTACAAAATAAGGGTGACCTGCAAGCTCAATACATTCTACCAATCGTGCACCATCTTCTCGTGTGGTATACGCTGAAAAATCTAATCCTGCTTTTTGCAACTGCTCTACATATTTTGGATTAACTTCATACCGGTGCCTGTGTCGTTCTGTTGCAACATCTGCATCTTTTTTGTCTTTATATCCATATGTTGCTGCAATCAATGATCCTGGATTTAACGTTGCAGTATACGCTCCCAATCGCATAGTTCCACCATATCGATGATCTTGTAGTATCTCTTTTTGTGTTGGCAAAATAGTAACTACCGGATACGGTGTTTGGGCATCAACTTCTGTCGTATTTGCCTCTTTTAGGCCAACAACATGCCGTGCAAATTCAACCACTGCAAGCTGCAATCCATAGCAAATGCCCAAAAAAGGAATATTATGCGTACGCACATACTCTATGCAGGCAATTTTCCCTTCAACTCCCGTTGCTCCAAAACCGCCGGGCACAATAACACCATCCACCGCTTGCAATGCTTTAATGCCAGACTCCGAACCTTTTTCAAACAATGTTGCTTGTACCCACACAATCTCAACTTTTACACCAAGCTCCGCGCCTGCATGAATCAATGCTTGAGAAACACTCAAATAACTATCTGTTAACGCAAAATTGCCACTCTCTGTATATTTGCCTACAATCGCTATTTTTACCGTTTTTGGTGATGCAAGAATGGTATTTACACGCTCATTCCAGGCAGTCCAATCAGGTTTTTGGGTATTTTTTAAATGTAGCTGTTCCGATATTTTTTGACCAAACTGCTGTTCTTCAAACACGAGTGGCATTTGATAAATTGATTGCACATCGGGTGCGGCAATAATATGATCAAGTGAAACATGCGCATACTCTTCTATCTTTTTCTTACGCGCATCATCAAGCGGCTGCTTTGATCGGCATACAATAAAATCGGGCATTATTCCTTGTTCACACAACATTCTGACTGCTTGCTGCGTTGGCTTTGTTTTCATTTCTTCAATATGTCCCGGAACCGGAAGATAGGTAACCAAAACATATGCACACCGATTTGGACCAAGCATTCTTTCTAATGACTTCATAGAAAAAAGAAACGGAACATTTTCATGATCACCAACCGTTCCACCAATTTCTATAATAGCAACATCGTATCCTTTTGCGGCATCAACAATACGCTGAGTAATTTCTCCCGTTATATGCGGAATAAATTGAACCGTCTGACCAAGATACTGTCCGTGTCGCTCTTTTTCTATCACCGATTTATAAATTTGACCGGTAGTGAGATTGTTTTTCTTGCAAAAATCTTTATCAAGAAATCGTTCATAGGTCCCAAGATCTTGATCGATTTCTCCCCCATCTTTGGTAACCCACACTTCACCATGCTCTGTTGGCCGCAACGTCCCTGCATCACAATTTATATAAGGATCAATCTTAATCAAAGTGACAGAATGCCCTCGTTCTTGCAAAATTCTGCCTATAGATGCGGTAGCAACACCTTTGCCCACGCCAGAAATAACACCACCAACAACTACTATAAAACGGGTATCACCGATCGACTGTTTCATATATATACAACATGGTAAAAGAATGAGAAAATTATTAAAAACAAGTGTACCACAAGTATCTTTTTTTAAAATGCTTCAAAAATATATGTTTGATTACAATAAAAACATTTGGTAAAACCGCGTCAAATCTTTGACTATTAAACGCATATTGATAAAAAAACAAATTTTGATATTATATTTGTAAAACATCCTACGTTTTTACCTAAAAAAACTTTTTATGAAAAAAATAATCGTATTTTTATTACTTATGCATACAAGAGCTGTTTTGCCTAGCTCTCAAAACCTGCATCACACACACCTTACAAAAATGATTCTCATAACTTCAGGATCAGCAGCTCTAGGTTTTGGCACTTATTATGCCAACAAATGGGGCGAAAAACGATTTATGAATGCGTACAAAAAACAAAACCATCAAGAAGAATATTCTTTGTCTCAAAATCATTTTTTTAAAAGATCTTTGAGAAACATTCTTACCATCATAACTGGCGCCGATCGCATTAAAGAAAACTACAAACCACTTTTATATAAGATATGGTCAATAATTCCGGGATCAAAATGTATTGAACAATACAGCGGTGTCTCCAAGATTATTCCTCCCTTTGTAGCTCAGAGTTCTTCTGCAGATACATCAAGCACTCCCCGTGATATTTTAAGCGGCACTTTAAATTCTGAACCTACAACCTTACGTTTTCACCCTTTTACAGAATCCGCTATGCATCCTGGAAGCTATGTTATGGATACACATAGTTCTCCTGTACACATACCGTGTATCCAGACAACTCTCGCAAACATGCTTGAAAACGAAGAATCTCAAAATATTACTGCGTATGCCTTTGCTGTTTGCAATCGTTCTTGTTCTGAACGATCTGAGTTTGTTTATTGTCTTTTGACTCGACTACAAACTAACACTGTTTATTTGACTTTTTTGACAGATAATCCTTTAGATGAAAAATCTTTACCAGAAAGACAATCATCTCAAGAATCTATAGACATTGCACGGGTAAAAAATCTTTTACGCAAAAATGCTGTCCCAAACTATTCAATAAATGTATGGGCGCATCATATTCATCCACAATAATCGCTACCGGCGCCTGCTTTGAAAGTTCCTTGACCAATGTAATAAGTGCATCACTTGGACGAGTTTCATTCATTATATCAATTTTATGTTCATTCCCAAGACGAATCAAAGCGGAAAGTAATGAATCTTTGACGTCTTGCCCAGAGCTTTTTGTAAGTTATGCAAAACTAAAACTCAAAACGGGATGTTTCTTAAACCTATATCCTTATTCACGGCCAATCCATGTATCTATAAACAGTTCTTTGTTGCCAGCAAATAGTTCGCCAAGCATGGGCATAACAATGATTTACCAAATCGACGCGGACGAGAAAGAAAGTAGCGACGATTTTTTATGAAGTAACTGATACATAATATGCGTTTTATCAACGTAAACGTATCCATCATTGATCAATTCTTTAAAATTCCCAATACTCACTGGTATTTTTTTCATTAACCTACTCACATTAATTGATTAAAATTTGTTACACCCTATCATCATTAATCGATTTTGCTATAAGTTTAGGCACACTTAAAAGAATTGATAACGATTTAGCCGATATACTCATATATATCAACATAAACCAAAAGTAAAAATGGTACATGC
>CAYTRW010000022.1:0-3057 GCA_964440325.1 uncultured Pseudomonadota bacterium
ATAAAAAGTCTTGTGCTTCTGCATCATCTGGACGGGCATAATGGACATCATTTGTTCCTACGAGTGGGGCTCAAGAGAGTTTGCTGAGCTCCACGAGTCTCTGATTATAGGCTCCCTGTGATCACCTATCCGGATGTTCACCGATTTCTAGGAAATAATTTTCTTTCCCAAAAATCTGCTGGTAATAGCTGATTCTCTGAAGCAAGAAAGTATTATCTTTACCGGATACAACATGCTGTGCGAGTTCACTCGTGAGATCTCCCGACAGAGCTATCACATTATTGGCATATTTTTCAAGTGTTTGAAAGTCAATCTGAGCTTTACTTCCTACATTTCCATCGAGATAAGCACGTGTCGTCAGTTGTATGAGGTTTTTGTATCCTTCAAAATTTTTGGCGAGCAGTATGAGACTGTAGACTTTTGCGTCGCGAGCATCATATTTTTGTCCCTGCTCACAGATAAACACTTCTACTCCGATGATTGGCTTGATGCCTTTTTTCTTACAGAGAAGGTAGAATTCAAATGCTCCATGGAGGTTATCCGTATCGGTAATTGCGAGTGCTGGCATGCCAAGTTCTTTTGCTCGCACAACAAATGCTTCAGGGTCACCGAGACCCTGAAGAAATGAGTAGTGTGTATGGAGATGAAGATGGACAAATGACACCCACAGACTCTATAAAAAATCCCATGAATTGCAACAGAGAATGGCTTTTTATGATTCTTGCAATCATTCAAAAAGGTTTATACTCAGATGTATGTCTCAATTCCGTATATATCCTTCTATTTTGGCAATAAAAGACGCCCCAGAATCATGGGATAGTCAGATAAAAAATCTTCCAATATCTGTCGCAGGTGTTCATTATGATATTGGTGATGGTCATTTTGTTCCATCGCTTATGCTTCCTCTAGAACATCTGTCATTTCTTCACGAGGAACTACCAATCGATGTTCACCTTATGGTCGACTACCCATCGCAATATATCCCAGATATACTTAAATTCTCTCGTGTTTCTGCTGTTGCTGTGCATGTAGAGTGCAAAGAAGATATCCATGAGATTATTACTCGTCTCAAAAATGCAGGGAAAAAAGTTGGTCTTGCACTTTTGGATAGCACCCCGACAGACCATCTAGATAGCTATATCCTGGAAATTGACTATGTTCTCATCATGACCGTCAAATGAGGATATGCTGGTACACCATTTATCCCGGAAGTATTACCAAAAATCACAGAAATACATAATAAAAGACCAGAATTGCCCATTGTTGTTGATGGTGGAGTAGGAAAAAAAACTCTTCCTCTCTGTCTTGACGCTGGCGCTACTGGAGCGGTTATGAGCTCAGCACTTTTTGCCAGTAATGATCTTAGCTGGCTTAAAAAATCCTAAGTTTTGAAGGGCTTGACAAATAAAATTTCGCGATATAGTTCGCGCGAAATTATTTTTTAAGTTATTTTTATGCGTTTACAGTCTTCTCCAGAATTTTCTTCTTCGACTCTTCGTCGTTTCCCAAAATCAATCAGAAATATTGCTCTTACTGTTTTGGCCTCAACACAACTTTTATTGGCTCAGGATCATGGAAACAAAATAGGATCTTTGTCAGAAGATCTGAACTTCCTTCATGCATCTGATCCATCGGCTGAATCACTGAATCATTCTTTTTCTGACAATCATCATATTCATTTCGGTTCCGAAGTAACCTATTCCCGTAATCATGCTACTCAAGATGGTAATCTGGAGCGATGAACATTGGCTTGATTGTGATTACATGCTCAGATACCACTCAATCATGATGATGAAAATGCAACTTTAGCTAAAATTTCTGCACATGGTCTTGTTTCTACTAACTCTACGGATCCTCTGAGACATGAGCTCTTGCTGGATTTTGGTATTATAAAAAACCAATGACCATGGAAATTTGCAGGTTGATTGACTGTTCTTCATGAAGTTTCTCAATTGCCTCATACGCACACTCATACTACTCTTCATGATGATGGTCACGGGCATATTACTCCTGAATCTCACACAGAAACGACTATAGATGAACACATATATACTGGTCTAGGAGCATACATTGATGTTGCTCGTAAAATTCATGATAACGTTTTTGTGGTACTCCATTTGGAACATGATGAGAGCCGTACTGGTAGTGGTAGTTTTTGATCTCTTGGTGTACAAGCCTATAAAATACCACTGAGTGATAGATTTCATCTTGATGCTTCTGGCATGTTTATAGCAGGGGAAGGTGAGAGATTCAAGAATCCAAGTAATAATGGTGGAGATAGAAATCGTGGAGTTTGTTTTATGCCAAGCATTGCACTGCATTATATTTTCAACCCTCATTCTTCTATTTTTGTTTCATGAACGGGTATTATCCCACTTTCTCAAAGGGAAAATATAGGTATGGCATTTACCATTGGTTTTTCTTTGAAAAACTAAATTATTTCTTTGCCTCCAGCCAATTTTTGCCAATTCCTACCTCGATAGCCATAGGAATATCCCATTCCACAATATGCTCCATGACTTCATGGAGTATTTTTGTGACTGTTTCTGTCTCGGTATCAGGACATTCGACGACGAGTTCGTCGTGGACCTGCATGAGCAGTTTTGCTTCTAGTTTTTTCTCTTCAAATTCTCTGACTATTTTTACCATTGCGTATTTGAGAATATCAGCACAGGTCCCTTGAATCGGCATATTCATAGCTTCGCGCTTGGCTTGTTCACGGACAATAGAGTTTTTATCTGAGAGGCCTTTGATGGCTCTTCTGCGGCCAAAAAACGTCTCAGCGTAGCCGACTTTCTGCGTTTCTGAGACGATATGGTCGAAGTATTCGCGAGTAGCAGGGTAGAGTCTGAAAAATCGATCGATATACGTAGCACACTCAGACGGTGCCTTTCCAAGCATTTTTGAGAGGCCGAATGGGGTGATCCCGTACATGACACCAAAATTGACTGTCTTTGCCATACTTCGCTCGGCCTTTGATATATCTTCTTTCTCAAAGAGCACCTTTGCTGTTTCTCGGTGTAAATCTTTATTTTCTTTGAGCGTTGAGAGCATTTT
>CAYTRW010000023.1:0-2819 GCA_964440325.1 uncultured Pseudomonadota bacterium
TCGGCGGCGATGCGAACAGCGTCGCGTGCTTCGCCTTTGCTGATACCGATACCGTACTCACGATCAAGCCAGATCACGAGCCTAGTGTCGTCTTCGTCGGTCCACTCACCTGTCGGCGATGCTGCCGCCACGTCTTGCGGCCAAGGTGGCGCGGTGATTTTTTCGATCGTCGACGACATCGCGTTAAAGCGCAGCACCGCTGCCCAGCGTGGATCGTTGGCCAACGCCGTCACAGCGTTACTGACGCTGCCCCTTGGCTGACCGGACGCCGTCACGGCGAGGTCGCCGCGAATCTGATCAATCACCGCTCGCCGCTGCATCATTTCCCGTTGGGCTTCGGTGATTTGCACGGGGGCTGGCGCTGTAATGGCCGTCTCGCTCACTGCACCGTCAGCCGACACATCTACCGTCAGTGGCGGATCGGTATAGCTCTCGGGGTCGTCGACGCCATCGGGCAAAAACAGGACAGTCGAGCTATCCCATTCCCCCGCAGCCTGCCGACCCGTGCTGTGCTGATCGCGGCACGGGCATAGACACTTGTATGACCGTGGACCGGCAGGAGGTCCAAGCCAGCCAAGATGCTGAGCAACGAAGTAAAGATCCATGCCGACAGGGCGGCGGCTTCGCCCGCGCTCACCGCTTGGGAGCTTGGGGCGATTGCTCAGGACGCGGAGCCCTTTGTCTGTGTACTCATCATGTAGGTTCGTGTGCGTCTCAGTCACGAGGTCCAAAAACATCTGGGCATCGCAACGATCGCTGTGCAGACAGCAAAAACCACCTTCGCCGCTCAAGCCGTCACCATCCGTGCGGGGGGCAGCGGAACGGGCGTCGTGGGTCATCGGTTCGCGTGACTTGCGAAGCATCTCGGGCGAAACCTGCACGCCCGCCGCGTGTAGCGCTGTCGCCGCCGCGATCAAGTCGAGGGCTTGCCCGTCGCCTGCTTTGATACGGCGGGGTTGGCCTCCGGGCGGAATGCGCGGAATGAAAAGAGCACGGGCGATATCACAGACTGCGGGGTCGTAATTAGCCGAGATGTTGGCCAACTTCCGCAGTGCTGTCGCGACAATGTGATAGGCGGTACGGTACGTGGATTCGACCCACAGGCGGCGCTGTTTGTTGTCGAGTTTGTCGCCGCTGGGGCCAGTCACAGCAAGCGGTTTGATCTGGATGTAGGCGTGAAACTTGACCTTGTCGGCAAGACCACTCGATGACGACTCTGTGACGAGGTAGGCCAAATCCAGATCATGTAGCGCCTTCACCATCGCATCAAAGTCGGCAAAGGTGACATCTTTATCAAAGTCCAAGCAGATCCACGTCACCGCGTCAACATTATCCGCACTGCGGACACCACCGGCCAGGGCTGCACCCACTTCGCTCGGCTGCATCGACTTGCGTTTGTCAGTGTCGGTTTCGGTCGGATATTTCCACTCTTCTCTTGCTGCTTTGATCCGGCTGGCCGTCCATTCGTTCCAGAGCATAGCAGCAAGCTTGCCAGCCGTGCCTTTTTGCTTGATCTTGCCTGCGCCAAACTGCGTCACAACAAGCTTGTCTACGTTGCAGCGGGACGTGGTGATGGTGTCGCGGGCTTTGTCGGTGGGAAATTCAAATTCAGCGGTGATGATATCGGTCATGATTTAGTGCCTCATCAGAAGGTAGTGCAGCCCCGTTGCCGGGGCATATGTAGTTAGAAATCGTTGATGTCTGTGCAACACTGTCCCGTGATTTCGTGCCACTTTATTGCGCCAGCGTACTTGTGTTTCGGAGCGAGAAAAGAGTCGGGGCGATTGGCCAGCTCTTTGATGATCTGATCTTCAAGCTCCTCGCAGCCCAAACTACGACACAGTTGATGTACTTTATGCACACACACCACGGCGCTTTCCTCGTCACGCACTTCGCCATTGTGGGCAGGGGCCGAGCCGACTCTGTGGCCAAGGCTGTCGGTCAAATCATCGGGATAGGCAGCATATTTCGGGTAGACCAGGGACCACTTGACGTAGTTCTGACCGTGATCGCGAATCGACTTGTGCATGTTGGCATCGTTGATCGCGGGATGTAGATCCCACGTTGGAGCAAACACTTCGGCGATGATGCCGTTGATGTCAGCGAGCTGAATGCACTTTTGAAGATTGTTTGTTGACATAGACGCCAGCTTGCGCAGGTAACGGGACGTGGTGGTTAGATCGATGACTTTCTCACGCAGAGAAACCACTTTATCGTGAAAGGTGGTCAGATCATCAACTGTCCAGGGTCCGGCGGCGTGAGTAGCGAGCTGGTTTGCGGTTGCGGCGATATCACGCGCCTTTTCGGCACACAGAGTCTTGTTATGGGCTAGAGCGGTCATGGTAGTTCACCTCGATCGGTATGTATGAGGTAGGGTAGTCTATTGGTCAGCCGTAGTCAATGGCTAATTGAAACTTTTTTTACAATTACATATAACTACATTGTGTGCAGTAGCATCGGCCATCCTCCAAGCGACTTGTAACAGCGTAACGTAACTGACCCCCCTTTCACCTTATAGGCTATATACCCCCTTCTATACTATACCCCTCGACCCCTTTACCCCCCAACCCCCCTTTATATATTCTTTCTACTAAAGTTCAGTTACAGAGTTACAAGAGAAGATAAGTATAGGAAAGGACTGGGGAAAAGCTGTAACTGGGGGTCAGTTACAGCCAGTTACACGGTTACAAGCAGGCGGTTTGCTGCCCGCGCTGCCGATCGTGAAGCCATAGCATTACCCACACAGCCGCACTTAGTAGTACACCATCAACACAAACGTCCCGATGCAGTGATTGCGGCTGCCGCTCGCCATAGCCAGC
>CAYTRW010000024.1:0-2701 GCA_964440325.1 uncultured Pseudomonadota bacterium
GTTCAGCCTGTTGCTCAGCAGACAGTTTATAAAAAGGGTTCTTCTCTAGCTTCTCTAATTGCTGTAACGATAATTCTTTTTCCATTTTGTTATTTTCCTCCCTGTAATTCACGTTGCGCTTCTAAGTCTTCGTCTGGTATTGTTATGGTTATTGTTGCCATTGTTTCTCCTTTATAATTATAACGTATCATTCTTGCTGTATAAATTGCTACGCCAAGTAGCCAAACACATCAATCTTAGCACTAGCTACAGCCGTTGAGCCTGTGCTAACTGTTATCTGGAAGTTGCCTGTATTCTCGGTGTACTTTGTGCCACTGCCTGAAAGCACTATGTAATCAGTATTGGCGGTTGTCATGCTAGACAAATCTACCGTCTGTCTCCAGTTGGTAAAATCGTAATCCGTACCACCTGCGAGTGAAGCGGTTGGGTCACGAACTACTACATGAGTAACATATAGCACTAGACCACTTGGCGTACTAAACAAAGTCGTACTTCCTGCTGTTTTCATGTCTACGGTAGTAGAGCTTAATAATGTTATGGCGTTTTCTCTTAATGCTGGCATTTTATTCCTTTCTAACTTTCTAAATAAACAACGTCATCATCATGGACGACCACCTCATCGCTGTTAGTGATTATACTCTGTGCAGTTGGCACTAACTTGTAGTAGCTACCGTTATGGATTAGGAACTGGTGTGTATCAGTTAAGTAAAGTGGTTCGGCAACAAAGCCACCAAGATGTTCAGCTGGTGTAAGTTGACTAGCCGTTCCCTTACGAAAGCTAATATCTGCATGGATGTTTCCGTCATCACTCATACGAGAAGTCCTGCGTTAATTGCTGGTGAGTCGGATTGTAAGCGGAAATCTCGGTTTGTTTTGTCTAGGAACTGGGGGTCAGCATTGATAGAACTATTGAAGGTTACGCCACCTGTATTTATCCCCTGATAAACACAGTTTTGAACAGTCGAATTGCCTGTGGTAACTCCTGAATAAGTGGCGTTCAATTTTGGCAATTTTGTATCCTCAAAGAACATGATACAGTTACGAAAGTATGGTGTGATAGCACTTGAATAGTAAGCCAAAATCGTATCTAGTGGGTACCCAGTTGAGGGGTTATAGAAGGTTGACTCACGGAAGTTCACTTCGTAGTTACTTGCAAATAAAGATACGAATGCGGAAGAGTTTGGTACCGAGTTACGGCTCTTTATGTTATAGAACAAACATCTGTCAAAGTTAATTTCAATTACTGTCTGAGCTGGAGTACTTACGCTTGAACCATTACCTACAAATCCGCCACGAGCAGCAGTCGACACAGTTGTGGAGATTGTATCAATAACACAATTTGTGAATTGGATTGTCTGACGGGGTGTTGCGAAATTGCCATGGTATATTGTCGAACCAGTAGGACTCATGTTGTACATTACAATATTTTCTAGCGTGAAATCTCCCGTAAGTTGCCAATAGTTTGCTCCACCACCATCATTTATTCGTGCATAACTACTTGTTATCATGTTGGGTTTCGTTTCACATCGTATAGTGAAGTTTGCAGGTAGAGTCTTTGTTACCATCGTATAAGATGCTGTAGACGAAGGAGCTAGAATAAGAATATCGCCGGAAGCTGTAGCAGTATTCAAACCTTTAGACAGCGTCTTAAAAGGGCTTGCAGATGTGCCAGAGTTGCTATCACTTCCTGAGTCTATATTACAGTAGTAAGTAGCCATTAGTTGTTATCCTTCTTGAGCTTCTTCAATTCAGCTAATCTAGCTTCAAGTTCGGCTATCTGTACATAAACTTCTGACTTCTCTAATTGGTCTAAATAAGCCGTTACATCAAAACCTAAAACCTGAGCCTCGTTTAGAGCTTTTCTAATAAACTTAATTGATTCTTTTGTTACTGGGAATGTTATTGTCATTGTTTCCATATTATCCTCCTAAGTTACTTCCTATTATACGCTTTCTGGCAGGGTATACACCTGCATCTGTACGATACCCCTTAACTATTGGTTGACCGTTCAGACCTACTTCTATGCTATCGCCAGACCTTGCCCTAACACGGTATTCAAGGTATGGGACGTGGGTTAATCCGTAGTCCTCATCATTAACAAAGTCATAAAGCAAAGTGTTCCAAATGCCATTAAGATAGACAAAAAACTTCGCTGGCGAATAAGAGTGGTCAATAGATATAGCACCCTCTAGTGGATTGTTAGAATACAGCCCAATGCCAAAGTTATAAGCCCTTTTATTCTCAATGTAGTCATCACCATAACCGAGTTTATCGTTGTCTTGGGTATAGCCAATATCAGGAGCAGATGATGTTGCAGACATAGGAATACTTGCTTCGTACCACTGACTACCAGTAAATATAAAATATTCATTAGTGTCGGTGGCAAAAGCTACGGTATCAGATGATGGGGAACTAGTTAAAATATTTTCTCTAGTATCAGTGGTTATTACGTTAAGTCCAGCCCAACTGACATTAGTGCCATCAGTAGTAAGATATTCACCAGCGTTACCAGTTTGAGAGGGTAGAATGTCATTTGCAGTTTGGTCGCCAGTGTTGGTACCAGACGTATTTGCTAGTCTGGTTATATCAGTATCGTTCGTATATCTGTTTGTAGCTGTGTCAGATATGTCGTCCGTATCTAATACCACTACACCAGTCTGACCATTAACGCTTGTTACAGCCGAAGCCGAGCTAATAACAG